>JAYVTS010000063.1:0-15244 GCA_043788645.1 Verrucomicrobiota bacterium
AGTGTTGGGATCAAATCAACGATTCCAAACAGTTTCCCCACAGCCTCACCGCGTAATCCACAACCGACTTCGCCGCGGTTACAAATTTGTCTCACACCCTGTATGGGCTCCGTTGGGTGTAGTGGGATCGCCAGCGATTGCTGCGCTGGTGGTGCCCCACCCAAGACTGATCGCCGCGAACCCACAATGGAGCCTAGCAGCGCGTCTCCAGAAGGTTGGACAGACCGTCACATTCTTTCGGGATCGGCGTCGACCAACGGAGCTCTTAGCTATTTCTGGTCAGCAACGCCGCGAACAAATCGTTTCCCGAGGTCGAGAGTTTGGGTTCTCCGCCTTTTTTTCTTTAGGGCAGACCGCAACTCGCTGATAGGTTTCATGGATCGGTTTGGGGAGCATCACGGATTAGCTCACTCTGGGGGCTAAAACGGGGTTCGGGTGGATGCTATTTGCACCCGCACTGGTTGCGCACAGGCCGACCTTTTGTCATGTCCCTACCTGCCGTCGCGACCGGTAAGAACCGGATTCTTTTGATCGACGACAACCCGGAGATCCACTCTGATTTTCGGAAAGTCCTCGGTCCCATATCGCTGGCCAACCCAGTTCTCGACGACGCGATTGCCGAATTTTTTGGACCCAGCGGGTCCGCCACCGCCGCTGCAGAATTTGAAATCGATTCAGCCTACCAAGGGCAAGCTGGCTGGGAGATGGTAGAACGTGCCTTGGCGGAAGGGCGCCCCTATTCGCTGGCGTTTGTCGATGTGCGAATGCCTCCAGGTTGGGATGGAGTGGAGACGGTTACCCGGATTTGGGAGATCGACGCCTCGATTCAGGTCGTGATTTGCACGGCCTACTCGGATTATTCTTGGCAAGGAATGATCGCGCGATTGGGCAAGACGGATCGTTTGGTGATTCTGAAGAAACCGTTCGATCATATCGAGGTCCTACAGCTGGCGCACGCATTGAGCGAAAAATGGATCATCACGCGACAGGCTCAGCATAAATTGGGAGACCTGAATCGCCTCGTGGACGAACGGACCCAAGAGCTTCAGAAAAACAACGTTCACCTGCGGCAGGAGATGGCCGAGCGCGAACTTGCGGACCAGGCTCTCAAAGCTTCCGAGGACCGACTTTCCAAAGCCTTTGATGCAAGCCCGCTGCCGGTCGCCATGGTCCAGTTGACCGACTATACCTGCACCGAGTTCAATCTGGCTTTTCTCCGGGCAACTGGATTTGCCAGCCAAGAGCTGCGGGGACGGCCATTTTGGAAGGCCGGTGTGGGCTTGGATCTTGAATCCAGAATTGAAGTACTGGAACAATTGGCGTCGGGATTAGCCGTGCGACAACGACCCTGCCGATTGATCAGCCGAACGGGCGAGGAACGCGCGGCCTTGCTGTGGATCGAACGTTTTGAACTTGCGACTGGACCGCATCTTTTAGCCGTGGTTCAGGACATCTTTGAACAGCAGAAGCTAGAAGCCCAATTGCGCCAGTCCCAAAAATTGGAGTCGATTGGGCAACTCGCCGCGGGGGTCGCTCACGATTTCAATAATCTGCTCACCGTGGTCGAAGGTCATACCAGTTTACAATTGGAAAAGACCAAGCTCGATAGCGAGATTGAATGGTCCTTGCGCGAAGTCCAGGCAGCCGGTGCGCGGGCAGCGGCTTTGACGCGGCAGCTGCTCGCCTTCAGCCGCAAACAGGTCATGCTAAAGCGGCCGGTGGTCTTGAGCGAAGTGGTCAAGAACTTGGAATCGATGCTGCTCCGGTTAATACCGAAGAATATTGAAATCCGATGCCAATACACCGACCGGCTACCCTGTGTTTTTGCGGACCTCTGTAACCTCGAGCAGATCGTGGTGAATCTCGTGGTGAACGCGCGGGACGCCATGCCGCAGGGTGGAATGATCACCATCCAAGTCGAAACCGTAAACGTAACGCCGGAGCAAACGTCTCGCCATCCGGAGGCACGCGTGGGTCCATTTGTGCACTTGTCGATTGCCGATACTGGAACAGGCATGTCGACGGAGACCATAGCCCACATTTTTGACCCATTTTTCACCACTAAAGAAGTGGGGAAAGGAACGGGAATGGGGTTGTCGACCGTGCACGGCATTGTCCAGCAACATGAGGGATGGATTGAGGTCGAAAGCGCCCTGGGCCGCGGAACCACCTTCCGCATTTTTCAGCCAGTGACGAATCGAGTAGAAACAAGTCAGGCACTGGCGACCGCCCCCATTTTGCGGCGTCAACGTCATGACGTCATCTTATTGGTGGAGGATGACGCGGCGGTCCGATTGCTCGCACGGTGTGTTCTGGAGAAAGCGGGTTATCAAGTAATTGAAGCCCAAGACGGTCAACAGGCTGTGTCAGCTTGGCAAACCCACGCCGGACACATCGATTTGTTGCTGACCGATATGGTCATGCCCGGTGGTCTCTCGGGTGCGGATGTGGCCGAGCGATTTCGTGCGGAACGTCCGGAAAGCAAAGTGCTCTTTTGCAGCGGTTACAGCGCCGATCTGTTCAGTGGTCAATTGCATTTACAGGTGGGAACTAACTACCTGCCCAAACCGTATCTCGCCCGTCAACTCACCGAGGCGGTCGCACTCGCGTTGACCGCAAAAGATCAAGCAGCCGCTAAGTAAGCCACGGAGACGACTCTACGAACCTCCTCGCGGCAAACGGAATCTGGGGTGATGCAGGCTTGACTCCTTTCAACCTAAGCGACAGCGTGGGCAGGTGAGACCAGATCAAAGTAAAACTCTTCTTCGGGTATCGTCACCAAGAATTCTCGCAAACGTCGGCTTTTCCGGCCGCCGCCCCGCTGCTGGGCGGTGCCTAAAACATTTTCTCCCGCGAGCGACGGACTCTGGACGACGACGCTCAACCAATGGCTTGGGCTTCACATTAATCGAACTCCTGGTGGTGATCGCCATCATTGCAATTCTGGCCAGCATGTTGCTGCCAGCGTTGGCCAAGTCGAAGTACCAAGGGAGTCGGATTTATTGCGTCAATAACATTCGTCAGCAGTACCTCAGCCAAATCCTGTATGCCGACGATCATACTGGGCTGTTTCCAAACCACGACGACAGTAGTCCGGACTACCACCGCACCGGGGGTAAGAAGGACAGTATCGTCGACGTTATGCGTGGGCGCTACGTGCCTAACACGACGATCTTGATTTGCCCGATAACGGCAAAATCATTCGGCCGCCTATGGTTGAATTATGCGAGCATGACCAACTACGCTGACAAATCGACCCGCGATTACGGGGGGTGGGATACGCCCGCGGCGAACGTTTACACTCCGTACATGTGGCTGGCGAATTTTCCCGGGATGAAGTTTGTTTCCTTGAGTGGAAGCACGGATCCCAATGCCACTGATCGTGAGCCTGCTTGGCCTCAGAAAGCGGTCGACTGTGATTCCAACAAAGCGTTTGTCACCCATCGCGTCAGTGACACGCCCGGGACTAAGATTTGGGACGTCGGACACCTTGGAAAATTTGATGCTGGGAATGTCAGTAAGCCGTTCTTAGCCTTTGCCTTGACGCCCGATCAGCCCGTTGGGCAAGCAGACGGCAGCGTGGTCGTCCGCCCAAAATCAGCCATTAAGAAACGAGCCACGGGAGGTCCAAGCGCGGATACCGCCTACTACTATTAAGCCCATCGATTGCAGAGGGCGTCGACCTCCGGTTGGTCCGGACGCGGTAGGAGCTGATCCTCGACCAGAACTGAGGGCCATGGCTGGTCGCGCCGGAACGCGGCAACCCCCGATGGCAACGTGCAACATCCCGTGGTCATCGTAAACCGCGATACGCACGCATCACCTACACCGGAGCTGCGTCCTCCCGGAGTTGTGGGCTAATTCGGTATCGCCTCGGATGTCCCGACAGCGGTCTTTTCCACGGGCCGCACCTCATCACCCACTTCTGGAGCCCCGCTGAGGATATCCGCCACCAAGGTTGCCCCCCGTTGATGAAACCCGACTTTGAGTTGGCCGACGACCGTTCCAGCTCGGCTCACTTCGAGGCGATCACCAGGTAGCGGAGGGCGGCTCAGGGTAAAATCGAGGACGACAAAACCTAGGCGCGGATTGATGGATACCACGCGACCAACCGAAGCATCCAACGGTTGAACCCGGGGCGGTGGGGCGGTGGGCGACCGGCGGGCGGTCTGACAGCCAGCCAAAACGACGACCGCCACCCCAACCGCGCCCGTCACCAAGTACCCAAGGAATGATCGAGGAGGGGTTTGTGGGCGCGGATTCACAGGTTTAGAAGCTCAAGGTCAGACCGAGAGCGCCACCTAACGTTGCGCCAAATTTAATGTCTGCCTCCCGACTGCGAACGGTGTATTGCAGGTTCTTGCTCCACTGCACCTCCGCGCCGACGTAGGCGCCGAGGTGCTCGGTAAACAGGTAGGTTGCCCGGAGCTGACCATACGCTCCGGGCACCCAGGAACTGCGGCGAAAGTTCTGGTCGGGATAGACCTGCCTGGGAATGGACGCGTCGGTATAAGTCGTACTTTCGCGCAATTGCAAATTAGCGTCGACCAACGCCGTCGCATAGCCAAAGCTAAACCCCAGGCTTGTCCGTTTGGCAATGGGAAGCTCAAACCAAGGACCCACGCGCAACGTGTGGATGCTGGCCTTCATGCGAGCGTCCAGTGTCGCTGTGCCAGAACTGAGGACGGAGGAATGCTCGCTGGGATTTCGGGACAAAATCAACCCGGGGCCGTCGGAGTTTCCGAGATAGGGACTCGCCGACGGAAACAAGAGCGTCCCATCCAACGGATCGATGAGCGAATAGGTATCGGTGGTCAGGGTAGCGTTTTCGGAGTGTGCCGAACGGGTGGCACTACTTGATATTGTGGAATAGGCGTAGCCCGCCTCAAAACCAAATTTCACCTCCGTTTTCCGAATCTTAAAGCGAGAGACTTCAAATCCGCCCGTGAATTGCCCGCCGAAGAGATTCTGACTGCCCATCTCCACCGTGCCAACCCGCGGCGCATTGGCCACCTGTTGAAAACGGAGCGTGTTCCCTCCCTGGGTGTACTGGGACCCGGCGGTATAACTCTCGGGACTGGTCCCGGTATAGCCCCAATTCCAAGTATCCGACGGATGCCCCGAGGCATCGGGCTTCACAAAGCCATTGTCATAGGTATAACCCACGGTTGCATCGCCCAACGCGCCCGTAGGGATCAAGTGATCTCGAAGCGACATCTTGACCCCCGTACGGACGTAGCCGCCGAGGCGTAGAAACCAACCGGTGTCGGGCGAAAGTTCTTCGAGCTGACCTGGCACTTGAGCCAAAACCACCGGACCTATTCCAGTAGCGATGACTCCAAAAACGAGTTGAGCCAACCGGGACGACGTCCGTTTGGTTAACGGGGTCGGCTGGAACAGCGGTGCGAACTTCGCCGTCGGTCGCGGAGGAGAAAATGAATTCATGGCAGTTTAGTTCCTTTGGAAATTGCGTGCCTTAGCGGACTTCGAGTACGCGGTAAAAGCGGACCGTGGACTCGTTGGGCGGCGACTCGGTTTTAGGGGGTCCATTGTCGATCCATTGAAGATGGCTACCCGTGCCCGCGACGGGCGGGCGCACCAGACGGACTTGATTCGTTTGGTTAAAATTTGGCTGCTCTGAATACTCGATATAGTAGGATCGGTTAGTGAGAGTTGCGAAATCAATAGCGATTCCAGTAAACGCTGCATGGGTATAATCTACGCTCCGAATCTTGTTCAGCAGTGTAATTGGGACCCCAGCAGGAATCCTGTTCGTCGGCAAAAGACTGTAACTCGTCGTCAATAACGGCAAGCTATTATTGGTCGTCCAGAACGTATGATCTGAAACAAAGTATTCCAAGGTGAAGGTTTTGGTGACACCGGGATCCAACTGGCCGAGGCGGACGAGAGTATTGGAACCTTGAGGTGAGAGAGAATTGTAGACGGTGATTTGTTGGTTCAGCGAATCTACTGGAAGTTGAGAGATCGTCAGCAAGGCATTGGTCAACGGGAGACCGCCTGGGTTAGAGATTTGGAGCGCTTGGAGAAAAAGGCCAGATTGCCGATTGAGTCGCGGCACGACGGCCGCGCCGACTAATACCGGGGGCGCTTGCGCCAACGTCAGCACCACATTGGTGCCCGGAGCCAATTGGCTTGCTTGAGCGGCATACGGCGTATTCGTGAAAAGGAGTTGGCCTTCAAAGGCAGATCGATCAGCGACCACGTCCCATTCGATCTGGCCCAACAATTGTGAGCCCGCTGGGTAGACCACCCCATTTTCTAGTTTGAGTCCAATCCCTATCTGCCCCATTGCATCAGAATCGGGGAGTCGGGTGGTCAGCGTCGCATCGGCCGCTTGGCCAAATTGTTGACCGGCCGGCGGTATCGGGAGGGGCTGTGCGAGGGCGGGTACAAAACGGGGATTTACCAACACTCCGTTCGCGTATTCCACCGAAAAGGTCACGTTGGTCTCGTGTCCTTGGCTGAGATAAGTGATCGGAATCGACGCCGTGGTAACACCCGAATCAAACTCGCCAAAACGCACTCCCGGCACGGGCGGAACTTGAACGACCAAATTAACGATGGCGCTCGTCACCGCTCCGCTGCGGTTGGACACAACCACCGAATATCCGCCGGAGTTTTTAGTGGTCAGTCCCGTCAGATTAAGATGGGCATTCGTAGCGCCAAAAACATTCGTCAAAGTGCCTGGGAGAACTCCGACCCCGTTCAGATACCAACGATAGGCGAGAGGCGGGTCGGTTGGCGTCGCGTGGACCGCAAAATGGGCTTCGTAGCCGGTGTAGGTCGTGATCGGTTCCGGTTGAAGATCGATCACGGGGGTTTGACCCAGCACCACGCTCGTTGCCCCCGCAGCAAGCGCGGAGTGTGCCGGGCGAAAAAAACGGAGAAGGTTCATGTGCAATATGTCCGGATCTCTCGACCGGGCTCCGCTTGTGTCGCTAACGCAGCCCGATTCCGCAAACCGAATCGAGTGTGAAAACGTCAATTCCGCCATCCATCGGGACTTAACTGTCGTAGGACGGAAATAAGAAAATGACAGGCTGGAGCCCAATTCTCCTCGTCCAAGTTGGGTCACTCTCCGAGAATATTGTCTCGGCTGAAAATCATGCCTTTCGCTGGATCAGCGAGCCGGAGTTTGATGACTTGCAACCCCCCATGTCCGGCGCAGTAAAGTGGTCTTGTCGCGAGGCCCTAGCCGAAGTCAGATCAACGGCCGTACAGATATTCGTTCGAGCTTTGCTAACGACGGGTCTGCGGCTAGGCTGTGGGTGCGAAGGCTATGACTTGCCAGCTCTGTAAACAACGCGAAGCGACCGTTCATCTGACTCAAATCATCGAGAATCAGATGAAGAAGGTCGATATTTGCGACCAGTGCGCGAAGGACAAGCAGCTCAACGATCCGACTTCTTTTTCGCTCGCTGACCTGTTGCTGGGCCTGGGCGCCGCCAAGGAATTAGAGCAGGCGACCGAAGAAACCGGCAAAGGCGAGTTGCGCTGCCCGAATTGTGGTTTTGCCCAAGGTGATTTCAAAAAGACCGCTCGACTCGGCTGTTCTGAATGTTACCAGATTTTTGCGGAAGGTTTGGCCGGCATGCTCAAAGGCATGCACAAAGGCACCCTGCACCGCGGAAAAATGCCGCCCTCTGTCAAACGACTCGTTGAAACAGGCGCGCTGCTGGAACAGCTGGAGCAACAGCTTAAAGCGGCCATAGCGAGCGAACACTTCGAGGTCGCCGCTAAACTCCGCGACGAAATTCGTGCCGCTAAAGCTTCCCCGTGAAACCGCCATCAGCCCCCTCGGGCCAACCTATGAGCGTCCTTGATTTTCTCATCTCACCCGCCGAAGCCTGCAGTCGGATTGGACCCCACGACAAAATCGTTCTCTCGAGTCGGGTTCGCCTCGCTCGTAATCTGCGCCAAGTCCCTTTTCCCACGCACGCCAAGAAGGTCGACCGCATCAAAGCCTACGAACTCCTCGTTCCAGCCGTCCGCGGTCTCAGCCAAATGCGTTCGGACGCCTTCGCGGAGTCCATGGAAAAACTGACCCAATTAGAAAAGCAGGTGCTGGTCGAACGTCACCTCATTAGTCGGGAACACGCCGCTAAATCAGCGGGCTCAGGCCTGGTGCTCAATCGAGAAGAGACTCTCTCCGTGATGGTGAACGAAGAAGATCATCTCCGGATGCAATCGCTCCGGCCGGGACTGCAACTCCGCCAATCCTGGCTCGCGCTGGATGGTGTGGACTCAGCGCTCCAGGAACAGGTCGAATTCGCTTTCACTCCGCAATATGGCTACCTCACCGCGTGCCCTACCAATCTGGGCACCGGGATTCGCGTGAGCGCTATGTTGCATTTGCCCGGATTGGTCCTGGGCGAGCAGATCAATCAAATCATTCAAGCCGTCAATAAACTCGGGCTCGCTGTTCGCGGTCTTTATGGCGAAGGCACCGAAGCCCTCGGCAACATTTTCCAAGTGTCTAACCAGATGACCCTCGGTGAAGCCGAAGCGGACATCGTTGAACGGCTAGACAAAGTGTTGAAGCAGATTATTGAACATGAGGAAAACGCCCGGATCGGTCTTTTAGAGAAAAAGCCCAAAGTATTGTTTAACCACGTCGGCCGGGCCTACGGCGTGCTGAGTAACGCCCACACGATTTCGTCCAAAGAAACGATGAATCTGCTGAGCCTGCTCCGACTCGGAGTGGATATCGGAATGCTTCCCGCCTCCCGACGAAGTCTCGTGGACGAATTATTCCTCGTCAGCCAACCCGCTCATCTTCAACTCGCTCATCCGGCCAAGGAAAAGCTGGGGGCCGACGATCGGGATCTGTTCCGAGCCGATCAATTACGGACCCGCCTCCTGACGTTGGAAAAGCCGGATCACACCAAAGTTCCGCTGCTCACACCCAAGGCAACGTAGCCTTGGGGAAAGCCGAGAACCACCTAACCTTTAGGCACTGGCTTCCCACCCGGCAGCCACTCACCTAACACGAGAGTCCGTCCCCGGTCAAATCCGTGAACGTCGGGGATTCATTGTCGGTTTGGTTAAAAATCCGGTGCCTCACCCAGTGGCGTCGGCCGGGGCTTGGGCTTGAGCATAACATCGGGTATCGTGTTAGCATGACGGCATCGGGATCCCGAAGACGGAAATTCCAGAGACGCTGGCTCGCGAAACTAAGCACCCGAAGCGATTAGATTTTGAACGCAAGACGCTGCTCCCCGCACCTTCGATTGTCAATCGACAGATGGTAGGACCGGCCGAGTCATGACAACCGATCCTGCCGTTGGCTTGCCAACTGCCCTGAAAAACGCGAAGGCTAAGGTTGTGAAGCACTTCTTAATCCTTCGAGTCGCCGGGCGGAAGTCGATGGCGGGTTTGGCGGCCGCATTGTTTTCCGCCGGCTGCACCACCGGCACGACCAACTTGACGCCGCGCACGGTGCCCGCTCAACCCGACAGTATCTACTCCTTTGAAGTCCAATGGGAATCGCCACGACGCGGATCCACCGCCGCGAATTCCGATGCTTATGTCATGGTCGCTGCTCGGCTCTTTCCCATGAGCCGCGTGCCGCAATCGGTGAATCGCTGGGAAGCGGCGGTTCCGCTTCCCCCGGGCCAGACATACGTGCCCTACAAGTACAAATTTGACTATTGGTATCCAGGGCTCGGACGTGGAGTCGTCACCAATAGCGAATGGTCGCCCGAATACCGCTTGATCGTCCCCCTGCGCTAATGGGTGCTCGCCACGGTTGTCGATCAAAACGCTCGTCTCGTGACCGCCGTCATTTTTAATCCTTCCGCCCGAGGAGAAAAGGCGACCACTTTCCTGGTCCAACTGACCGCGGCGGCGGCGAGCTCCAGCGTGGCGGGGTGCAACTTAAGCGGTGCGGTCGTATTGAAGCCGACCCGCGGCCCCGGTGAGGCCACCTTCTTGGCGCGAGAAGCGGTGGCGGAGGGTTTTACCACTGTGGTTGCTGCGGGCGGTGACGGCACGGTCAATGAAGTGGTCAACGGCATCGCCTTGGTTCCAGAGGGCCCGAGCCGCACGCGCCTGGGGATTCTACCGCTCGGCACCGTCAATGTCTTTGCCAAGGAACTCGGCATCCCGACGGATTTTTCGTCGAGTTGGAGGACCCTCGCGGAGGGTCGCGAACTCGCGCTAGACCTAGGCACAGCCGACAGTCGACCGCTCACGAACGGCGGCCCCAGCACGTCCGCTGACATTCAACGGCGTTGGTTCATTCAAATGGCAGGCGCTGGTCTTGATTCGCTCTCGTTGGGTCGTGTCAACTGGGCGCTGAAGAAAAAAGTGGGGCCACTCGCTTACGTCTGGGCCGGGGTGCAAACACTGTTTGGCCCGCTCCCGTTTATTGAAGCGGAAGTGGACGGGCGCCGAACTCAGGGGCAAATCGCGATGATTGGTAACGGCCGATTTTATGGCGGCCGTTGGGTGGTATTCCCTCATGCCCGCAGCAACGATGGGCTCCTCGATCTAGCCGTCGTTCAACGTATTTCGCCCATCCGTTTTCCGTTTCAATTTGCAGCACTCGCCCGCGGACGTTTTGATTCGGCTCGGGACGTGGTCCATTGGCAGGGCCGATCGGTTATTTTGCGCCCCGCCCGATCGGACGACCAAGTCCCGTTCCATGTGGAAGGGGACAATGTCGGCCAGTTGTCCGCGACGTTCGCGTTAGACCCTCGCCGAATTCGGGTGATTGTCCCTCAAGCTTCTATTTCGGCGGGAGCCCGCTCGCTCATGCGAAGGTGAGACTGCGGTTCAGTTGGGCGGCCAGATCTTCGTCGCGCATCGTGCCAAGCAAGCGGAGCTCCTTGAGGGCCCACGCCTTGAACGTTGAACGGGGTTTAGGGGTTTAAAGGCGGGAATCTTCAGTAACTGCCGCTGCGTTGACACCGCGAATGAGTACGACCCACACATTCGGCAACATCGCGACCAGGCGTCCGATCAGCAATTTGATCTCGGATGTCGTCCCTCGCCGTTCCTGGGTCACCTTCTACTTGCGCAAGGCCGATTGGTTCCCCAGCCTGCGCAGCCAATGAAATCGTTTTTCTATTCACTGGCCCTGGCGGTCTTCGCGAGCACCGCCGTATCGGCCCTCTCGGCGCCAACCCGTGAGCCGCAGCCGACAGCCGTGACCCATAAAAAGAAGGTCACCCACCACCAACTCCGCGGAAATCCAACCCGGAAACCCACGCCAACGAAAGTCATCCGCAAGACTTCGACTAAAAATCGCCCGACCCCGGCGAAGACGAGCACTCACCGCGTCAAGCCGACTCCGAAGACCGTCGCGGCCGCCAAGGCGACCGTTCCCAACCCCACCGTTCCCCAGGTGATCCCGGATTTGCCATTGAGTGGCGGGCCTTCGAGCGCACCGTTGGTCACACCCGTTAAGTAACCAATCGGGTTAGGCCGGATCGTTTCATCCCCTTTTCTGCTACGGCTCGCGGCGTGTCGCGACGAACGGGAATAAACGATCCGGGCTAGTGATATTTTCGTTCACCAACGGGAACCGGAAAAGGCAGGCGATTCGTCGCGGGTGGTCGCGGACAAGTCGCGAACTCTGTAAAGGCACACGGCGGATTATAGGCTCGATTGAAATCTAATACGACCCGTCCCGCCGCGTCCGGAAGTGAGACGTGCATAAATCGACCCGGGCTATAAGTCGTTTCGCCGTTCGTCGTATCTTTAAATAAAACAAATAAGTCGCCCGCTTCGGGATCGGTGAGGGCTTCTAATCGGTATTGGACGCCCAAATAATCAAATACCAGCACCCCCGGATTCGCTTCAAGTTGGGTGACCCCGGTGACGTCGGTAATGGCGACCGTCTTTCCTGCTGGATGAAGCTCATAATGCCCGTGGAATCGCCATTCCGAACGCCAAGGAAAATACTTGAGCCCCTGAAATTGGCGACGGGCAAGCGCCTCTCGATCACGCACTCGAAGCCCGATTCGGTCGCCCCGCATCATCACCCAAAGTTCGAGACGGCCGACCCGAAGAATACTGGCCGGCCCCGGAACATCGGAGATCAGTTCGACGTCGTTGGTGATCGACCGATGGTCGATCGTTGCCGAAATTCCCGCGGCCGGCTCATAGCGTACTGAGCCATTACTGCGGATTAAATATCCGAGCGAAGGGGGGGCCGCGTCGGGTTCGAGGATGATCGAACTTCCCGGCGTAGTCCCCACCGAACTGCGGCCTTCATCCAGCCAAAAAAGGCCAACAATGGTGGTCCAACCGTTGGTACCAGCCACGACCGCACGCCGTTCGTCGCGCCAGATGGTCCAAGCCACTGAATCGGTCGTGGGCGACATCAGACACCCACCCAATCCAACGAGCAATAGAAAGCAAAAGCAACGGCGAAACAGTCGAGACATATAATAAAAAGACGTAGGATTCTAAGGCGAAGCGCGCCGAACTTGAGGGGGGATGGCCATCGACCCGAAGGGGCCCTGGCGAACGGCACGAACGGTCGCCGTGATCACCTGCTAAAGTTGCTTTATATTTCCACCTGCATGCCGAGCTCCACGACGCGATTGGCTGGCAGGCGAAAATAGGCGGTGGCACTGGTGGAATTGCGGCTCAAGACGGAGAATAAGCGTTTTCGCCAGCCCATCATCCCGCCGGGTTTACTACTTGGAAGCACTGTTTCGCGGCTCAAGAAAAAAGTGGTTTCCATCTCCTTGAATTCCAGTTCATGCTCGGCACAACGACGCAGTACACTCCGGACATCGGGTTCTTCGAAAAAGCCGTAGCGAGAACGCACGCGCCAGAAGCCGGCGTCGAGTTTCTCGACCTCCACCCGTCCTGCATCGGGTACGCGAGGGCTTTCATCTACCATAATGGTCAACAACACCACTCGTTTATGCAGAACTTTGTTGTGTTTCAAATTGTGCAAAAGAGCCAGAGGCGTGCCGTCCGAATTGCTCGCCATATAAACCGCCGTCCCGCTTACCCGCGGCGGTGAGCGTCGTTCCATGTCCACGATGAATTTATCCAGCGGCATTGCACTCGAACGGATGCGTTCCCAGACCAATTGTCGCCCCCGCTTCCAGGTCGTCATCGCCGTAAAAAGTGCGGCGCCGATCGCCAGCGGAAACCAGCCGCCATCCTTGATCTTGAGCGCGTTGGCCGTAAAAAATGAAAACTCAATAATAAGTGCTGGCACACATATCAATCCCGACTGCCAAACAGTCCAACCCCACCGCCGCCGTGCGACGACGTGAAACAAGAGCGTCGTGATGATCATCGTCAGCGTGACCGCAATCCCGTAGGCTGCGGCCAGTCCGCTGGAGGTCCGAAAACCCAGAACCAAGCCAAGACACGCTACCATCAATGCCCAGTTGACGTGCGGGAGATAAATTTGGCCACGCTCTCGTTCGCTCGTGTGTTCGATCACCAGACGGGGGATATAGCCCAATTGAATGCCCTGCATCGTCATGGAAAAGGCGCCACTAATAAGGGCTTGAGAGGCGATTACCGCTGCGAGGACCGCTAGCACCGTGAGTGGATAAAGTCCCCAGCGCGGAGCAAGATAGAAAAATGGATTGGCCGCTAGGTCAGGATTGCCGAGGACCACTGCCGCTTGCCCGAAATAGTTTAGGAGCAAGGACGGCAGCACCATGACAAACCACGCATACCGAATGGGGCGTTTGCCAAAATGTCCCATGTCCGCATACAACGCCTCACCCCCGGTCACCACCAGAAACACGGAAGCCAAAACCTTAAAACCCATCCAACCGTTCGCGTACAGAAACATCACCGCGTAGCTCGGATTAAGGGCGTTGACCACCTCCGGATGGGTCAGCATCCCTCGAACGCCCAATACGGCGATGGTGATAAACCAGATAATCATGATAGGCCCGAAAATTCGACCCACGGAAGCCGTTCCCGCTCGTTGCGCGGCGAAGAGTCCGGCTAAAATGACCACCGCCAGAGGGACGATCCAATGTGAAAAAGCGGGAGTCGCTACGTCCAAACCTTCGAGGGCGCCCAGGATTGAGACAGCGGGTGTAATCATTCCATCCCCATATAATAGAGCGGCTCCAAAGAGCCCAGCCCCAATCATAACCGCCGTGCCGCGAGCATGCACCAAAGTTCGATTCTGCTCCGGAAACGCCAAAGCCAACAGCGCCAAAATTCCTCCCTCACCCTTGTTATCGGCTCGCATTACAAAAACCAAATACTTAATTGTGACAATTAAGATCAACGACCAAATCAGTAGCGAGAGGACACCCAAGACGTTGGCGGGAGAAACCGGCACGGCGTGACCGCTATGGAAACATTCCCGGAATGTGTACAGCGGACTGGTGCCGATGTCCCCATACACAACGCCCAGCGCCGTGAGGGCGAGACCCGCCTGCCGGACCTTACTGTGGCCCGAAGATTCAGACTGCATGTTACTGAGAAATCCTTATTGAAGGATCCAGGCCCAGTGCGAAATTAGGGCTGTTCCGTCGGACGCCGTCCACAGCGCCGAAGTCGGCAACGTTGTCTTTCATAGTTCTTCGGCCGTTGGTAACGACCCATTACGGGCGTCACCCGACCGCGCCGACGCATGTTCTGCGACGGCACGTCCAGTTCGACGGCCCTTCCACTGCCTACGGAGTTAGCTGCCGGGCTGGAGCTTGGAAGTGCTCCCGGACCGACCGGTTACCCGGTCCCGTACGCCCCAACCGACCATACCCCTAGGTACGCTCGGCAATCGGTTCCCCCGCGCTCGGAGTTTTGAAACACCCGAACCTCAGCTTAGCGGCCGTCATCCTCGCCCATCGAGCCGCTAGGTCAATCTCCAGTTGTCAGGGTTGCCCCTACACGTTTTCCAGCGGGACCTACCGGATGGAGGACATGGCGACGCGGAAAACGAACGAATACCGACTCAAAAACGCCAATCAAACCGCGGAATTTGCCTTCGTCAAAGAAGGCGCGATCGATTTTAATGGCCTGGAATCTCGGTAAGACGAAAGAACGATACCACGACCAAAATCGACGAGCACCGTCCAAATTGAACTGACAACTCTCCGAAAATCCGTAAGCGAACAAACTGCGTGACCACGAAATGAGAAGAGCCAGCGAGTTCGTGTCATCTTGAAAGCGAACTAGAATAACGCCCTACCCGACGGTATCGATCCTCAAATCCCGCATGACGCTAATCCCCGGCAGCGGTACCCCCCGAATCGGCCGAGCCCCATCCTTCCGCTTGGGCCCA
>JAYVTS010000064.1:0-3850 GCA_043788645.1 Verrucomicrobiota bacterium
CGATGCGGCGAGTGAACTCCGCTTGGCGTCCACGAAGGACGCCAATGGCGTCAACGTCACCGGGCAACAGTACGATTACACCTACGATGCCGCCGGGAACCTGATCAACCGCGCCACGGGGACCGGCTCGACGGCGTTTCCGGTTAACCCGTTGAACCAAACGTTGAACGGAAGTAGCAGTGGGAGCACACTCTTCGACGTCAAAGGCAATTTGACCTCGCAAGTCATCAGCGGAGCTCAGTCATTGGCGTACACCTATGACGCAGCCAACGAACTGACGACGGTAGCGACCGATACGTATTACACGCCCGAAGCGTCTCGCTGGAAGGTGGAGTTTGTTTACGACGGGCTCTTGCGCCTACGGATCCGGCGGGAGTACATCCACACCATCGGTCTTTGGTATGTTTCTACAGAAACCCGCTATCTCTACGACGGCATGTTAATGCTCAGCGAACGCACCAGCGGTGGCACACCCACGGCGACCTACGTCCAAGGAAGTGACCTCAGTGGCACTCGCAGCGGAGCAGGCGGCATCGGAGGTTTATTAGCTCGTTCAACCGGCTACAGCGCCGGCGCGTGGAGTACTCACAACTTCTACCACGCCGATGGCATCGGGAACATCACCGCACTCCTGGGCGCCGGACAAGTGCTGAGTGCCAACTATCAGTACAATCCCTTTGGCGGTTTGCTCGCCAGCAGCGGGACGCAAGCCGCCGCCAACCCGATGCGGTTCAGCAGCAAGCCAGTGCTGGCAGACAAGCCCGCACAGGTCGCCACGCTTTATTACTACGGATACCGGTTCTATGATCCGGCGCTGCACCGGTGGTTGAATCGGGATCCGATTGAGGAAACCGGAGGGATCAATCTTTATGGTTTCGTTGGGAACAATTCGGTGAATTGGATTGATCCGCACGGCCTGTACTCTTGGGATGAGTGGCTTCAAATTACCGGGGCAGGGGCCGGAGGCGCGGGACAAGGCCTTTTGGCGGAACTCGACGGTGCCAATCCTTTTGGGAATCCTTTCTCGAATTATTATGATCCAAATGATTCTGCTTTCAAGGCAAGCCGGGCAGCTGGTGGAGTTGCATCTGTCTGTTTGGTTGGGGCGGGTGCTTGGAGGGTAATTGGGCCATACAACACAAGATGATTACCTCCCTATGTGGGTCGGATTCGCAAATATATTCGTTACGATCGCCCTCACCACGGAAAACCCGCCGGTTGGGATGGCACATGGACTAAGTGACCACCCAAATGAAATTGCCACCGGATCTTGAGATTATTTTGGAAGCGCCAATCGACAGAGAGGACGCGAAACAAAGAGGCTTCCCGTTTAACATTTCCAAGCTGATTATAAGGGCTAATTCAAAAAAAATCTCATCGAAGGTTAAGCGCAAGCAGAAAATATCTGAGTTGCTTATCAAATGGGGCAAAGTAGGGGAATCTCTGATAGCTCAACCAATCAATTTGTTTTTATCCCTGCCACGACTCGATGCCTTGCTCAGGCAACACAATTTAAAATACCAACAGGCTTCTAGCTGTCTCTTCAGTATTAATTGTAACACTCCGACTGAAGCTTTGCTTGTTTTGGAGAAAGTCGACGCTGAAGCGATAGTGTTTTTCCACCAGACTAACCCAACGCGCGTGAGGGAGATTGAAAGTCGTGTGATTAATTGCGCTGACTCTGATAGTCAATATGAGCGTTGTTATCTTGATGGTATGATCGATTATGAGGGTTTCGCGTTCTACGCGGATACTCACGAATCTATTGAAATACTAGGTACGCACGAAATGGTCGTTGATCGACTAATGCAAATGTTGGGGTCAGATGGAAATGGCAATTAATTTAGCCCCATAGGTTTGATACTCAGGCGATTGAAACAAGGGACAGGTGGTTAAAATAGAAACATCACACGTACGACGCAGCCAACAAACTGACGACGGTAGCGACCGATACGTATTACACGCCCGAAGCGTCTCGCTGGAAGGTGGAGTTTGTTTACGACAGGCTCTTGCGCCTACGGATCCGGCGGGAGTACATCCACACCGTCGGTCTTTGGTATGTTTCTACAGAAACCCGCTATCTCTACGACGGCATGTTAATGCTCAGCGAACGCACCAGCGGTGGCACTCCTACGGCGACTTACGTCCAAGGCAGTGACCTCAGCGGTAGTCGGGGTGCAGCGGGTGGCATCGGCGGCTTGCTAAGTCGCTCGACCGGTTACAGCGCCGGAGCTTGGAGCACCCACAACTTCTACCACGCCGATGGCATCGGGAACATCACCGCGCTTCTGGGCGCCGGCCAAGTGCTGAGCGCCAACTACAGGTATGATCCGTTCGGCGGATTGCTGGCGAGCAGCGGGACCCAAGCCACCGCCAATCCAATGCGTTTCAGCAGCAAGCCGGTGCTGGTCGATAAACCCGCGCAGCTCGCTACGCTCTACTACTACGGGTATCGGTTTTACGATCCGGCGTTGCATCGGTGGTTGAATCGGGATCCGATTGAAGAAAGCGGAGGAATTAATTTGTACAATTTCGTGGCTGGCAACCCGCTTAGTTCGATCGATATTCTTGGGCTTAAAATCACTATTGATCCAAATGCTAGTAAAAAATTTAAAGATAAAATAAATAATTGTTTATGCGTTCTGAAATCATCGCCGAGTGGAAACAAAATCTACAATAAAGCAAACGATCATCAAGATACAGTCGTAATTCGCGAAGGTGATGATGCCGGTTCTGGTGGAGATCTTGGAACTGATTTTCCAGCCGAAATCACCATGTACCCAAAGTCTATTAATGGCGTTTCACCAAAAACACAACGAAAAATGAAGAAGTATAAGGAGCAGATTCCAAATTCTCCTGAAGGATGTGCCGTTGTGCTGGCTCATGAACTCGGACATTCGTTGGGCGCTTCTGACGATCCAGAGCGGGGGAACAATGTATGGAATTATGAAAACCCCGTGCGATTTGATTTCAATATTCCACCTCGGCTGACTTATCGAGGAAAGTCAGTTGTGCCAAAGCAATAATGCATTACACTTGCACCACTTAGTATGATAATTCCAATAATACAGGCTGTTGTTTTGCTAACATGTTGTGGATGTTCTACTATCACAAATAAAAATAGAGACAAGCGCCTAAATTACTTAACATATAAGGATTTGTCATCAGCAGTTGACGAGCACAAGTGCGTGGTGTTATATGGGCGTGGAGCATTTATTACCAACGTGTTTTTGGGAGACGGTGTGCCTGTTCGAACTATTATCAGTTCATTTAGCGGCTCATTTATTCATGATTCGTTAGTGACGTTAGTTACTCGCAATGAAATTGCCTCAATACCTGGATGGTATGAACGCGATAGAATTTCAGAAAGAGAAAAATTCTTGAATCGAAATGTCATCTCCGGAGACGTTATTATATTTCCATTAGTTAAGTAGGAATAAAACTGACGGCCAGGCTCACAGTTTAGTCACGCAAGGCTGCGCAATTCCCTACCCATACAACAGCCCGCAGGTTCGTGGAAATAGACCTATAATTACGACACCTCCGGAAATATTGTCTCACCGCCCGGCACCCTTACCTACGGCTACCTCGGCGCGAGTGCGTTGGTGAATCAAATCACCCAACCGGGCGGTAGGGGTAACGGGGTCAGATACAAACAGTTGACAATTAGGTCAGGTCAATCTGGTAATTGGGTATTCGTTCAACTCTCATGTTCCTTTTTGTGAACAGCGCCAACACCACCTGGAACTCGAAGTTCGACGCCACCTACGATGCGGCGAGTGAACTCCGCTTGGCGTCCACGAAGGACGCCAATGGCGTCAACGTCACCGGGCAACAGTACGATTACACC
>JAYVTS010000065.1:0-12534 GCA_043788645.1 Verrucomicrobiota bacterium
GCGCGCTCGGACACATTCTCCTAGGTTGGAAACAATCACCACCGTGGCCCTCGACTTCATGTTCGGGAATTCGTTGTCAGCTTCAATGCATCCAATAGCTCACGGGGCCTCGATTAAACCACTGTGAATTGCGATCAAGCCAAGTCATTTATCGAAACGATTGCCGCAGAAAAGCGACGACAAGATTCCGCCGATCTTCGGGGTGCCCTGCGCCTACTGGCAGAAGAGCTTAACGCAAAGGAATCGCACTTCATCTTAGAATTGATTCAGAACGCAGAAGACAACGACTATGATTGCGACGAACCGGAACTTAGCCTTCAAATTGTTGAGGGTAACCTCACGGAGGCAGATGGGGTTACCACTTGCTTAGTTTTTCTTAACAATGAGCGAGGATTTCGCGCGGAGAACGTTCAGAGTCTTTCGTCGGTGGGGAACAGCACCAAAAAGAAGGGCACCAATTCCGGCCATATCGGAGAGAAGGGAATAGGCTTCAAATCTGTTTTCCGGGTGACCGATGAGCCCCATATTTTTTCTGGCCCGTTCCAGTTCAAGTTCCGAAAGCCTACAGAGGCCGAACCTCTTGGCTACATTTTGCCCCACTGGGTCGACACAGTCCCCACTGAAATAAAACCCGGTTTCACTGCTATTATACTGCCGCTGCTGCCTGGCCGGACCCAGAACATTGCTGGTCAGATCCAAAAAATCGCCCCGGAAACGCTACTCTTTCTGCGCAAGATTAGGACACTCCGGCTCGGTGTGAACGGTGAAATAACGGTCCGAGGTACGGCACCCCGCTTGCATCTCACGGGAGGTGACGGCCGGTCGGAGTACTTCGTGGTAGCAACCCGATTCGGAGTACCACAACGTGCGCAGGACGAGCGGCGCCGCGATGTGACCGATCACGAGATTACCATTGCGTTTCCGATCCAGCAACAAATCCGAACCGCAGCTAGCGTCTTTGCCTTCCTTCCCACAGAGATTAATTCGGGCTTGCCCTTCCTGATCAACGCCGATTTCATCGTCAACTCGAGTCGCGAAGGGATTCTGGAGGAACGTCCCTGGAATGTCTATGCCCGGGACAGAATTGGTGATGCCTTTATCCAAACGTTTCTGCGCATTCTGGATGATCCCGACCTCCGTGAATCCGGGCATCGCTTTCTTCCAAGTTGGTCGGATGTAAACCGGGTGGCTCCTTTCTTCCAGCCTGTCTTGGATTGCGCCCGCACCGGACTCCGCAATCTTTTGTGCGTCCTCACCGACTCCGGGGAACTCGCCCTCCCCGCGAAAATCGTCTTCGCCTCGGATCACGACCGCAAACTCCTGAAGGGAGCACCTCAACAATGTTCGGTGCCCTTTATGCTTCATCCTGCATGGAATTCGAGTTGGTCGGAACGGTTGAGGCCCATTGGAGTTGGGAAGCTTTCCCTCGAATCTATCCTGGCTGCATTCAACGATTCTGCATGGTTGGAACGTAAAAATGCCGATTGGTGGATTCAGTTTCTGGAATGTTGTAAAGAGCATTCGGCGACTGCCATGTCGTTCGGGCAACTCCCAGTACTTAAATGCCAGGACGGACCTTGTCGGTCGGCTCGAAGCCCGGAGGTGTACCTTCATCCACTACAAGACAGGGGCAGCGATGAAATCGCCCCGGGGTGGCCAGCTGCTCGCTTCTTGGATCGAGAGGTACAAATTGCCCTCGGCGGTCAGCCAGCGTTGTGGAAATGGTTCCGCGATACCTTCGGGCTGCCTGACTTCTCTGTTGAGAACTATATCCTGAACAGCTTGTTGAACTGGATTCGTAATCAAGCTGGCCAAGGCAGGATTGAGGAGGTTGTACGAGCCACGTTGTTCGTCGCCCAGAACCTTCCGGAATCGCAAGAGTCGCGCCGACAGATTGCTAAAAGAATGTTTTGGGTTTTCGACAATGGATCGTCTTCAATAACTTCAGCACCGGTGCCGCCGGAGACTGTGACCCCCGATGGATTCTCTTTCGGTTTTGCCTGGGCGTGGGTTTTCGTCACTCGGGAGGATCGTTCCCACTTCAATGTACTTCATTCCGCGTATTCCAAGAATTCCGACCCGAAAGCAAATAAGGCGCTCTGGGAGTTGATGCAACTTGCGGAAATTACCGACGTCCCTCGGCCGCCATTGCGTCGCGGACCGGATGGCGAAGCTGATTATACTGCACCGCGCTGGCTTCAGGATTTGGGGAGGATCAGGAAACCGGAAGATGTATCTGCCCGCCTCGATCAATTCGAATTATGGCTGCGCCGCCACGCGAAGTCGGGATCGCTTGAGCGACTTCTCACCACGCAAAAGCAGTCCAGACTTCCGACATCGTTTGGGGCGACTGTTCGGTCGGTCCCATGGCTCGCGACAACCAACGGGTTCCAAGCGCCCGAGGTAACATTTCTGGATACCCCGGAGACGAGGAGTTTCCTGTCACAAGTCGTCCCATATAGCACCTCATCACTAGACGAAGCAATTCTCGTGCTCGTCGGGATACAGAAAGCGGTATCGGCGCAAACACTGATCCCTCTTTTACGGCGCCTCCGTGACGGCAATCTAAGGCAAGATGAAATGGTTCTTCACAAAATGGTTCTTCACATTTACCAAAGACTCAGGACAGAATCTTTCAACGTTCGCGTTTTTGCTGCGGAACCGCTGATTTGGCTGGCCTTTCCCGAAAGTCGGTGGTTCAACTCTGGAGAGGTGGTCTGGAAGGACTACGGGACTGCCCTCGATGGCCTTCTCTGGTCGGCCGAACGGACTTACGGGAATGAGGATCTGCACGGCTTTTTCCTTACCAACTTGGGTGTTTCTCCCGAGGCATCCCAGGAATTCATGGTGACCCTCTGGTCGAAGATTTCGCATCGAATTCCGGAATCCAACGACTTTGCCAAGTCCCAACTCGAACCAATTTACAGGGCAATTGCCGACGGCGCTTTCCTCGACCAACCGCTGTGGTTGGAACTCAAAGGGTCCCTCCGAATCTGGAAGACTCGGGGCGATTTCGGCGAGCCAGGTGAAGTTTTTTTGCCAGACTCCGGATTTGCGGCCCGCATATTCGAAGGACTGGCCCCGATAGCCTGGCTTCCGAGCCAAATCGCTAAGGGGATGATTGATGTCCTGTTGGCGGCGGGATGCCGATCCATCCGACAGAGTCTTCGAACCCGCCTTTCCCTTGCCGCAGACGATCCACCATCTCTAAGAGAACCACGCCTTCTGACGCCCGCCTCGAAGGAACTGATCCTCTTGCTCGTGACGAAACGTCGCCAGTTATCCAAACTGGAAATTGCTCTTCGTGCTCTCTTTAACACATGCGAATATCTAGTGGGTGAGGTATCGGTGGTGTATTCTCTGCAAGATTCTCCGTGGAGGAAACCGGAACAGGTCGCCGCGTTCTGGAGCGCTGATGATTCCCAGTTAATGGTTTCCAAAGGGGCGGACCTGGAAGACCAGCGTACTGCCGCGGCGCGGTTCATTGCCGGTGCCTTCTTCGATGACGACACTGACGCAGAAGCTATCGTCTTCAGCCTACTCACAAAGTCTGCAACGCAGGCAAAATATCACATCGTTGACCAGAAATGGGAGTTCACCGAGCCGGCTCAGACATGGCTTACTGCAAATGGAATTGAATCGTGCCTAGGGGCTCACGATGGGGTCGATTTGAAATGTTCCGCTTCCGGTCCAACGCCGCGTTTCAATTTTCAAAAGGAGAGCCCTAAATCGCCCGGTCCGCCTTTGGATCCCGGCTCGAACGGAAGCGCACCATCGACCGCTCCAACCAAAAGCGCGCGCGATGCGGCATCGGACTCAAACGGAAATCTCACCGCCAAGGGAGCCGGTGCTTCAGGCGGAAGTGATCGCGATCTGGAGGATGTTTTAGGAGATGTGGATTCGGACCTATACCAGATTACAACTGACTCCGAGGAAATGGCTGAGCGGAGACCGGTTAAGTACCCGCATGATCAAAGGGCTACACTCCCGAAGCCACCGCCGGACCAATCACGGCCTGACGCTAATGGACCCGCGAATCCCGGGAATAGATCGCGCCCAGGAGGGCCTGGTGCGCAACGACGACCAAACTCCCGGCAGATGCCCACAAGGAACTCCGAAGTTGAAAAAGCAGCGATGGCCCACGTAAAGGACGTTCTGACGAGGTTGTTCCCAGGCTGCGAAATCCATGACGTAAGCCAAAGGCGTGACCATGGCCATGACCTTTTAGTGAAGATAGGGAACTGGGGGCTCCGGATCGAGGTAAAGGGCCACGCCGGGGCTACGTCCAGCTTCGTAGTTACCCCGATCGAACTGAAGGAATCTCGAAGAGGAGGCTCAAAGTATCAGTGGGAGCTCTGGAACGTGACGCACTTGGCGTCTGATCAACCGGTTACTATCAGGCGTTACTCAGAAATACCCGTAGACGCAATAATTACAGAAACCGGTTTGCGGATTGACTTGTCCCGATGCAGGCCAATCACTGCCAGCAGCAATCGATAGTGGTCTCCACCCTTTGATAGTGTCCACGAGAGAGCGGAACTGTTGAACCTAGCCTATTGAGTACGCCAACCAGCCCAAAATCCCCGACTAATTCCTGGGAAGTTCGCGCCGAAATCGTCGACGCGACGAGGCTCGATCTAGTAGGGCCATTGCTCGGTCACAGGTTTGCCAACGAATTACTCCCCGAGAATCCGACACGCTGGTACCTCACTGGCTTTTCCGCGGAGCGTCCTGAACCAAATTCTGCAATGAGAGCGATCAACGGTTTCTTTTTAAATAATTAAACTATAGGCTTGTAAATCACACCTTGAGCGAGGCTTGGTCGGGTATTGCGTTTTAAAACACCTGCAAACGAAGGAAACTGGGCGGACGAGGCCGAGGCCGGTCTCCCACGTCGCTTTCTATAGGGGCGTTTTTATAGTTTCCTTCCATTTTAAAGTCAATAACTCGCCCACAGCCGATTCGCGGAAACCTTCGTCCCCGCATGCTTCCCAGGACCTTCCCGACGAACGTTTTTCCGACGGTGTGTCCGTCATCGAGTCTGACGTCACGACCTGCTATCCGGGTCAGCCGCTCCAATGAGCGACCGCCCGTCATGGTGATGTCCGTAACCGTCAAAGGGTCGGAAAACGAACGCGCCCAAGCTATCAAACGGCCGTTGCCAGCCAAGAATTTGAACGGGTCGCGCGCCGTTTTCCGGAAAGTCAGGGGAGCAGGAGAAATCGGCCTGGATCGGCGGGGACGCGTCAGGCTCCTGTCATTACCCAGCCCGTTTGTTCCGGGGTCTTGCGGCCGAACCGCCGCATCCGCCGCGACCATCAATTGGCGGGAGATCTCCAAGCGCTCGATCAACCAGGCCGACAGTCTCGCTTTCAAATCCTCCCAACGCGAAGGCTTCCACCAGTGGTTGTTTTCGCGATGCCCGTGCAGGAGCATCAGGCTTCGCCCCTGGACGGCGAAGCCGAGTCGCTGCTCGCGTAGTTGCTGGCGTTGCCGTTTGCGCGCCCGTTTCTGCTCCTCAGCCTCCGAGGGGACCCGCACGACCGTCAGCGCTTGGTCGTTACCCGCGACGAACCGGTCCAATCGAATAGCCAATTCGAGAGCGTCGGTGCGGTCGTTGTTGACCCCGGCGTGCCGCTCGTCCAGGCACGTCGGACAGACGACATAATTGCAGATGCCCAGCGCGGTGAGTTGGCGATACAGCCAGAAGCGGGTCGGCCCCGCTTCGTCGCAACTGATCACCTCGCGGGCTTGGGCCTTTTGTTTGGCCACCCATTCCAAGTACCGCTCGGTGGTCACCTTCTGGGGCAGCTGAGGTTTGGCCCCATCCACCGTGCGCACCACCATGAGGTCACCCGCGTGGACGTCCAACGCGAGCTTAATCTGCTGGTAGATCAGTTGGACTGGTTCGGTTTGCCTGGCGACGTGAGCTCCGCCAGCATGGCGGTAGCGCTTGCGGTTCACGCAGCAGCCTGTATTGGTGTCGAGTCAATCTACAAATCCAGTAATTTCCGCTCCAGAACCAAATTCCTGCTATCAGTTTTTGGTAACACTCTGTTGCACTCAGTTGCAACGGGGCGCGTTTCCAAATTTTCGCCAAATATTTGGACTGTTTGATCAGCCAAATGGACTGGAATTCACATTGGTCGCGATATGTAATACTACCGTTTCCAAACTTACTCAATGAAGAATCTTGACCGATCAAGTCCAGACCGCAGCCTCACCGAAACTTCGGCGAGACTCTGGAACAGATCTCCTGATTCGAACAGGCGAAATACCGAAATCCTCTTAACTCTTCAAGCTTGCGATGTCGCAGTCACCTGAACTTGCCGGCGGGGAGGGTTTCACCTTCGAGGGCGACGCGGCTGCGTACTATCTCACCGCGTTGCTTGCCGAGGCATATGCGCCCGGGATCGATGATCGAACCGTTGTCCGAGTTTCTGTCCAGCAGCGCGACTTCGGCGAACCGCTGGATGATGTAATCGTCGATTTTGAGGACGCCGCAAAGCGACCCGCCCGCCTTAGTCTTCAGGTGAAGCGGTCGCTTACGATCAGCTCGGCGAAAACGAATGCCGATTTTCTTGATATCATCACCGGCAGTTGGGCGACTCTCAAAAAGCGTGATTTCCGTATCAATACCGACCGATACGGAGTTGCCGTTGGCACTATCACACCTACCAAAGAACGAGCGCTCAAAACGCTCTGTGATTGGGCCCGTGAAAGTCTGGCGACTGACCATTTCGACGCTCGCTTTGCTGCCACTGGTAGCGCCGGTGACGATCTCAAGCAGCTCAAGGACGATATTGTGACGCTGCTAAAAGAGGCTAAGGGGGCTGTTTGCACTAGCGAAGAAGCTCATCTTTTTTTCGCGCATTTCGTACTCGTTCAGTTCGACTTTCTTCGCGAAGGCGCGACCGATCCCTCTGTTGCTATTAATCTCATTCGAGATTGTCTCGAACCAACTGACGCTGCAAAGGCACCACTCGTGTGGTCGCGAGTTGTCCAATTGGCACGCACATCCGCGGGCAAATCAGGCCAATTTGATCGCGCCAGGCTTGTGCGTTCGATTTCGCCTCTCTCTCGTCTTCGCGGCGCGACTTCCTTTTTCCATGACCTAAACAAGTTGACGGATCTGGCGAAGTCCTACGTGAACTTGATTCCGGACGATGTTGGGGGAGTGAAACTTGACCGAACCTCGCTCTTAGAAACACTGGACGCCAAGCTTACTAAGGCCCGTGTCGTACAGATCCGCGGCCTGGCAGGAACTGGCAAATCAGTCCTCTTAAGACGAGCGGTTCAGCGTGCGCTCAAACACGGCCCGGTTATCTTCCTCAAAGCAGAACAGCTTGAGGGAACTAGCTGGATCAGCTACGCAGTCTCGCACGGACTTTCTGGTGCTCGACTGGAGCACCTGCTCGTGGAGGTCGGAGCCGCAGGTACTCCCATTCTCTTCGTCGATGCGATCGATCGCGTCGAGAAAGCGCATCAGTCAGTCCTGCTCGAATTAATCCGGGCTATTGCGGAGTCGCCGCTGCTCGAGAATTGGCGAATCGTCGTCTCCCTTCGAGACACCGGTATTGAGGTCCTCCGCAATTGGTTGGGCGATCTCTTAGATGTCCTGAAAGTCGACACGCTTGCCGTCGGCCAGCTGAGCGACGAAGAGGCCGCGACGCTCGGAAAAGCCAAACCGCACCTGAAGCCGCTTCTTTTTGGGTCGGCCCAAGTGCGAGAGATCGTCCGACGACCCTTTTTTGCAAAAGTCCTTAACCAAAGTTACCTGGCTGACCCCAGCGCTCCGACGTTCGTTCCCCAATCTGAAGTCGATCTGATCGAGAATTGGTGGCGGCGGGGCGGCTATAACGAGACCGGCAAACCCGCGATTGAACGCCAGCGCGGGCTCCTCGACTTGTCACGTATTCGCGCTCGTCAGCTTAGCCATGCGATTGGCTTTAGCCAGCTCCGTTCAGTCGCAGACATTGATGCGCTAAAGTCGGACGGTATACTCCAAAATGCTCGCGAAGGGATTTCCGTCCGCTTCGCTCACGACATTTTCTTTGAATGGGCCTACTTCCATGTTCTTGCCGACAGTGGGGCCGGCTGGATTGAAGAAATTAGGGCCTGCGGCGAACCGCCGGCGGTCGCTCGCGTCGTGGAACTCGTTTCACAATGGGAATATGCGCAGGGAAAAAACTGGTCTGCGTACCTCGCCCAAACCGCCGGTTCGAATCTTAGATCGCAATGGATGCGGGCGTGGCTGCTGGGTCCAGTTGGTTCATCAAGGTTCGAAGTCGACGAGGTTCAGTTCGCGGTGGCAGTATTTGCCAACGACTTCCATCTTCTCAGAAAAGCGCTTGTCTGGTTTCAGGCTGAAAAAACCATACCAAACTGGAACATCCTCATGGGTACAATGCCACACGACCAGCGCCAACGGATCGCAGATCTTCTCGGTTGGCCTTCCGACTTTGCCGCGTGGGGTCGCCTAATCAGCTTCCTCCTCCGACGTATTTCTGAGATTCCGCTGACGCTTTATCCGGAGATCGTCGAAATCTTCGAAGTATGGCAAAACGCGCTCGCCGATCTTGGGAACTCTACATCTCACGCACTCCTTCAACACTGTGCCATTTGGCTAGCAGCCATCGACGCGATAAAGACCGGACATGGGTCTGACGAGAAGTCGGCTTTTTGGAAAGCGGTGCCAGACTTGGACGCATTCGGAAAATCTCTAGGGGGACTCCTCATGCGATCTTCGAAAAACGAGCCGCAACTTGTCGCGGACTATCTGCTGCGGGTCGCAAACTCTAGTCGCATTCGTGACGATGTCTTTCGATACATTATAGCATTTTCACATATCCTTGCCCAGACGCTACCCCGGTCACTCGTCGAACTATCTCTTGCATTCCTGCGAGAGGAGCTTCCAGACGAGCAGACCGCACGAGAGGAGTCGGAACTCCGACGCACCGCAGAGTGGCATCACGCTATACTAGCAAAACCGGAATCCGCACGCACACCCCTAGAACGAGGGGCGCTGTCGATCGAGTCTTCTGTACCCGCCATGCGCGATTTCAGCCACCTTGATTGCGACCGGCTATCGATTCGCGACGATTTCCGGAGCTTCTATCCCCCTTCGCCACTTCGAGAGCCCTTTCACTCGCTTTTCCAATCATCGCCTAACGAGGCGCTTCGACTTCTTCGAGAAATCTGCAATCACGCGATGGCCGCATGGCGACAGATGCATCGACATTCATGCGACCGTCCAGGCACCCCGATACCTCTGGAGCTAAGGTTTCCATGGGGAACCAAACAATTCTGGGGAACCGACCTGCATTATCTTTGGTTTCGCTCGACCCGGGCGCCGAATGCCATCGGATGCGGGTTAAGGGCGCTTGAGGAGTGGTGTTTTGCAGAACTTGGACGCGGTAGGCCGGTTGACGAACTGATTCAGCAGATCTTGGAAGGGAACGAATGCGTTGCCATTCTGGGTATCTCCTCAATGCTCTTGCTCCAAAGCGCGACTGTTTCCGAAGTGACAGCTCCGTTCGTCACCTCACAGCGCCTGTTGGCCGCGGACCACCATCGAATGGCTCAGGACCTCGTACCAATCGCTAACCTACTTGGTTTCACAGATCCGACAGACAAGGCTCATATTGAGGCGATTCGAGCAGCGAACGCCCGAGCGGTCCGTAAAACTCAACTGAGTTGGATGCTACCCAAATTCGTGTTTACAAACGGGGAAATCGGCGACGGAACTCGCGAAGCGATCCGCAATTTTAAGAACAATCTGCCCTATCAGTTCGAAGAGCACCGCGGTATACCGAAGGTGACGGAAAGCCTCTTAAGTCAGGCTCACCAATACGCCGAGCTGGCAGATCCTGAAAACTATCGGGCCTACCAGAACAAGGAAGATTCGGACAAGATTGTGCTTGTCCACCACAGCCCTTCTGACGCCAGACCTGACAATGTCGCCAGGACCGAAGAGGCGACTAAGCAGCTCACGGTCGCGAACCTTTGGACCTGGGCGGCCAAGTCCTTCGAAGCTAAGAGAGTAATAGCTCCGTATACAGTCGAAGATGCGATTAAAATCGCTAGGGAAGCCGATGCCGACGACTTGTTCGTGCATTTAGAAAATGAAGACCACGAAAAGAATTTGGGAATGCGTCGGGGTGCTGTCGCCTCGATCGCTGCTATTACCCTCACCTTCCGAGATGTGCGCACTAAGGAAGATCTGTACTGGGCTCGGGACGTCTTAAGGCGCGCGATCGGTTTGCAAGAAGTGCCGGATTTGATGTGGTCCCCTGCCGCAAATATCCCATGGCACCAAGCAATCTACGTAGCGCGAGGCCTCGCAGCGGATCTCCGAGAGGGTGTAGCGGCACCCGACTTGATAGGAGAACTCGTTGGATTAATTGCACACCCACTGGAAGTGGTCTCGATGGCTGCACTCGAAGAAGTTTGTAACCTCTGGCCCTACGACTCAAAGCTAACTTGGGCCGGGTTGATCTTGGCATTTTCGCTCTGCCGCATTTCGCGCCGGCCACGAGGTCAGTTTCGTCAACACTGTGATCCGCACCACTCGTCCATTGAATCAAATGCAGCCGTCGCTGCCGCACTGGCGTTCTATGATAATGAAATCGAATGGATTTCCCTTCCGCTACCCCCACCTGCCCGGGTGAAAGTACGGACGGGCCGGAGTGGGTTTCAAAGCTACCAAGAGTGCGATGCGGATGTTGTGGCCGACACGGCTGAGTCGTGGGATGAACCGGATGTTCTCTGGAACTCGAAGCATGCGGCAAAAATCCTCAATCGCATCCCTTTCGAGAAAGTGCTGGGTTGTGGTGCAAGTGGTGTATTCCTCGATTTCCTCGACGGTGCTCTCAACTGGACCATCCGGATGAATGCAGCGCGTGGGGCGAAGTCCGGATTTTCCGACCATTCGATTCCTTCCATGCTTGAATGGACCCGAGCTCTAGGCTCGACGCTTGGAGGGGTAGCCGGACTAATCCCGAGTAGTCACTTTCACGCCCGATTTATCGAGCCAATTTTGGGGCAAGAGGACGACCTTTGCTGGTCACTCCTTTCTCCGTTCGCGAGCACTTACGTTTGCGTCTACGTCTATGATGCGCCTGTCATTCCAGTCGACGCAGTAGCTACTCTTGACCTCTGTCTTTGCCGACTTCTCAAGTCGGATGCCTTTAATCGCGAAAACTACCGGAGTGGCGAATTCTTCGGCTCCGATCAACCCCAGCTGGTTCGTACATTAATGTTTGTGTCAATCGAACATGCAGACTTGGCCGCCCGGTACGTCAATGGAAATTGGACCGAACTTAGCCGTATCCTTCCCCTGATTGATCGTTTCGTGCGCGCTGCGGGGTGGGCTGCTTCTGTGATGGATCCGTTCTTGACGCTTGGTGAGCGAGCCAGGGCAAGCTACCCAGCCGAATCGTTCGCCGAGCAAGTGATCGCAATCATCGGTGATGAACCAGACAACCTAAAGGGTTGGCATGGAACGTTCATTCCAGCACGTATCGCAGAGCTGGTGCAGTACTTCGCACATCGCGATGCACCGATGACGCGGGCTCTGGCTCAAAGGTTTCTACGGATCCTCGACATGCTAGTCGACATGGGCGACCGCCGAAGTGCGGCACTTCAGCTTGGTGAAGCATTCCGTGAGATTCGATTGCCTTCCTAGCCCGCGAAGCTTGCCGAGAATGATCTCACCTCATTGGCGCGTCTCAATATATGAAGTGGTCCAACGATAGGGGTCCACTTCAAATTGAAAATTTTACGACAACGGACAAACTTACAAAATCGGAAAGGCCGTCTTCATTTTCTAAAACAGTGACATGTTCATTGTTGTTGATAAATAAATGATGACCGACCACGGTTGGAGAGATCGGAGAGAGAACGGAAACGCTCTGCGCATGGCGCGAATCACAAGCGAGGGAACCTCGGCGGTCTATCACTGCCTTTCCCGAGTGGTGGGAGGGCAGATGCTTTTGGACGATCTGGGCAAGAAGAAGCTGGTCCAAATCCTCGGGAAGTTGGCGGAGTATTGTGGCGTGGAGATCATCACCTACTGCATGATGTCGAACCATTTCCATCTCCTCTTGAGAGTGCCGGTACCGGTAGAACTGACCGACGAAGAGCTGCTCAAACGAATGACCCAGTTTTACGGCAAGAAAGGGGTGTTGACGGCTCTGGCCCGGGAGAGCTTGCAAAAGCGGGGAAAGATCGATCAGGACCTTCAAGATTCGGCACTTTCACGCCGAGGCGATGTGTCGGCATTTATGAAGGAATTCAAACAACGATTCAGTCGATGGTACAACCAACGAACCGGGCGGTTTGGGACACTGTGGGCCGAACGATTCAAAAGTGTGTTGGTGGAAGACTCTCCGATAGCGCTCCGCGCCGTTGCAGCGTATATCGACCTTTCCGCAGAGCGTCCAGAACCAAATTTCTGCTATGAGAGCGGCCACCAGTCAGTCCGGCATCACTGCCCACCTGGCGCCGGTTCTTAAAACGCTTCCAGTCCGCGAC
>JAYVTS010000066.1:0-12422 GCA_043788645.1 Verrucomicrobiota bacterium
CTGGACGACCGCTTCGTTCCATCGGTCAATTTCGGCGTCGTCCGTCAGGCAATGGACGCTCAACTCCTGAAGCAACGACGGATCCTCACATTTTGGCAGTAGTGGTAGCTCGAACATTCACGGAATGAAACGAATCGAGAACGGAGAATTCATTTTTCTTTAACCTTTTCTTCACCCTATGGGTTAATTTCGGTTTCTTGAAACTGCCCTGATTGATAAGCCATGGAGCAAGGGTTCTTGAAAAAGATGGCCATTAAATATCTGACATATTAATTTACATCAGGGATCTGACGGCCCAGTTAAATTAACAGACACTATGATTGACAAAAATAGAATGGTCTTTTGTGCCTGGATTTATATCAATTTTTTCAATTTTTCATTTTTGCATTGATGTTCCAGGCTTGTAGTAGGTGAAGAATGACGAGCGTCTGCCCCCACCCGCGGTCCGTGATGCCATTCCCAAAAGGTTCCTCGACCCCGAATCGTCCCCGCATTTTACCGAACCCCTCCCGAACTTACCTCTGCCGTCTGAATTGACCGCCGGGGGTTTTTCGTCGGTATTGCCTGAGATTTTCTTCATGAAGCGTTCTGCCCTCGTTTTCTCGCTGGCCACTCTCCACGCGTGTGCCACGGCCCATGCTGATTGGCCGCGCCATCCCAAGTTCGGATTCCCCCTCTACACCAATCAGCCGGCCGGCAAACAAACCACCGGACAGCACGCTGCCGCCAGCACACCCGCCTTGTCGCCCGCCGATGCCCAGAAAAAATTCACTGTCCCCGACGGATTCGAAATCCGCCTTTTCGCTGCCGAACCGGATATCGCCAACCCGGTGGCCATGTCCTGGGATGAACGCGGCCGACTTTGGGTTCTCGAACTCTACGAATACCCGTTAGGAACTCAACCTGGAGAAAAAGGCCGCGACCGCGTCAAGATCCTCGAAGACACAGACGGCGATGGGCGCGTCGATAAAGTCACCGTTTTCGCCGACGGCTTCACCCTTGCCACCGGACTCCTCTGCGCCAACGGTGGAGTCTACGTCGGAGCCGCCCCCAATCTCTATTTTCTCGAAGATACGGACGGCGATGGCGTAGCGGACAAACGCACGATCGTGCAGACAGGTTTCGGCCTGGAAGACCGTCACGAATTACTCAATGGCTTCACTTGGGGTCCAGACGGCCAAATGTATCTGACCCACGGCGTTTTCAGCGTGACGAAGGCCGTGGATCCCGATCATCCCACCACGCCTACGGTTTTCACGGCCGGGGTTGCCCGTTTTGAACCCAAAAGCCGCCGCCTCGAAGTCTTCGCCGAAGGCACCAGCAATCCTTGGGGCGTTGATTTCGATGCGGCAGGAAATGCGTTTGTAAGCGCGTGTGTGATCGACCATTTTTTCCATCTCGCACCCGGTGGTCTCTACGCCCGCCAGGCCGGCCAGCCACCGTATCCCTACGCTTATGAACTCCTCCCTAGTATCGTCGATCACAAGCATCACCTGGCGGCCTATGCGGGGGTTGATATCTATCTCGGTGATCAGTATCCCGCATCTTATCGGGGCATGGCCTTGATGGGAAATATTCACGACAATTCGATTCACCGGGATCAACTCACTCCTAAAGGCAGCACGTTTGTCGCCTCAGCTGGCGGAGATTTTGTACGGGGCAACGACGGCTGGTTCATGCCCGTGAGCACTCAGACCGGCCCCGATGGGGCGGTGTGGATTATGGATTGGTATGACAAATATCCCTGCTACCAAAATGCCAATGCCGATCCGAATGGTGTTGATCGCGAATACGGCCGCATCTGGCGGGTTGTCTACACCGGCGATCAACCCGGAAAACCCGTTCCCTCGCGTCCCACGCCAGAGATGGATCTCGGCCGATTAGCCTCAGCTGAACTCGTAAAAATGTTGGGACATCCCAATGTTTGGCAGCGCCGCACCGCTCAACGCCTTCTTGGTGGACGGACTGACGTTGCCTCGGTGAAAACGGCACTGATTCAACAACTTCATTTCGGCGCTAGTGTCGATACCAAACTCGCCTCTCTTTGGACCTTGTTCAGCGCCGGTCAGATCGACAATTCAATCCTCGACGATGCCGCCACCGCTTCTGAACCCGCACTCCGCCAATGGGCGGCTCGTCTCACCGGCGAATGGAATCAGTGTACCGATCCCTCCGTCAAACGTCTCAAGCGCCTCGCAGCGGATGAAGTAGCCGCCGTGCAATCCGCCGTAGCCAGTGCGTTGCGCCAATTCAGCAGCGGATCACTCACGGTAAATTCTCCGCCACGCACCGATTCCTCGACGAGCGGCCCATTCGTTGCCGAAGTCGCCGAGGCCTTGCTGGTTCACGCGAAGGACACGACTGATCGCGATTTACCGTTCCTGCTCTGGATGGCCCTCGAACCCGCGCTGATGTATGATCCGAGTGCCACCGAAAAATGGTATGTCGAGCACGGCGAAGCGCATCTACCGCTTTCGGCCAAACTAGTCTACAAAACCATTCGCCGCTTCTGCGACGCCCGCCAGTTGTGGCTCATTGATAAAAGTCTCGAACTCGCCGAGGAACTTAACGCGGAATCGCCCCTGCTCGTTGCTGTCCTCGATGGTTTGATCGACGGCCAACGTGGGAAAGCCGTCGTGCCCGGACACCCGACCGAACCTCTGCTCAAGAAATGGCTCGCCGGTAATAATCAGGAAGTGGTGAGTCGTGCTCAGCAACTGGGTACGACCTGGGGTGATTCCGCTGCCCTGAAGGGATTGTTTGCGAAAATCAGCGACCCCGGCACTCCCGACGCCGAACGGATTAAGTCCATCGAGGCCGTCCGGAAACATAAGGCCGACGAAACCCGCCTCATTTTGCAGGCGCTGATCGATGGACCGGCGACCGATTCGGTAAAAGTATCGGCTGTCCGAGCGTTCACGGAGGTGGGCGTTGAAAACACCGGCAAGGAACTCCTGGCCGGCTGGGCAAAACACTCACCGGCCGTCCGTGCCGCGGTGGCGGAATTGTGCCCCACACGGTGGCAATGGAAATGGGCTCTGCTCGGCGCGGTCGAAAAAGGCGACGTCAAACGCGGAGATCTAACTCCATCGGTTATTCGTACCCTAGCCAACGACAAAGGCGATGCCGAACGTACGAAAGCGGAGTTACTCTTCGGAAAAGTCCGAGGTACGAGCGCTGAAAAACTCAAACTCATCGCTGAAAAACGAAAGGTCGTCAGCAACGGCCCCATTGATCTGGCGGCGGGTCACGAACAGGCAAAGAACACCTGCCTCATTTGTCATCTATTGCACGGAGAAGGTGCGCAAGTCGGGCCCGATCTCACCGGAGTCGGTCGCAGCTCACTCGAAGCCCTGCTGCACAACGTCATCAACCCAAATGAAATCATCGGCAAAGGGTATGAAAACGTCGTGATCGAGACCAAGGATGATCGCACCTTAAGCGGTCGCCTCTTGGAAAACTCCGAGTCCCGCATCCGCCTCGCCCTCCCAAGAGCCGCCGAAGAAGTGATTGCCAAATCCGATGTGAAATTGCTCACGGTGACTGAAAACTCGGTCATGCCCGAAGGCTTGGAGCAAATGCCGGACGCAGATTTTAGAAATCTGATCTGGTATATTCTCGCGCCGCCCCAAGATGGCAAGCCGCTCACGGACGAACGCCGGAAAGAACTCTCCGGTGATGACGGTTCAGCGTCGTTAGACCACGCAACGGACGGGGAGTCTGTGGCTCTCTGGGCTCCGGGGTGGCAGGTCGATTGCCCCCCTTTCGAAGGTGTTCCGGCCAAGTTCACGGAATACGCTGGACGCAAGAATGTGCTCGTGACGCACCCGATCGACGCCCGAAATCCCGCCGCGTTAGTGCGTGTGATTAACTTCCCCGTCGGACAACGATCCGTGTTGAGTTTTGCCGTAGCCGCCCACGAGCACGGCGACTGGGAACTCCGCGTCGTGGCCGACGGGGAGGTCCTCCATCGGCAGAAGGTCGATCATGATCCGTCGGAGCCGCGGTGGCGTCAGGTGCGGTTAGACCTTAGTCGGTTTGCGGGTCGTCGCATTGTTTTACGCTTGGAAAATGGAGCGACCGATTGGAATTTCGAATTTGGATATTGGGCCGATCTGAAACTCGACCTCGCTCAAACGGCGGGGGTTTCACCCTAGGTTTTTTCACGCAAAAAATTTCACACCAAGGTACTAAGGCACGAAGAGATTTTCTTTTCTTTTGGGCAAACTCCGATCAAACACTGACTCTACCGTCATTCTACGCAAAAATGACGCGATCCAAATCCAAGCCCTGTTCGTGCCTCTGTACTACCTATGAACTGAGTTCATTGGCGCAAATCACCCAATTAGATTTGGCTCAATCTTCGTACGAAAACGTCCCTCGTCGCGTGACGAACCCGAAGAACTCACTAAATCTGTTCGAAATAGCGTTGTTTTTCCCAGTCGGTGACGGCGTTGCCGAAGGCTTCCTGCTCGAGACAAGCGTGGCGGGTGTAGTAGTCCACGACCCCGTCCCCAAATGCCTGACGGGCGAGTTTTGAGCCGTCGAACAAGGCGGTGGCCTCGCGCAAACTGGAGGGGAGCCGCTCCAGTTTTTCGTCCAGGTAGGCGTTGCCCGCATAGGGGTCACCGCAATCGAGACCCGCTTCTACGCCAGCCAAACCGGCGGCCAACATCGCAGAAAATGCGAGGTACGGATTTGCGTCGGCACCGGGCATCCGATTTTCCGGCCGGAACCCGTTACCCTGACCAACGACCCGGAAGCCAGTGGTCCGATTATCTTTGGCCCAGGCCATTCGGGTGGGAGCCCAACTACCGGGTTGGTATCGCTTATAACTATTAATCGTTGGGGCCACGAAAAGGCATAATTCCCGCGAGTGCTGCAGTAAGCCACCGAGAAACTGGCGAAACAATTTCGAGCCAGCCTTAGATTTCGGATCCCAAAACGCATTTTGTCGCCCTTTCCACAAACTTAAATGGAGGTGACAGGAACTACCGGCCTCGCTCGCGGCGTACTTCGCCATAAAAGTCACGGCTTTACCGTGCTGCTCGGCGATCTCGCGGACTCCTTGTTTGAATAGACCATGCATGTCCGCCATCGGTAGTGGTTCAGCGTAGGTAAAATTCAGCTCGTGTTGGCCCCGGCTCCATTCGCCTTTACTGCTCTCAATCGGTACGCGGGCCGCCGTCATCCCATTGCGAATCGCCCGCATCAAGGCTTCTTCTCGAGTGGGTTGCATTAAGTGATAGTCAATTCGATAATCACTAGCCGGTTTAAGTTCCCGATATCCTCCGGCGAACGCTTCGTGATAGGTCTGGTTAAAAAGATAAAATTCCAACTCACTCGCGCAAAAACAGTTCAATCCCAAAGCGCGGACCTTTTCCAACTGCCGCCGCAATACTGAACGCGGCGCCTCGGCAACAACGGAACCGTCGGGTTTGTACAAATCACAAATCACCAACGCCGACGCCGTTTGCCAGGGCAACACCCGGAGAGTGTCCAGGTCAGGACGGAGTTCAAAGTCCCCGAAACCCGAGGCCCAATTGGCCAGCTCAAAGCCTTCGAGCGGGTCCATGTCGAGGTTCACGGTGAGCAGGTAGTTGCAACCGTGCGTTCCATGTTCGGCAACCGATTTTAAGAAAAAGTCTGCTCGAAAACGTTTCCCGACCAGCCTTCCAAATGGATCCGGAAACGCCACGAGCATCGTATCAATCGTTCCCGCTTTCACTTGAGCGCCTAGTTCCTTCAAGGTCATCAGCGTCAAGATACCGGTATTTTGTACCAAACGGAAGTCCAGAAAGCGTCGCTTTGGGAAGGTTGGGTTCTATCGGATCAGCTTTCGGCGACGTACACGTTTTTCAATTCCGTGTAGCCATCCAGCGCGGCCATCCCTAGATCCCGACCGATACCGCTCTGTTTGAAGCCGCCAAAAGGGGCCTCGACATGCACGCTACTATGGGAGTTCACACTTAAGACACCACTTTGTACGGCCCGACACACCCGCAACGCTCGACCCAAGTTGTTGGTCCAAATGGAGCCACTCAATCCATACGAGGATCCATTAACGTCCCGAAGCATTTCGGCTTCATCTTCAAACGGTGTCATCGCAACGACGGGTCCGAAAATTTCTTCCTGCCAACAGCGATCTCCCCGTCCGACGTCCAATAATACAGTGGGCTCCAGGAAATAACCCGACGCCGTCGGCCGACTGCCACCGAAGGCAAATCGGCTGCCTGCGGCCCGCGCCGCCGAGAGATAACTTTCGACACTTTCCCTTTGCCCGGCCGAAACCATGGGCCCGATCTGAGTTGCCTCCTGCCTTGGATCGCCCACTACCAACCTCCGAGTTGCCGCGACAAACCGTTCAACAAATCGGTCGTAGATACTCCTCTCCACATACATCCGACTGCGGGCACAGCAGTCTTGTCCCGTGTTGGCAAAAACACTCAGAGGCGAACATTCCGCGGCCCGCTCCCAATCCGCGTCTGCGAAAACGATATTGGGCGATTTGCCACCCAATTCCAGTGACACCCGCTTGAGATCGCGGGAGGCCATTTCCATAATCCGCCGACCGATTTCCGTGGAGCCAGTGAACGATATCTTACGAATCAGCGGGTGCGTAGCCAGTGCATCACCCACGGCCGAGCCTGGGCCTGGCACTACCTGCAGCACTCCGGCCGGGAGCCCAGCTGCGTGGGCTAATTCACCCAGGCGAAGCGCCGTCAACGGCGATAGCGACGCCGGTTTGAGCACGACACAATTTCCCGCCGCCAACGCGGGTGCCGCCTTCCACGCAGCAATCGGGAAGGGGAAATTCCACGGAACAATGGCCGCCACCACGCCCATCGATTGGCGCAGAGTAAAATCAAATCCGCCCCGTGAAACCGGGATGGTTTGCCCAAAGAATTTTCCGATCGCCCCGGCGTAATATTCAAAGACTTTCGCGCCCAACCCGATCTCGTCCCGTGCGTCACTGATGGGTTTGCCAATATTTGCACACTCGAGTTGGGCGAGCGGCTCGAGCTGATCGCGCAAAACACGGGAGATGTTAAAAAGTATCTCGGCGCGTTTCCCCGGAGCCAAGTCACGCCAGCCGCCCTCCCAGGCGCGTTGGGCCGATTCAATCGCGGCATGCGTTTCGGTCACGGTCGCGCCCTGCACTTCACCGAGCGGTTGAGCGGTCGAGGGATTGATGAGGGCAAGGCGCGCCCCGCCCGAAGCGGGTTCGCGGTATGCGCCATTGATAAACGGTTGAGTCGGTAACGTCATAGCGGAAATTAGAGATAGAATCGTCTAGGCCCCTGGATGAATAGCTAGGACCTTAAATCAGCTCGAGGTACAAGGCCCGGAAATCCGCCGCGGTCACCGGTACTGCATTGGTCTTATGGCACGGATCATCCACCGCCTGGGCCACCAATGCCTCGAGCAACTCAAGCTTAACGCCGTGATCGCGCAGTTTGGTGTTCAAGCCCAAATCCGCGAGGAACTTCGCGACGAAACAAATGGTCTGACGATCCGCCTCACGGTCGGAGACCTTTTCCAGTTCCAATCCGCAGGCAAGGCCCACGCGGCGATACAATCCGGGCTTTCGATGAGCGCAAAAATTCATACCCGCAACGAGACCCAGCGCATTAGCCAGTCCGTGATGCATACCGCAGAGGGTAGAAAGCGGATGCGCCAACGAATGGACCACGCCCAAATCCTTCTGAAACGCTACCGCTCCCATCGCCGCCGCTACCAGCATTCGACCTCGGGCATCGAGATCCCGACCGTCGCGGACCGCACGGGGCAACGCCTCGACAATGAGTCGGATTCCTTCCAGCGCGATGCCATCGCACATCGGATGAAACTGAGGACAGGTGAAACTCTCGATACAATGCGTGAGCGCATCGGCCCCAGTTGCCGCGGTGAGTTTGGGGGGCAGACCCACCGTGAGTTCCGGATCGAGAATAACCAGTTTGGCCAACAATTCGGGGTGGAAAAGCACCGCTTTGCGCTGGGTCGCGCCGAGGGTGATGACCGAGCTGCGGCCGACTTCACTGCCGGTGCCGGCCGTGGTGGGAATGGCAATAAAGGGGGCAAGTCCGGTCCAGTCAGCGGCTTGTTCGTAAAACTTTGCCAAGGGGAAATCAGGGTATTTCGCCAGCAACCTCGCTGCTTTTCCCGCGTCGAGTGGACTTCCGCCACCGATTCCGATCACACCATCGCAATGGTGCTGGCGCATCAAGGCAGCGGCCTGATGGACGTCCGCCTCAATCGGATTGGCATGGACCCCCGCGTAAACAAACCAGTCTCGGTCGCGTCCGGCTTCGCCTAGAATTCGGACCAGCGATTTGAACGCATCGGTCGCTGCGAGCCCCGGGTCGGTCACCACGAGTGGCCGTCGGACCCCGAGGCGGGCGAGATGTGCCGGTAATTCGGCCAAGGCACCGGTGCCGTATCGAGTCGGCGTCGGAAACGAAAAAGACGTAACGCTCACCCCAGCATTCTTCATCACCGATGCGAGAGAACAAACTCAAATTCTCAAGGCCCCTAGCGATTGAATTCACTCCGTGTTTCCACCGCGGCAGGCGTCTGATTTCGGAGGATGGACGGAGTCGAAAGGGTCTAAAACATCCGGGCGGGCAACCAGAAATAATTTCCTGCGCAATCTCCTGTGAATCCGCCATGTTGACGGGCGTCTGTCATCGCATTCGATCCGATGTTGCTCCGTCTCTTAAAACCGCTCACGTCGCTCCGACTCACCGTCACCTTGTTGGCGCTCGGCATTGCGTTGATTTTTTTTGGCACCTTGGCCCAGACCACCGACGGGCTCTGGCTCGCCCAAACCCGCTATTTCAAGAGCTGGTTTTGCACCTGGTCGCCACATACGCCGGGTTGGCGATGGATCCTCCTCCCACTCCCGGGCGGATATCTCCTCGGGGTGGCGCTCCTCGTCAACCTGATCGCCGCACATGTTGCGCGATTCAAGTTTGCCTGGAAAAAGTCCGGAATTTTGCTCACCCATGCCGGGGTGATCCTACTGCTGATTGGTCAGCTGATCACCGACATGTTTGCGGTTGAAAGCCAAATGCGGATCACGGAAGGGCAAATAAAAAACTACTCCGAGAGCAGTCTCTACTCCGAACTCGCGGTCCTCGACGTGACCAATCCTGAGCAGCACAAGGTAGTGACCTTTCCCGAAGCACGGGTGGCCCGGAAGGGCGAACTCAAGCATCCTGAACTGCCGTTTGTGATCAAGATCAATCAATACTGGCCCAACAGCGACCAAAAGCCGCGCGGGCCCATGACCGGCGGAGCGCAGCAAGCGTCCCAAGGAATCGCGAATCGGTTCAGTTTTGATGAACTTCCGGTGACCAGGACCATGAACGACCGGAATTTTCCCTCGGTATTCGCGGAAGTTCTAACGGACGGAATTTCGAAGGGGTCGTGGATCTTGACACCTTGGGCGAGTGACGAAATTATTTTGGTGAGCCTGAGTCGATCTTTCTCCGAGAAATATGGTGCTAAATTGGGGAATAAGTTGTTTGCTGAACTCACCACGCCGCAACGATTTCAACACGCTGGGCGCACCTATGAATTGCATTTCAGGGCTCAACGCTTCTACCAGCAGCAATCCCTACAGTTACTTAAATTCACCCACGAAAAGTATCTAGGGACCGAAACGCCCAAGGATTTCCGCAGTCGGGTTCGGCTCATGGACAGCGGCCGCAAGGAAAACCGCGAATTAGATATCTACATGAACAACCCATTGCGTTACGCCGGTCTGACCTATTTCCAAGCGAGTTTCGATGCCGTCGATCCGAGAGTGACGATCCTTCAAGTGGTCGCCAACCCTGGCTGGATGACACCGTATGTTGGCTGCGCGATGGTCACTCTAGGCCTCCTCATCCAATTCTTCATTCACCTCGCCGGTTTCATTGCCAAACATCGCAAATCCTCCCGTATATGAAACGATGGTTTCCTCTCTGCCTCGCTCTCCTTGTAGGAGGTTGGGCATTTTCTAAATGGCAGGTCCCCGGTGGCCCGACGGACCGCGATCAGGCCATCGCCGAATTCGGCCGACTACCGTTGGTATTTAACGGTCGCGTTCAACCGTTCGATTCCCTGGCCCGCAATTCACTCACCCAAATTCGCGGCAAGCAGTCCGCGAATTATGAGCCATGGAAAGGCGTGTTTGAAAAGCCAAAACTCGCCACCGGCACGGATTGGCTTTTGGAATTAATGTCCGTTCCGGAATTAGCTAATACCCGTAAAATATTCCGCATTGACCATCAGGAACTTAAAGGTTTGTTCCAATTACCCGCCGACCCCGACAAGATGCATGAGGACGACGGAAAACATTATGCGTGGAGCCAATTAGAACCACGGCTGGGTGAATTTCAAAAAATCGTCCGGAATGTCCCTAAGGAGTCGTCGGAGCAGAGCGTTTTCCAAAAAGCCTCGCTCAAACTCTACAACGCTTTGATGCTGTATATGCGGTTGGAAAATACGCTTCAACCCATGGACGGCACCAATGCCGTTGCAGAACTCGCCGCGTATCAAGCCGCCATACCCGCTGGGGTGGCGGCCTTCAAAGCTCGGTTTTCTGACCGTTCGTTCGACACCAATGCGCTCGCAGAGACGCTAAACGAAGCTCAGCGGTTTATGGCCATGGAAGGGATGGAGGGTCCGTTGGTGATTCCACCCGCGGCCGAGGGAGGAATTTGGCAACGCACTGGCGGGGCGGCCTTGGCGGCTTCGATTCCCGCAGCGTTGCTGGATCACGTCGTCGGTCGCAACCCGCTGGAGCCCAACGCCGCCGCGACCCTGATGGGGAAAATCGGTCAAGGCCAACTCCATCCCGCCGTCGGTCAGTTCGCCGCTATGACACTGGCCTACCGCGAAGGTCGGTTTACTGATTTGCGAAAACAGATCGCTGAGTACCGTGAGGCCCTCAATTCGGGTCTCCCCCAAGCACTGATTAAGACACGGCGCGAGCAAGCCTTCAACAACTGGGCGCCGTTTTACTTGTCGATGGGAATCTACGTGCTCGCTTTTCTTTTGGTGGGGGCGTTCTGGCTGACGTTATCAGAAACCTTGCGGCAAGTTGGCTGGTGGTTGATCTTCGCGGGTTATATCATCCATTCGTCTGGCCTCATCACACGGATGGTGATCGAAGGACGACCACCCGTCACTAACCTCTATAGCTCGGCGGTATTTATCGGCTGGGGCACGGTGGGTCTGGGATTGCTGCTAGAACGTATTTGGCGAAATGGCATCGGGCTCGCTGTCGGGTCGGTGCTGGGGTTTGTGACGTTGATCATTGCCCACGGACTTTCGAAGGACGGCGACACCATGGAAATGATGCGGGCGGTACTCGATACCAATCTCTGGCTCGCCACCCACGTCGTGATAGTTACGCTCGGGTATGCCTCGACCTACGTGGCGGGCTTTCTCGCCATTCTTTACGTCGCCCTTGGAGCGGGCACACGGGTCGTCACCCCGGACATGGCCAAAGCACTGGCCCGGGCCGTATATGGGATTCTCTGTTTCGCGACCCTCTTCAGTTTCGTCGGCACGGTGCTCGGTGGTATTTGGGCGGACCAAAGTTGGGGTCGATTTTGGGGTTGGGATCCAAAGGAGAACGGCGCCCTGATTATCGTCCTGTGGAATGCCTTGATCCTCCATGCCCGATGGGGTGGAATGGTCCGGGATCGTGGCGTAATGCTGTTGGCTCTCGTCGGGAATATCGTCACGAGTTGGTCCTGGTTCGGGACCAACATGCTGGGGATCGGGCTCCATTCCTATGGCTTCATGGATTCCGCTTTTATCTGGCTGCTGGCCTTCGTGTCAAGCCAATTGGCATTGATTGCGTTAGGTTTCAGGGCAGTTTCAAGAAAAACAGAGATCAGAAAGGGTCAAAAGAGTGGCGGAGGCGGCGTGTTATCGCATCGGTGGGATTTGTGAAGACGGGAGGCGTTTAGACGAGGGGAATCTGTGGCCCTTTGCTCAGATTTATCTCACTCCTTTCCTCACCTCATTCATCAACCCTGTTTTCTCGAAACCGCCCTGCACCGAGGCCAGATGCTTCTTGCCGTGCCCGAAGTTGTGTTCGAGGTGATACCCCTTGGTTTTGAAGACGTTGTTGTTCTCGTTCTCAATCTTCCACCGAGCCCGGCCGAAAGCGGCCAAGGCCTCGAAGTTGTCCTGGGTGATGAGAAAATCGGTGATCCAGGCATTTCGATAAACGATCCGGCCCTCGGAGTCGGTAATGGTGAGGGAAGTGAAAGCCGTGGAGGAGAGTTTGGCGACAGAAAGGCTGGTGCGCATAGAGCTCATCACCCAAGAGGGTCACCGTGCCGGAGAGATAACGCTCGGTGTTCTGCTGGAGCCAGCGTTTGGAGGCAGCGATTTCGCAATCCTGCTTGGTCTGACCGTCC
>JAYVTS010000067.1:0-32329 GCA_043788645.1 Verrucomicrobiota bacterium
ACTGTTGCCGAGGATCACGCCCTGGTTTCGCGAGTTCCCCGAGGATGTCCGTCAAGGTCGGTAGTCCCACCTTTTCGGAGACATACGTCTGAAGTTGTATTTTCATCCGCAACGTGGCGTCTTTCAAGAGGTCGGCCACGCCGCACTTCAAATCGTGGGCGATCCGATCAACCAGCTCGTAACTCTCCGGATGCACAGCGCTCCCGTCGAGGGGATGAGCCCCGTCACGCACCCGGAGGAAGCCGGCGCATTGCTCAAAAGCCTTGGGACCTAGGCGGGGCACTTTTAGCAGCGCCTGCCGACTCACGAACGGCCCGTTGGCGTTACGATGCGCTACGATACTCGCCGCCAGTGTCGGCCCGATCCCGGACACATACGCTAACAACTGTTCACTGGCCGTATTCAGCTCCACTCCCACGCGGTTCACACTGCTCACCACCACGTCGTCCAAAGTCCGTTTCAACGCGCTTTGATCGACGTCGTGTTGATACTGGCCTACGCCGATGGATTTTGGATCGAGCTTCACCAATTCCGCTAGGGGATCCATGAGCCGTCGCCCGATACTCACTGCACCGCGTACGGTCAAATCGTGATCTGGAAATTCAGTTCTAGCTACGTCGCTCGCGGAATAAATCGAGGCACCCGATTCATTCACCATGACGATAGGGACCGTTTTCGGGAGACCAAGCCCACGCACAAATGTCTCCGTCTCGCGGCCGGCCGTACCGTTCCCGATGGCAATTGCCTCAATCTTAAAATGCTCGACAAACTTTCGCAGTGTCTCTCCGGCTTCCCGCACTCGCACCTCCGATTGCGACGGATAGACGACATCATGATGTAACAGCTTTCCCTGCCGATCCAAAATCACCAATTTGCAACCGGTACGAAAACCCGGATCAATAGCGAGGACGGTTTTGCGTCCGAGCGGGGCGGCCAGAAGCAATTCACGGAGATTGTCAGCAAAGACCCGAATTGCCTCCGTATCAGCCCGTTTCTTTGATTCAATCCGAACCTCGGCTTCCAACGCAAACCCGAGCAAACGTTTGTAGCCGTCTTTGACCGCCGCTCGAACCTGCTCGGCGGCCGAGGACGCGCCGCGAACAAACAAGGGTTCGAGCAAACCCAAGGCCTCTTCTTCCGGTGGATTGATGCGACAGAGCAAGACCCCTTCGGCCTCACCGCGACGAATGGCGAGCAAACGGTGACTGGGTATTTTCCCCACCGGCTCAGTCCAATCAAAGTAGTCCTTGAACTTCGCCCCTTCGACCTGCTTCTCGGTCAGCACTTTTGAGCGCACGGTGCCGTGACCCCAATACAGCTCACGCAACTTGGCCCGCGCGGTGGCATCATCGCTTACTCGTTCCGCAATAATGTCGCGGGCTCCGGAAAGCGCCGCATTGATGTCGGCGACGCCGCGAGTTGCATCGACAAAGCGGGTTGCTTCGGTGGCCGGATCGGTGGCGCTGAGTTGAGCGAACAATACGTCAGCGAGCGGCCCCAGGCCCGCTTCCTGCGCAATCATGGCTCGGGTTCGTCGTTTCGGACGATACGGCGCGAAAAGATCTTCCAACTCGGCCAGCGTCTCCGCCTTTCCGATGCCTGCTTTGAGGGCATCGGTCAGCAAACTTCGTTCCGAGAGAGATTTGGTAATCGCTTCTCGTCGAGCGTCGAGTTCGACCAAAGCGGCAAGGCGATCCCGCACCGCCATGACCACGACCTCATCGAGTTGTCCGGTGACCTCTTTTCGGTATCGAGCGATGAACGGCACCGTGGCGCCTTCGGCCAGCAGCCCCGCGGTGGCGGCCACTTGATGCGGTTGAATCTGGAGTTCAGAGGCGATCCGGGAAATGTAAGTAACGTTCATCAGCGCAACGAGCCGGGGAGGTAGCCGGGGCTAGGCCGTAGAAAAGGATTAATCGAAACGAGTTGTTCACCTTTCCTTGCCCGGAGTGTTCATCCCCTTTCGTGGCGAGACGCTGCCAGACGGGCCCGCAGCCAGCCGCAGCAGCAAGGGTGTGAACGAGCCGAGCTTGGAGGGCTTCGATCTCTCAACCAGAATTTTCGAAATCAACGGTTATCGTGGAACCACGGAAGTCTTGTTTGACAATTTTAGCACTTTCCCGCCTAAAACGGTTTTGCGGTGCTCCCAGTCTCGCCAGGCGATGACCCATTCTTCACCGGTGAGCTGCGCTTTGGCTTTCGACCACATTGACTCCATTGCGGCCACTTGGGCGACGGCACCGCGGTGGTCTTTGATCCGTACCAAAAGGTCGAGCAAGCTGAGCCGGTTTTCCGGATATTCCGGCGCCAAAACAATCGCCCGTTCCAGGTGAGCCCGCGCCTTTTTCCGATCCCCCACACTGGTCGGCCAACCCGGTGCTTCGAGGAATAGAAGCCCCAGCCCCCGATCCGGACCGGCATGATCGAAGGTTTCGTCCAACACTCGGGCCGTCTCAAACTCGGATTGTATCTCGTGAATCAGCCGCAGCCCTCCCAGGGCTTTGGCCTGCGCCAGTTCACCCGAACACAGCGCCAGATAGTAGTGAGCGGGAGCGTTGGCGGGTGATTCCAGGAGGGCCGCACGACTCGCCGTACGACCGATTTCTGCCAGACGCGCCTTTTCTTTTTCACGCGGTGTCACGTCCGCCAGATCAAAGGCAGCCCGGGCCAACTGCCAGAGATGAACGACCGAATTGGTCGCAGTAACCGCCGCTTGAGCGGCAGAAAAAGCCGTTTCCACCCGAGAATTGGCCACTTCCCCGGCCCTACCCCCGAGGGCGAACCAGAGGGTCGCCAGGCCCAAAATCACGGTCCACCCACGACTCCGCCAGTGATGGCCCCCAGGGGTCAACCTAAGAATAGGACGAAACGAGTGATATTTTGCTTGCGAGTGCATCGCGAAACCGACTATATGGCCATTCGTCCGCACAAGATAGAGATGGATTTAATCCGCATGTTTGTCATTCAACCGGAGGTGCTCGCTTGAGTTCGGGCCGCCCTCCCTTCCGTCGTTCCCCACCCGAGCCGCAGCATCGCATCAATGGACGCATCCGCGCCAAGGACGTTCGCGTCATTGGCGCGGAAGGCCAGCAGCTCGGGGTCATGGACCTGGCCCAGGCAATTCGGTTGGCACAAAACCACGGGGTCGACCTCGTCGAAATTGCCCCCAACGCCATCCCGCCGGTCTGTCGCGTCGTTGACTACGGCAAATACAAGTACGAAGTCGCCAAGAAAGAAAATGAGGCCCGGAAGACTTCGCACATCAACGAAGTGAAGGAGGTTCAGCTTTCACCCGTCATCGACCCGCACGATCTCGGAATAAAACTGAACCACGCCATCACCTTCCTCTGCGATGAAATGCAGGTGAAGATCAACCTCCGCTTCCGAGGTCGGCAAAACGCCCACACTGAGGTCGGCGTGGGAGTGGTCAAGAAGTTCATCACCAGCCTCGCCCCCTGGGGTCAAGCCAACGGTGAAGTTCGGATCGTCGGAAAGGCCATCAACCTCATGGTCAATCCGTTACCGAAACAAAAACGAGCCAAACACCCGACCGAACCCGACCGCCCCCCGGCGTCGGCGAGTTCGTCCGGGAAGAATTTGTCCCAACCTCCGGCGCCGCCCACGGACACAAATTCGACACCGGTTCGGCCACCAACTCCGCCGATTCCGCCGGATTCTGGCACGATCCGCGTCGACACCAATGCGGCCTCGCATTCCGCGGGTCTGAACAGCCCTTTTGACAATTTGACCCTTCCGCCCGGGTAATGACAGGCGAGAAGAGCGGGGTGATTCGGCACGCACTTTTTGACTGGGACGGCACCTTGTCCCTCCTCCGCGCCGGGTGGGCGGAGGTGATGACCCGCCAATGGCTCTCGGTGCTGCCGCCCCGCGCGGGAGAATTAGTGCCCGACCGAGAGCGTTTCGCCCAACACGAAATATGGGCACTCAACGGCAAACCGACGATTCACCAGATGACGCGTTTGGTCGAACTGGTGACCGAACGAGGAGGTGTCGCCAACACGGCCATCGAGTACAATCGGGATTTTCAAGCCCGGTTAGCCGCGATGGTCGATGGGCGCATCGACCAGATTAAGCAGGGTCGGTCTCAACCCGACGAATTCATGGTCGCCGGCGCCCGAGCCTTTCTTGACGCTCTTATTGAGCGAGGGCTCACGCTGCACCTAGCGTCGGGAACGGAATTCCGGTTTATCGCGGCGGAAGCCAAGCTGTTAAATCTTTCCCAGTATTTTGGGCCGAGGTTTCACGGTCCGAGCGGTGCGGACGACCGGCAGTTCAGCAAACGAAGCGTCATCGACAGAATCCTCGCGGACCATCAGGTGGCCGGAGAGGCTCTAGTCGCGTTTGGTGACGGACACGTCGAAATCGAACAAACCCGAGCGGTTGGAGGATTTGCGATCGCGGTGTGTTCTGATGAAGGCAACTGGCGTTCCGGACAGCTGGATCCAGCCAAGCTCATTCGTCTCGGGCAAGCTGGGGCTGACTTCTGCACTCCCGATTTTTTAGACGCCTCACCCTTGCTAGATCGGATATTTCGTGGCCGTTCGTCTTAAGATTCGGCCAAAGTGGGCGTTGGTGAAGCGAGACTCCCGGCGAGCGAGTTCCTTAGTTCTACCAATTCAAAGACAGACCTTGCTCGCGGGCATCGCATAAATATCCGAGCTAGACCCAAGGAAAGATTCCAGCATCTTGCTCCAACGCGTCGCCGTTTCGTCGTTTTAGGCTGCCTCTTTTTATGAAATTAGTCTTTGCCGCTCAGTGCCTTGCGCCTGGTCGCACTTGTTTGTCGTTCGCCCCAAGAGGGGCGGCTCGGGTCGCTCTGGCATTGATCTCCCTACTCCCCTGGTTGTCGATGTCGGGGTTGAGGACCTTCAGTGCGGGTGTCACTCAACTCTACGCCTTCACCAATTTCTCCGCTCCTTCGGGTTTGGTTCAGGCGGTCGATGGCAATTTCTTCGGCACAGCAAGCAGTAACAACGCCGGAGGTCTCGTTTTTCGGATCACCCCTGAGGGCGCGTTCACGCCATTCGTCGGATTGCCTCCCAGCGTTGCAAGCCCGAGCGAGGGCGGTGCACCCATTCAGGATGCCGACGGAGTCTTTTACAGCACTTCGCACAGCGGAGGTGCCAACGGATATGGATCCATTTTCCGAACCACGACCAATCGGGAGGTCGCCCTCTTAGCCTCGTTCAACGGTACGAATGGTGCGTATCCCTCGGCAAGGCTCACCTCGGAACGAGGCGGCTACCGTTACGGTACCACCCCTTTTGGTGGGGCAAGCTTTCGGACCAACCTTCTCTCGATTCCAGGGACAGCTTTTAAAGTCAGCTCGAATGGAACCGTAACCACCTTGGTATCGTTCAATGGCACGAACGGTGCGACGCCACAAGCACCCCTGATCTGGGGTGCCAACGGTCTCCTGTACGGGACGACTCTCGGAGGGGGTACCGGGAATTTCGGCACCCTCTTTCAACTCACCACCAACGGGACATTCACCTCGCTCTTCGCCTTCTCAGGCACGAATGGCGCCAATCCTTACGGCGGACTGATTCAAACTGCCGAAGGATCTTTTTATGGCACGACCGTGTTGGGCGGTGCCCATAATCTTGGGACAATCTTCCGCCTGACCCCCGACGGCGTCCTCACCACACTCGTCGCATTCGATGGACAAAACGGGAGTTATCCTTATACCGGGCTGATCCAAGGCCGAGATGGTGGCTTGTACGGGACGACCGAGTTCGGTGGCTTAGGCTTTGATGGTTCGCTCAACGACGGCTTTGGTACCGCCTTTCGCGTCTCGGTAGATGGCGACCTCAATACTTTGGCATTCTTCGATGACCTCTCCGGGTCCCACCCAGTCACCGAGTTGGTTCAAGGCAAGGACGGCAATTTTTACGGCACCTGTGCTGGAGGTGGAAACCAGGGTGTCGGGAGTATTTACCGCTTCGCCAGCCAATTTCTCGCAGAACTGTTATCACAACCGGCGGGTGGGTCTAAGCTTCGTTGGAATGCGGTAAAAGGTTTTACCTACCAACCCCAAACTCTCACCGACCTCGGATCCCGCATTTGGAGTAATCTTGGCAACCCGAGTGTCGCGACGAATTCATCCATGAGCATCACGCTCAGTTCGATCACAGAGGTTCGGCGCTTTTTTCGCGTCCTCCAATCGCCGTAAATTCTCCCGTTCCTCGGCGGGAAGGGAGAGATCTAGACTATCGCCAACACTCCTCCCCAGCGGAGCGAAGCTCTCCCCCGGACCGCGGTTGTGTCCCGTGCTTTGGACGGGATCAACCGCCAGCGCCCACTGATCTGATGACGTCGCGATGATCCCCAAAAAACAAGTTAGCACTTCAAAAATTCGAGAGCCCCGCTTGGGAGACTTCCGATATAGAAAGGGGAAACGGAGCGGAGCTGGCGGAACAACCCGTTTCCTGTTCTCTCAGCAATCGAAAAGAACCACGGATGAACACGGATGAACGCTGATAGGAAAAATCTGGGACGGTTCCCATCCGCGGTTCAATGCTTCCACTTCTGAAGCGTTATGGCCCCACGGACCGCGGTTGTGTCCCGTGCTTTGGACTGGATCAATCGCAGCGCACCCACTGATCTCGGTGTGTGGTTAAAATAAATCGTACGCGCCTTTTCGCAACCACGTTGCTGCGGAGGGTCGCCACGACACCTCCGCGGTCCGCCGAAAATCGGCGTTGACCTCGCGTTCCCAGCCGGACAGTATTGGACATGCAATCCGAGATTGAGGGCGAATGGGCTTCCTGTTTCGTCTGGTTTCTGCCCCTCAAATATCCAAGAAGTATCATTTTTAAGGAAGTTTGCAACTTCGATCCAGACATCCCGAAGTACTAGCTGACAGAGCGGACTGGGCTCGGGTGTGTCAGGTACGTGGATGAAAGCTGGTAGCGACGGTGAACACCCCGAGGGTTTGGTCATTAAAACTGAATTCATGCGCAGGAATCACGAAGAAAAAGTGCCAAAGACTCCTGTCCGACATCGGCCGGGCATCGGCTTCTTCCTTGGCCTGAGCCTCGGACTGGGTCGGCACCTCGCAGTAGGAGCCCAGGGGTTGGATGGAGGAGTTCCCGCCGTGTTCCGGACCGGTACCACGCCGGAACGGATCACTCAGTCATTGACGTTTTCCTCGGACGTGGTTGGAGCGGGTCCGGCTCAGCTCGGTTTTGAAATCGGATTTAGTACGGAGGAGACAATTCTTGATTCGGGATTCTTGGATAGCTTTACGCTTTCAGGAACCGGGGGCGCACAGGGAGACACCGCCGTTTTACTCACACTCGATGGGTTTGGATCCGCCCCCCTGCCGGAATCGCCCGGTGCCTTGTTGCTGGCTCCGTCGAGTCTGAGGCTAACGCCGATCATCGGGCAGTTCACCGCACCCAACGCTCAGACCACGTTGGCTTTTAGCGGGGTTTGGGATCTCCCTCGTGAGTTCCAAAACCACGCACTGACCCTGACTGCGGACCTTTTTGCAAATGGCAATGAGCGATCTTCTTTGGGGTATCTCGTCCTTTTCCGACCCCAAGCGGTTCCGGAGCCGACCTCGTGGGCGCTGGGTGGATTTGGAATTGGGCTCGGACTCCTAGGACTTGTCCTAGCAGGCAAAACCCGATGAAAATCATCTCCAACAGGCGTTTAAGATGAGACGCAGCTCGAATGAAAAGCTGAGTCGGTGGCTGTCACCGGGGATCGTCCCGTGGTTGGCTTGGTGGTGTGTTTTTTGGAGCGGGCTCTCCCTGGCTGCTCCCGTGGAATTTCCGCTGGAAGACGGCCCATTAACTTTGGTGGACGTATCGACGAATGTGGCAGTCCAATTGCGGGCGGTGCGTTTTAATACTGGATCTAAACAGTGGAATGTGGATCTAGTTCTCAGCAACCGAGGGTTAGATCGTATTGCGGGTCCACTGGTGGTTCGATTGGAGGACAATGGTGGGTTGGTTCAAATTCCTCCGGGCTTCAAGGCAACCGCTGATGGGCGGGGGTTTTTGGAGTTAATCACGACTGCTGGCGTGCCTTTGGATCCCGGGAGAATGACCGCCTCGCGGACGTTGATCCTCGGCCCCTCCAAGCTCCCACCGCCGATCCGGCTGGTGCCCTATGCTCGACCAATCCTCGGAGCGGCCGCATTGATTCGAACCCTCAACGAAGTGGGGCAACCTTTGCCGTCGGTGACGATTCGTGAGACGAGTGTTCGTGGGGTCCGAACAATTATTTCCGACTCCCGATTTGGTTTGGCGACGCTGGGGCCCGGCGCGGGTGAATATCGGATTCGCGCGGAACGAATGGGTGATGAGCCCGTGGCAACTTTTCCGATTTGGGCGCGCATTCAAGTGGCTTCTGCCGGGGTTGGATTGGCCGCCGTGCCGGTGATGACGCCGCGGAGCCAAAGTGACCGCGGAATTTTGGGCGCGGGTATCAACTCGCTGACGACGCGGGACGGTTCGCTGCGTTGGCAAGGAACGGGCGCAACGACGGTGGAGTTAACTTCTTTGAGGGCGCAAGCCGTACCAGCGGCCTTGCCTTGGGGATGGAGCCCACTTCGTGCGGCGTTTGTAGAACTAGGAAACCTACCGTTGGCGGATGGGCGATTGACTGTGTTCCTTCCGCTTGGAACCAGCGTGACGTCTGAGGAACGAGCGCAATTAGTGCGTTGGGATGAAGCGGCGTTCGTATGGCGTGCGGTGGTCTCCGTTCCGGGGCGCGGCTCGGAATCACTTGAATTTCCTCTCACTCGCTCCGGTGTGTACGCAGTGGCGGTGCCGGATCAGGGACCCACGGCGCCGTTAATCCCGGGGGTCGGCGCCACGTTGTCGGCGAGTAGCGAGACGGTTGTGGTTGGGGCGGGTTTAGTGGCAAAAGGGAAAGTCACCCCAAGTTCAAGCCCCGCGAGTGTCCAGCCGGATTTAGTGACGACCGTTGGTGAAGTGACTTTTCAAAATCCAGCCGGAGCCTTGCCGAGTGGAACCGTATTGTTGTGTGAAATCTCGGAGGAATATCGTCTGCGAGACGGCACCCGCCGCGTGACGCCGCGCTATCAGAAATTTGTCACCGGCTATCAGCGACCGGGACTCCCCACGGCGGGCAGCCTGACGGCAACGTTTCCATTGCGACCGCTCCTATTATTTCCCGGCGACGAACTCGACGAAGCGGTCGTGCAGGTGGAGGTCTTGCCGGACGGAGCCATTGCAGCCCAGTTACTGGAACCGAGCGGTGGGCGTGTGACCGATGGTGACGTCACACTGGTGGCGAGCGCTGGCACGCTTGCTGCGCCGGAAGGAGTGCTGTTGCGGCGCTATTCTCCCGATGTCTGGAGCCAGGTTCCTACAGGAGGATTGCCGGTGGTGGCTGCGATGGAGGTAGGGATCGGCCCTGAACTCGAAGGACGGCGCCTGACGTTGCAAATTGCGGGATTGGGCACTCATGACTCATTGGTTTTGGCTCGGACGGTCTATGCGGACGGTCGATTTGGAGTACAACCCGTAGAGCGGTTGATCACCGGCCTTGACGGCCAGCTGAAGAGTGCGGAGCCGACCGCAGGCGAACGGCTGCCGGGCCTGGAGGGCGCCGGCCAATATCTGCTGTTACGAGTGACGTCCGGTCAGGGAATCATCTCGGGTATCGTGCGCAATCGCGAGGGGCAGCCGGCTCCCGGGTTGCAGGTCCACTCGGGCCCATGGCTCGCGGTAACCGACGCGACGGGGCGGTATCAAGTGCTCGGTCTAGTCGGGGATACGACGGTCGAAGTATTCGATCCCCGCTCGGGAGATAAAGCGAGGGCATCGGTGAAACTAGCCGAGGTGACTCGCCCGACGACCGTTGATCTTTCCGTTGGCTTACATGGGCCGGTCGTCGTTGAATCAAGTCCGGCGGAGGGTGCAATCGAGGTACCCCGAGTTGCGGCGTTGAGTGTGACGTTCGATAAGGCTTTGGCGCCCGGGACTTTGGTGCCTTCCGGAGCGGTGCAACTGCTCACGGACGTCGGCACGAATCTGCCGGTGACCGTTTCACTGAATCTCGCGCGAACCACGCTGACCGTATTGCCCTCAGCGCAATTGCCGGGGAATGAGCGACTCACCTTACGCTTGGCCTCGACCCTCACGGATACTTTAGGACTTCCCCTGGAGGGTGCTCGGGAGTTTAGTTTTACCACCGAGACGGATGTATTACGTCGAGCGGATGGGACTTTGGTGAGTCTAGAGCCTCGCAATGGCCAGGCGGGACTCGTCGGCGGTCCGGGGCTCGCGGAGCCCGATGCCCCAGTTATTTTAGTGAATGAAACGAGTGGGATTACCAGCACTGTTTTGTCTAAGCCCGACGGTAGTTTTTCTAATAATATTCCGGCGGACTTAAACGATGATCTCCGCGCCGTCGTGGTGAATCGGAATGGCACGCGGAATTCGCTCCGAGTCGGGCGCCAGGAATTTGTAGACGGCAGCGTTGGATTGTTTGAGGGCGGCGGCACCGTGTCCGCTGAGGTGGAGGGCAGAACGGTTAACCTAAGGGTGGAAGCAGGGGCTATTAGCGGACGAACGGTTTTTAAAATGGAACCGGTTTCTTCCGAGGTAGTTCGTGATCTAGCCCGGGTTTTCCCCCCGTCGGAAGGCAAGTTCGTCACGCCTGGGATTAAGTTTTCCGTCGGTGACCAGCCGCTCCAAGGTGCGTTGGATTTGGAATTCCCGATCAGTCAAGCGGAACTGGAAGCCGGGGGGCTTAAGCCCGGCGAAAATCCCGCTAACTCGGTGTTTGCGCTGGTGGCGGTGGTTCCCACGGGGGGCACTTTGGGATACGTGATCATTGATCAGATGGCCTATGAAAATGGACGGCTGGTAACCCATACCACACCGATTTCTAGACTCGCGCTGCATCGAGCCGCGGCCAAGGCGACGGGAACCACACCCGTCACCGATGTCGCTGCGTTTCCACGTTTGGAATCAGTCTTTAGCGCCACCCGCGATAAAAACCTGGAGGTTCAACTGTTTATCCGTGAAAATGGCACCGAGATCGCCGAGTTAATCGGTGTCGCTCAGGTGACGCGGGATATCATTCGCGGTCTCCTTGCGGGCGGAGGGGCGGGTATTACGGGTGCCGGTACCGCCGGTATTAGCTTCTTTGCCGGGGCGCTCGCTCAAACGTTGTTGCTGCTTCCGCTCCAGATGGCGAATGCCTCGGTGCCACTCACCATGCAGGGGACCGTGTTGGAGGTTGATTTTGAGCGGGCGGCCGGGGGAAACGCCCTTCACGTCGGAGAGGCCCATCCCTTGGCCGGCGCGATGGTCCGAGCAGATGACGTGGGGTCCGGCCGTTTGTTGAGCGGTCGCCCGGGGCGAATCCAACCCGGTGCGTTGTTTTCGATCTCGCGGCGAAACGGATCGTATACGATCTTGAGAGCCGGAGTTCGCGGGGCTTTTCAGGATTTGAACTTTGCTCTCTCGGCCACTCATCCGCGGTATTTTGGGGTGACGGTGCGGGAGTTGGCGAATCCCCGCATCTTCGGTCTGCTCAGCAAAACAGATCTGGCCTTCTTTCGTGAAACCGGCGCGAGTTTGGCCCCGCCCCATCTTTCTGTTTCCCAAACCCCGACGGCACCTGAACCCGAGGATACCATTGAAATCGAGATCGTCGCGACCGCGACCGGGGCTCCGACAGCGCCGGTCCGCCCTTCCGTCGAGGTGGATATTGGGCGATTACAGGCGATCGCAGGCTCACCGGAACCTAGGCTTGCGGAGGTGGCCCTGAACCTCGTTCGGAGCGAAGACGTGGGCATTCAGAGTCGTCGGTTGATTTATCATCTACGCTCGTCCGTGAAAGGCGAGGTAATCCTGCGGATTGCGGGCTATGTGCCGTTCGGTGATCGGGCATTGACCGAGTATCCGATCCGATTTGGCCTACCCGTGAACCGACCGGAGGAGCCGCCACCCCCTGACCTAGTTGACATCCGTGGAGCGCGGGTAGTGCGGCACGAGCCTGCGCAGGACACTCGTGCTTGGCCGGTGGACGGGGTAATTCGTCTGGAGTTCAACGAGGCCATGAGTCGGTCACTCACCAATCGGCCGACCCTGATCCGACTCGTACCCGCAGCGGGCGAGCCGGCGATCACGCTGAGCCGCGATGGCCGAGAATTGTTGCTGGCCTATCCCAATCTCCAACCGGGCGAAGCTTATCGGTTGATTCTGCCGGCCTCCATCGCGATTGACGCAAGCCCCGCGGGCAACTTGCTGGATCAATTCCCGGAAACGCCGACCCGCGAATCCTTTGAACTACGGTTTCAAGCAGCGCCGCAATTGCGCGGCGTGTTAACCGGTTTGGAAGTGGGCGGCGGCGCGGTGGTCTGTGGCAACTACGCTTACGCCCTCGAACGGCACGGCGCCCTCGATGGTTCGGTGATCGTCTATGATTTAAGCAATCCGGGCGCGCCTCAAAAGGTCGGCGAACTGTCGGTGCCCGGTTTTCCACGCGATCTCGCCTTCATCCGCAATTACTCGTTTCAAGTCCGGTCTAATGAACCACCGCGCACCGCGGACTTGCTGGCTGTGGCAGGTGGGAAACTCGGAAAATCGTTTACTCGTCAGGGAGAAGATTTGGGCGGTTTCCAATACCTGTGGATCATCGATCTTTCGGTTCCCACGAAGCCAAAGCGTTTGGCCTCAACGGTGTTATCCACCACCGGCAGCGGAGCCGTGAATCGGCTCCGGTGGTCGCCGCCGCATCTCACTGCTCTTATTTCTGATAATGAATTTCAGCAACTGGACCTCATCAAGCTGCAACCTTTCATCTTCGGTCTCAACCTAACCGACGCGGAATTCGCCACGATGCCGTTCCATTCCACGGGCGGGACCGATGCGAACGGAGATGGGGATTATGTCGATTTCGCACTCGGCGATGTCTTGCCATTGCCGGGTCGCCAACCGGGTGGGTATGCGGGTCGTGACTTTGTTTTTGCGCCGGACCCGGACCTGAAGGCTCGTTGGGCAGATCACGATTGGAACGGGCGGAGTGCGACTCTCGGGGTGGTTACTTTTGAAGGCAAAGATCGCTTGGGTGCTCCTATATCCGGTGCCTACCAGACACTTTTTCGGGGGGGCCAAACGTTGGATCCCGCCGCGACGACGCTGATTTTTAACGGAGATCGTCCGCGACGAGTGACGTTGCTTTCGGACGTGCCGATTCCGACCCCGCAAGGAATCCGAGTGGGAGAAGTTGCCCTCCTGACGATGGTTTCACCCCAGGGCCAAGGTTGGCTGGCGACGGTCGACATTACCGAGGCCCAGAATCCTCGGCTCGTCGCTTCTAACGCAGTGCCCATCGGTCTGGGGCAACCGCAATCGCTCGAACTTTTGGCGGATGGGCGGCTCGCTTGGGCGACGACGTCGCATCTTCTGATACTCGATTCGTCGCGCATCGCCGAAGTGTCGACGGGCGGCGATTGGCCGGCGTTGCTCGGAGCGGTGCCTAATTTTGGCGCGGCGGGCCGGACCTTCGGTTTGGATCCGTCGGGGTTAGCGGCCAGTGCGTCGGGAGGCGTCCAGGTGGGCGGCATGACGGCGCCTCAATTGTATTTGGTTAGACAGCCGGGATCTGCACCGCCGTTGAGCCCGGCATTCTTGCGGGAAATTGCCCGCACCAATCTGGGTGCTGCGGGTGATTTTCTGAACACGTTGCAGAGCGTTTCGGATCTGGCCCCGGCCCGTCTCCGCTCGGTGCCTACGGTGGTGGATTCCGGTGTCTTTCCACCGCAACGGGCCGCCCAATATCAAGTGCTCGTGCAAGCACCGGGGTCCGCCGGGGCAACGCTTCCTTTGCTGCTGGAAACACTCAATCCGGCGGGGCACCCGGTGGCCGATAAAGGTCGGGGTTTTCCTCCGGTTCGAGCGCTGGCACCAGATACTCTCGCGCTGATCGGCGGAGCGCCGGATTGCACGGCTCCGATTCATTCGCTGATCGCCCATCGGGTCTCGGACAATCCGGCGAGCAGCCTCTATAACACCTATCTTTCCGTTCCTTTCGTGCTTCTTTATGAGAGCTTGCGGGTCGAGGAACTCGCGGCCCTGAGGTCGGCGCCGGAGCCTCGTGAAGCGTTCTGGAGCGGGAGCGCCGTGCGCGTCGGAATCGATCACGCTTTGAGCGCGGGTAATATTCTTTTGCCTTATGCGGCGGGATTAGAAGGGCGGTCCCTCCGTGCGGGTGTGACGACCATTGCAAGGAGCTTTGCGGCTGATTATCTTATGGGTCCGGACCCACCACCGGTCACCGATGGAGCCATCATTCCTGGTACGTTTGGTGCGGTTTCTGCTCACAACGGTGAGTTTCGATTAGAAGCCACGGATCTTGTATTACCAGCACCGCGGCTACCGATTCGCTTCGAACGAGTCTGTGGCGCGCAAGATCTTTACGACGGACCGTTTGGCCGGGGTTGGGATTTTTTCTATAATCAACGTTTGATCGAACTCCGCGGCCAATTCTTTGCCGCCGGGACGGGCCTGCCCTTGGTATTGCGTTCTGGAGTCCGGAGTGAAATCGCGCGCCGACACGATCTGCTGCTGCAAACCGGGCGCGGACGGACCCTGCTCTATCAGTACGCGGGTGACACGTCCCCGTCCGAAATTGCGCAAGATCCGCTCTTTAATTCGCTGGGATGGAACCAAAGCGCGGTGGACTTCTATTTGCCGCCGGAAGGAATATTCGATTTCATCGTGCGGTTCCGGGACGGGCGGTTCGCGCGGTTGGAGCCGGATGGAACGCAGGCGTGGTATAATCCGGGTGGCCAATTGGAAGAGCTGCGGGATCGTTATCCCGACAATCGGATTTTCTTAGAATATGACGAGGTCGGGGCACTGGTACGGATCGTAGATCGTTCCGCAAGCGTTCCGCGTTTCCTCCGCCTTGGTTACTATCGGTTGGACGGAACCGGCGACACCTCGTTTCCCAACGAGCGCACGTTGATACCTGCCGAATCGGGGAAAGTGTGCTTGCTTCGGGACTATGCGGGCCGTGAATTGCGGTTTTACTATAACGCCTGCGGAGAATTGGAACGACGCGAAGGTCCTACCGTTAGCTTCGCTCACGAAGAAGGCTTCACCGGCAAGCCAAAAACCACATATATCAACAACGATACGGCGCTGGCGCCGAGTGCCAATGGCCTCGGCGGTTTAGTGGCAGGAGGCGATGCCGGGGAGCCGCTCCTTTCACTTAGTGCTCCGGTTAACGCAGGCGTTCCCGTGGTGGCCAGTACTTCCGGGGCGGGCATGAGGGGGAATCTATCGATCACTCTGAATCATGCCAATACCGCGCAGGCCATTGACGGGGGCAACGGTAGCACCCTTTCGCAGTTGCCAGGCGGTGCCGAGACAAAGCAGGAATTTGATCCGGACGGACGCCTCAAGGTAACGACCTACTCGGGACCCGGCGCGGAATCCGCGGTTGAATCGTTTGAGTATTTCAAAGGGCTGTTGCGTCGACACACCTATCCGAACGGGAACTCGGAAATTTTCGACTATTTTGACGATCATCCGGTGCTCCGATCACGCGGTAATCTCAGGAGTGTGACCCACGATCCCGGAGCCCTTGGGGTTGCCGGTATTCCGCGAAGCCAAGTTAAATACCCAAATTTTAGCCGGCTCTATAATTTTCCAGTAGAGGAGACCACGGATCTGGCCGGACATTCGATTACCCTGACGCCCACAGATGATGGGCGTGACATCGCGTTCGTTGATCTCGGGTCCGACGGCCGAACGGAACGGCGCTTCAATCAGTTGGGTCAGATCACCTTTGAGCGGGATGTTCAAGGTTTCACTCGGCGCTATGAGTTCGATGAATCTTCGCATTTTTTGAAGACCCTCATCGAAGGGCCCGACGATCCAGCGTCCAATTTACGGACGGAGTTTACTTACGATTCACCGGCCGGGAGAGTTGGTTTCAATCCAGGAGAATTGGGTCTAGCGACCGGAATCCAGCCCCCCAAGTCCGGTACCCTCCCCGTGCTGTTAGACTACGACGAGCGGGAACAGTTGATCACCTCTCAACGGGGCCCGTCGCGACTTGAACGCCTCAGCTATAATCGCAACGGCCATTTGATCCGGGTGGCAACCAAGGTCGATGGTCAACGGGATCGGGTGATCCTTCAGCGGCACGCCCAGAATGGATTTCTTTTGGAGCAATCGGTGTTGGAGGTCGAGGTGGATGGGATGGGTTCTCAGCCATTGATCACCACCTATGAGCCAGACGACTTATTTCACATCCGAAGTATCACCCATCCGGGGAACCGTAAGATTGTGTATGAGGAATTTGATCATCTAGGTCGGCCGAAACGAATGAAAAACGGTACGTACGTGGAAGAGTACACTTATGATCGGCAGGGTAACCTTCTCTCGATCAACCGTGGCGGTGCCTTGGACACGTTCGAATACGATGGCTTTGATCGACTGCGCCACAAGGTGCTCGCCGTTGGTGAGAAAGGTGAATCGACCGACTATACTTATTTCCCGCGCAACGAGATGCGCAGTCGGATCATGAAGGATGTCAATGGCGCCAAGAATAGAGACCAAGCATGGGACGTGGACGCCGTGGGTCGAGTGACCTTGGAAACCACGCGAATGGATACGGGAGTTCGCGAACGTCGATGGCGCTATTTGGAACTGGAGACCACAGAAACCGAATTAGCCACCGGTGAGATTCAGCATCGAAAGATGGATCGTGCGGGTCGAAGCCGCGAACTGAGCGATTCCACGCGTACGATCACCCAATTGCTGGATGCGAATGGAAATTTGGAACGCGCCGAATCCCACGAAGGTTTGCTCCAGTTCCGATCAGATTTTGGCCATGACGAGCTGGATCAATTACGCACGGCGTCTGACCTCGGTGGGCCGGTGATGCGACAGGAATACCGTGCCGATGGCTTGGTGGAACGGGCCTTTGACGGATTGGAGCAACGCACTGAATTGAGTCTCTCCCTGTTGGGTGAACGCCTACGCATTCAGCGGCCAAATGGTGTCGAATTTCGCTTTGGCTTCGACGATGGCCGTCGGCAAGTAGCCGCTCGGGATCGTAATGAGCAAGGGCAAACGGTCGATTTTGATACGGAATTTCGCCTCTCGAAATCTACGTTGCGGGACGGTTCGGTAACCCTTCACAGCAATTTTGACAACCGAAACCAGCAACCCCGGCGTTCGATCGGATCGGGCGTGCAGATGAGCCGGGAATACGACGCCCAGGGCCGTTTGCTTTCTCGCGAACTGGGCTTCGCCGGAGATCTGCGCGGGGAATCTTTCAGTTACGATGCCCTGGACCGGATCACACTGGCTACCTTTCCGTCGGGAAACTGGATTTTTCTCTACGATCTGTTGGGGCCTCTCAAACGCGCCACTCTCAATATCCTGACGAAGGATTATGTGATCGAGCATACCCTGCGGGCGGACGGTGCGGTGACGCGACTCAACTATCCGGCTCCTGATTCGCTGAGCGTGGATCTGGGACGCGATTCGGCGGGCCGATTGCAGACCGTGCTCCCGCTCGGGCCAGCTCCGGTGGTTTCATCCAGTTCCTATGTCGGTGCTGGGTATGTGGGAAGTCTACGGTTGGGCGGTACCAATCTCCTGGAACAGCAGACGGTGTTTGACGCTCGTGGACGGATTGCGGGTCGCCGTTACCGGCAATTGGTGAGTGGTGGAACACTGATGGATGTCCGTTACCAGCACGATCCGGTGAATAATATCTCCGCCCGGCAGGAAATTCATCGCTCCAGCCGAGCGGACGTTTTCCTCTATGACTCGGGGAACCGGTTGGTGACTGCCCATTCCGGCGTTCGTGCCCCGGTGGCGGAGGAAAGTGGCCGGACTGGCTATGTCCCATTCGATCTGCCGAACGCCGCGCCGTCTTTCCTAAAACCTGGCTATTTGAGTCGCAGCTACCAATACGATCTTGATGGACTGGATCTACTGTTTCGGGTATCGGAAATTAATCCAGACGGTCTGCCCTCACTTCCGTTTTCCCGCGCCTTCAGCGGCCACGACACGTTTCTCCTCCCTCAGGTCGTCGATGGCACGCAGCGCGGCCACGATTCATTGGGGAATGTGAGCCGGACCCAACTCCAAGTGTGGGAACCGGGGGCGGATCATTCAATTCCCGTTTTTGCAACGCTTCGTTACAACGGCCTCAACCAGCTCATTCGAATTGACCGCGATGATGGAATTAGCCTCAGTTACGATTATGATCACGCGGGATTAGTGGTTCAGCGAGTACTCCGCGACAGTCGGTTGCCAGGGGGGGTTCGGCAGACCGTGCTGATTTGGGACCAGGGTCGCTTGCTCGCGGAATATAATAGGACCGGCGGCACCGATCAGCTGCTGGCACGCTATTACTACTTTAATGATGAGGTCCCGCTGGCCATGGATCGACGCGGGGTTGATGGGGTACTTCATCGCTTCTATTTTCTGACCGATGCGCTGGGGCATGTGGTGGCTTTGGCGGATGCCGAAGCCCGAGTAGTGACTCGCTATACTTACGATGCTTGGGGACAATTCCGACCGGAAGCCCCCGATTTGACGCCTCCGGCTGTGGCTCGAATAGTGGCTACGACCGGTGGCCTGCAGCTCGAGTTCAACGAGACGATTCTTCCTCCGGCCACTGCGGTTGAATTTCCCGGGCTTCAGGTGGGCACTCGAAGCTTTGGGGCGGTGGCGGTCGTCAAAGCGGATGGGGTCGTGGTGAGTGGGGCATGGCGCTACCTGGAAACGGTGCCCGGACGTCCGTTCGGGTCGGTGCTCCAATTTTTGCCGAGCCGCCCGATTTCTGGCAGCGTTGAAGTGCGTCTCAATGCAGGCGTAGCGGAAGACGAATGGAATAACCGAAACGGATCGAGTGGGGTCGCTTTCACACTCACCCCAGGCACGCCGGCCGGATCGGTATTGGCGACTCCCTCATCCGATGTGCCGGTTGTCACTCCTCTCCAACTTTCGCCCTTTCTGTTTCAAGGACAGCTTTTCGACTTTGAAGCCGGACTGATCTATCTACGCGCTCGTTTTTACGATCCGAACTCGGGTTCGTTTCTACAACGCGATCCGGAGGCTTATACGGATAGCCCGAATTCTTATGCCGCGCTCGGACATAATCCCGCCTCCCTGCGCGATCCTTCAGGCCGGGCGGTTTCACCACCTGGGGGGGCGAAACCGCCTTCGACTCCGGTCTCGCGAACGATGGTGAATGGCAGCAGCAAGGCGGTTCCCTTGCATCAACCGGCCGCCCCTGCTCGTTCTCCGGGCGCTTCGCGGGGGCCCACGACGGTGACCCCGACAACGGCTCGCACGACCTCGGGACCTCCTCCATCCCCGGGCGCGGGTTCAGCTTCACCGGCCTCACCGAGTCAAGCGCGTAACCAGGTCTTGTTTCGGGGTCTGCATATGACCCGGGAAGAGGCTGCGGACTTTGAGGTGAACCAGCTAATGCAAGGGAGGGTCGAGAGTCCGAATGCCTTTCATCGGCGAATGGGAACGCACGCAAATAGCGATGCGGCATCGGCGAATTCCCGTTTGGGACATGCCAACCAAGTGATGAAGGGCTTAGGGTCCGGTGAAGATTGGCAGGGTTTTAACAAGACCCAGCTGGAACAGATGTCGGACGATCAGAAAATTGCCCTCTCTCATATATCGGGTTCGAGCGAGACGACCCCGGGTATTTCCATGGCCCGCCATCCTCGTCCGGGCCAAATCACCGAACAAGGCAATGAGGTAGATCTCACCTCTTTGGGTCGGATAAGTGGCGGGCAGATTGATGAAACTCACCTAGGCTTTGCCCATCTCGATAGAGCCGGGGAAGAGTCCTATCTGTTAGTAGTGGAGGTTCCGCGTACTTCGGGCATTCGCGGATTGAACCGTCCGGAAGGCGACGAGGTAGTATTCCTCCACGAACTGCGCTTCCAAAACGCGAAGCTCTATCGGGTACATGACTTCGGAATGGAGCCCTTGGACGGCGGCGGCGAACGCCGGGTGTTGAGCTTTGAATTGATGGGCAAATACTAGGATGAACCGTCTTCGTCACCTTTTGTGTTCGCGACGACTCAGGCTACTTGCCTGGGCGTTTTGGTTTGCGGCGGTTCAACCGACACGATCCGCCGTTTCGAGCCTCACCACACTCGAATATCACATCACGGGGTCCGCTTTGCGCGTTTCGCCACCGGTACTGTCGGTGCCGAAGGGCATCGCCGGGTCCGTTGCGGTCGAACTCGTCGGCGAGGCGGCCCTCGCCAAGAATGCTTATATCGAGGCCACGTTGCGCGGACCTTCGTTACCGGCCCGCCTCCTCGCGGGCGCCCCGGGGCAGCCGCTTGTGCTGCCACCCCTCCCACTGGTCGGTGATTATCAACTCGACAATATCCGACTCGTCGACGCCACCACACTCGCGACGCGCCTCGAAGGTTCCCCGTCGTTCGTCCCCGTTCATGTCTTCGACGACGTGCTGGTGAGTAAGGTGACCTCGCGGCCGCTGACCTCCGCCGAAATTGCGGAGAAGGGAATTGTCATTGACGAGAATAATTTCCGGGCAGTTGAATTTGAAGTGGGCTTTGTCCTCGATGGGCGAACCATTCCGGTGAAGCTACCGGTGGTCACCCCGACGTTCCGGCAAAGCACGGAAATCATTCCTGCCGCTGAGCTGGAGGAACGTCTCAAACAGGCCGAGCGGATTAACCAGGATCTATCGTCTAAGGTTCAATTGCCGCCTGAGCTTGAAACCGCCCGGCTTAATATTCAAGTTCGAGCCATCGGATTTCAACCCGTCGACAGCGATGGACCTGATATAGGACTCAAAATTCCACCCATCCCGGCGCTCATGGTGATTCCCGGGGATATCGGCTTTCTCCACCAGTTCTTCAGCGTGCAATTGTTTACCGAGAACGCCGCGCCGTCCGGTTCGGGATTGAGTGTAGTCAATGTGCAAGGCGAACTCGTGCTCCCACCGGGACCCGACGGAATTGCCAGTACGGACTTTGCTAAGCCCGGCGACGATCCGTTGCGCTCTGCTCGGGTCGGGGCTAACAGCGAGATTTTGCGGACCCGTGGGGTGGTACGCGCCGGGCCGGATGGGAAGTTCGGCACGGCGGACGACATCGGCCGACTCCAGCCCGGGGAAGGCGGACAGGCGGAGTTTCTCGTCGAAGGGTTGCAGGAAGGACTGCACGTCCTGGAGATAAAACTCACGGCCGATTTGGAAGGGCTCGCGGCCGGAGTGGTGAAGATCGCCGGTAAAGCCGTCGGCTCTGTGCTCGTGCGCAATCCCAAGTTTTCCCTTTCGTTCAGCCATCCACGCACGGTGCGCTCCGGCGAGCCCTACGAAGCCAGCGTTACGGTGCTCAACACCAGTGCCTCGGCGGCGAATCGGGCGCGAGTGACCTTGCCCGCGTCGTCCTTAAGTGGAGCGGTCTTCGAAGCGGAACAAAACCCAACCGTTGAGCTCGGTGACCTTTTGCCCGGTCAATCGGGGACGGCGCGCTACCGGTTGCGGGCCCAAGGCACCGGTGAAATTGCGTTCTCCAACCTCACGACGGGCGACGACGCCGCCGCGGGAGCGTTTGTGCTCACGATGGGGGTGGATGAACGCGGAGTGGCGCTCTCGCGTGACTCTCTCTCACTCCCTGATTTTACAACAAACCTGCCGCCGGCTATCCGGGTTGCGGCTGATCGCGTGTTGGGCCAAGCGCTGAGTGTGGCAACGGCGGGTCAGGTGCCGGCCGGTGTGCGTCCGATCGCACGTTCGATCGTGACCCAGCGAGCATTGGAACTGGCCGAGGCGGGCCAGCGACTTTTCTACGGCGACCTCACGAATCGTGTCTTGGCGGACTTACTGCTCGATTGGCAGGGCGGGCGCGGGTTTCAATCGGGGTGGGATCAGATTCTGCGTGAAACCCAAGCGGGCCGCGAGTGGCGTAATGCCCTGTACAGCGAGTTGCTGCGCGCTGGAACCGAAGATGCCGCCGCGTTGCTGGCGCGACTGGCTCCAGACTTGGCTGGGCGGGGAGAAAATTGGGCGTTTGCGGCCTTCGACGTCGGCGCAAAGGGCAGTGGTGAAATAGGACTTCAACTGGGTGACGCCTCGGCGGGTCCAGAGAAAAGTGCCATCATCGGCACGCTGAGTTATGCGAATGCTCGCGGTGGTTGGCTAGTGGCGCGGTCGCCTGACACCAATGGTATGGTGCATTGGCGCCTTACGAATGCTTCGCTGGCGCACCTCAGTGCCCTACTCGTGCAGACGAACGGAACAGGTGTCCGGCGGGACTGGACCTTGCTGAACGGAAGTGGCTGTTACGCGTGGGCGTTCGCGGACGCGAGCAATCAATTGCAATCTGACCCGACCTGTGGTGGCACCCTGGTGCCGGGTGGAGTGGCCGCCGTTACCGCCATCAAGGAGCTGGCGCCGGTGCTCCTCTCAGTGCGGCAAGATCTAGAAGTGTTGGTCGGCCGTCCCGACAAGCCCTGTTTTCTCCAGGGCATTGGCAACTACGCGAACGTCGTCGCGGTGTTGTATTCGAAGGCGATGCTTCAAGAACAGGTGAACCAGCCCGCGGCGTACACCCTCGACACCGGCAGCACGGCGGCTTCCGTCCAGGTACAACCCGGTGGACGAGTGGCGCTGTTGACCCTGCGTCGGCCCGTGGGCGGATTGATCCCACGCCGACTCACGATTTCCGGTGTGGTCACCGATCCGCGGGGTAACCCGGTCCTGACTCGCGACGTGACGGTCCGAGCGAACTACCGAGAGGGCATCGAAGTGCGAGGGCGAGTGGTGCGGGCTACCGGTGCGCCCGTTGCGGGTGTGCCGGTGACCCTCGTCTACAACGACCAAGTTCAGAGCCGTGATGCGTGCGTCCCATTTATTCGAAGACCCGCTCAGGCGTTCACCGACGCGGCCGGAAATTTTTCTTTCGATTTCGTCCTGGCTGGGATCCCGTTCACACTCGCCACCACTGACACCACGGGTTTATCACCCGAAGCCACGCAATTGATCCTCGACTCGGTACGGGGCAACCAGGTGCAGAAAGCCGAGCTCACTCAACTCGCAACGGACTCGAATTTTCAGCAGATCCTACTCTCCGCTTTTAACTCGGGTTCGTTTGACCAGGCGGTGGCGCAGGCGGAGGGGCTCGATCGGGCCACGTTTGATGATTCGGTCGACGTCGACTCGCGCCGATCGGGAACGGTCGTGCCCGTGGTGTTAACGTTTCGTGGTCGCGCTACGGTGATGGGCCAGGTGGTGGAGAGCAACGGCACCACGCCCGTTTCCGGGGCGGCAGTGAACCTTTTTCCGGACCCTGGTTCGCGCGAGTTGGGCCGTGGGGTCTTTGCGAATACCAGCGGACAATTTTCCTTCTTCGGCGTCCCACTCGGTGTCTTTAGCCTCGACGTCAAGGACAGCCGCGGCTTTGGGCGTCGGATCAGCGGTGCGCTGGATATTCCGGGCGCGACGCGAACTTTGAAAGTGGTGTTGAATGGGACACCTGATTTCCGGGGCACACTGAACGGTCGTCTGACCGAGGCCGATCATCAGACGCCCCATTCTGGTGGGCACTTGTATTTGCGATTGGGAGAGAGCACCGTGCGCCTCCTGACCACGGACACAACGGGGGCTTGGTTTGCGGTGGGCGTGCCCATTGGCAACTACCGAATTCTAGCGTTCTCAGCGGATGGGCGTAGGGGCAGTAAACGGGAGGACGTAGCGGTGACGGATAGTTTGGCGACCTACGTCGAGATGGCTCTGCCGGGCACCAGTATCGTCCGCGGACGAGTGCTGACCGCTGGGGGTGATCGTCCGGTGGCCGGTGCACTCGTAGCCGGCGGCGGCGAACTGGCCCGAACCGATGCCGACGGGTTCTTTACCGTCACGGGCATTCCCATGGGTCAACGCACTCTCTCAGTGGGCGTCGAGCGAACGCTGGCCGCCGGCCCGGCCAAGTCGGATCCGACGTTCGATTTCCCCCGCTTCGGCGCGGCGACTCTCGAGGTGTTACCCGGCGACGGAAATTTCACGGTCATCCGGCTTACACCCGCGGCCCGAGTCGTGGGACGAGTCCTGTTCGCCGACGGAAAACCGAAACCAGGCGCCTTTGTCTGCCAGCCCACCGATGAGGGTTTTCTTTTCGTGGAAGCCGATGGCGAGGGGCGTTTCGAATGGGAAGGGTTGCCGCTCGGAAAGGCCATTCAACTCTCCGCTCCCGGTGAGAATCCGCCGATCAACAACCCCAAGATACCCGAGGCCGGGGCGATTCGAGATGATCCCGAGGCGGCTCTGAACAGCGCTCTTAAAACGTTCCTAGGGGTTTACGATCCGTTGCTCAATGGTGAGGGAGCTGATTTCAGTGCCTCCACCTTCGATGAAAAGCAAGTCCTACTGAATTTTGACGGCGAAACCCGCGAGGTCCTTTTCCGTTTGCGTCCCGTCGGGCGCATCGCGGGTACCGTGCTGAACGGTCAGGGTGTACCGATTGGCGCCCAGGTTCGAGTAACGAGTGACGGTTTGAGTGCCAAGATGGCCCCCGCGTTCGTTATTCGCGGCGATGCGACGAGCGATCCGGCCACTGGGCAGTTCGGCTTCAATGGAATTTGTGTTGGCAACGTCCAGGTGCAGGCGGCGTCACCGTTTTTTCCACAGGTGATCGTTGAATCGCGCAAGACCAGTTCCATCGATGCGAACGCGACCAATCTCGTATTGCGGTTCCCGGCAACGCGCGAGGCGACTGGCCGTTTAGCCGGGCGGGTATTCCAGCCGGATGGCGTGACCTTGGTGGGCGCCGGCGTCAAGGTGGCGATTAGTTTTGGCGATCTGGTCGTCACCACCGAGGCAGATGGGCATTTTGATACGCGGTTCGGACTCCCGGCGTTCGCGGATGATGGCTCCCGGGGTGTGAGCTATAGCGTCAAGGCCTTGAACCCGACCAGCGGGTTCGTCGGGCGGGCTGATGTCGTCGTACTGCCCACCGGCACCCACACCGTGGGCAATTCGGTTGATGTGCGGTTGCTCGGCAAAGGAGGGCTTCGCGTCCAGGTCTTACTCGCCGAGGGTTCTCCCGCGGCGGGAGCCAACGTGCGAATCTTCGGCGGTTCCTTCCCTCAGGATCACGCGGAGGGAATTACGGGGCCGGACGGACGGCTTCAATTCGCCAATTTGTTCGAGGGAGTTTATAGCCTGCTGGCGGACCTCAACGTTAGCGCCACGCGCATTTTTGGGCGCTCCGCCACGTCGGTCGTGCGTGACACGTCGACCGAAGTCACCGTGCGCCTTGAACCCACCGCCACCCTTCGCGGACGTTACACCTTGCGCGATGGCATCACCGTGATCGCCTTTGCCCAAGTCTCACTTTCAGGTCCCGGCGGCGCGATTGGTACCGTGCCGACGGATGCAGACGGGCGCTTTCAGTTCGAAGGGGTACCGTTGGGCAGCTTCCAACTTTTCAGCAATGACCCCGTCACCGGTCACGCTGCCCGTCTCAAATTTGACCTGACGACAGCGGGGGAAACGCGGGAGGTGTCACTCATCGAACAGTCGCTGAGTGAACTGACGGGCTCGGTGATCAACAGCAGCCGCTCGGGCACTGTGCCGGGAGCGCGAGTGGAGGTAAATTTCCCGGGCGGCCTGTTGACCGCACGCTCCGTGACCACCGGACCCGACGGCCACTTCAGCTTGGTCAACATCCCGGCCGGAGAAGTCTCGTTGCACGCCACGGATCCATCGTTGGGCGATATTCAAGGCGACGCCGCCGTGGTAGTTCCAGAGAACCAGGCACAGGTGGTGCGCGACATTGAACTCGAAGCCCGGGCGACCGTAACCGTGCAGGTGTTTCGCGGCAATCGCGGCACGCCGGGAACCAACGTGGTAATCGCCCTTCCCGGCGGTAACGTGCGCGATACCGATGCTAATGGTCGCACCACGTTCGCGAACTTGCGGTTGGGTACCTATCGCGCGTCACTGACCTCCCAAAATCCAGCGGACAGTCACAACGGCACCCTCGTCAGCCTGACCGTGACCCGTGGCGGACTTCTGCCGGACGTGGAAGGTTTCCTGCCCGGCGTCGGCGAGGTCAGGGGTCGGGTGGTAGGAAGTGACGGCGTGACCGCCGTCCCCGGAGCGGTCGTGACCGTACGGCTCGTCACTGAGTTGTTTAATAACGCCGAGATCGTCGTCGCGTCCGGGCCCGATGGACGATTCCGGATCGCCAACGTTTCTGTCGGCGTCTATCAAGTAGTGGCTCAAGCTGCTAGCTTGGCAGCGCAAGCCGAGGGCAGCATTGCGGCCGGCGGCGAAGTGGATGAGGTAACTCTCACTCTTTTTCCCAGTGGCACGGTGCTCGCGCGTTTGTTGCGGTCGGACGGTTCGACGCCGGTCGCAGATGCCGACGTGGCCCTTGGTTTTTCCGCCTTGGGGGCCTCGGACGGACGGACGGGACGGTCAACGGGAACGGACGGTCGCGTCCGATTTACGGGCGTGCCGCTGGGTGCGGTCAACTTGGAAGCTCAAGTTCCAGAATTTGGTGGAATCGTGCGGGCTCGCGGCACCTTGGCTCAGGACGGCCAAGCGTTGGACCTCGGCGACCTTCGATTGGACGAAGCCTTGCCGGAAGTCGTCTCGGTCACGCCGTTGGCGGGGGCCGACCACGTGCGGATCAATTCCGTGGTGGAATTGATTTTCAGTGAAGCGCTCGATCCGAAATTAGTTACCTCGGAAGGCGTCTTTCTCCGAGCAACGGATGGTAGCGAAGTGGCGGCGAAGGTTGAGCTGTTGACCACGCCCGACGCCGTTCTTCGGCGAGTGCGACTTACCCCGAGTGCGCCACTCCGAAGCCGCGTCACCTATCAGCTCGTAGTCTTGGAGAGTGATCGGCCGGAGTTTTTGGGGATACCGGGGCGACGCGCGGTCCGCGATCTGGTCGGCCGACCCTTGGCGGTGCCGTATTTGGCGAGCTTTACCACGGCCGACGGGACCCCACCGCTTTTGGTTTCACTTTTCCCGGAAACGGGGACCAACCAGATCGATCTGCGGGCGGTCATTCGCGCAACGTTTAACGAACCCATCCAAGCGGATGCCACCGTGACCCTGATGAGCCCGTCGGGCGGCGTGTCCGGTGCTAGCGCGGTCGTCTTGGGCGGGTTGGGAGTCACCTTCACTCCCGTGATGGGCTTGGAGGCCAATACCCGATACACCTTCGCGCTGAGTCAGGTCAAGGATCTCGCCGGGAATGCCGCGATGGGTCAGCCGTTCGTGAGTACCTTCGACACGATTGACAATCTGGGACCGGTCATCTCGCAATTTCGGATCGTCGAGGGGCGCCTACCCGTCGCCGGTACGACGGTGGAACTCGAGGCCGTATTGGCGGTGCCAGAGAATGGAGTCACGCTCTACTTTCAGCGTGAACAGATCAACCTCAGCAGTGTCACCGTCGCGCCGTTTCGTGTTCGGGTCAAATTGCCCGACAGCGGCGCTGCGAATTTTTCGGTACTCGCCACGGATCACCTCGGAAATCCGGGTGTCGAAAAACTCCTTCACATTGAGACCATCCCCAATCAACCGCCCGCCGTCGAGTTGGTGCGAGTCAATCCAGCCACGGGTCCGGTCCGGGCGGGCGCCTCGTTTCAACTGCGAGTCGGTGCCACTGACGATGTCCAGGTCACAAATATCACGGTTCAACTGACCGGAGCATTTTCGGCGACCGAGACGTTACCCGATGGCCGGGAAACCGTGCTTTCGTTCACGGTGCCCGGCACGCTTTCCGGGAACACGATTGAAATCGCAGCCACGGCCACCGACGACACCGGTAAAGCTTCGGCCATTGCCCGGTTGTCACTACCGGTCCAGGTGGTGGCGGCGCCCGAGATTCTTGCGGTGGCGCAATTGATCTTAGCGGAACGACAATCCACCAATGTGGTGGTGACTCTGAATGCGGGGGCGGCATCGGTTGTTCGGGCGGAGTTCCTAACGGGTACCAATGCAAACCTCGTCAGCCTCGGTTGGAATAATACCACCAACCGAACGCTCGCGTTTTCACCGGCGGTGACGACGACTAACCCCATCATTTCCTTCCGCACGGGTATTCCGGGAACGAACGAAATCTCTTTCCGCGCGACGGATACGAATGGGATCTCGGCCGCGGCGACGCTGGTCGTAGTCGTCTTGGCAGATTTGGATGGGGACGGCATTCCCGATGCCTTTGACCCGGACGTGGATGGTGACGGATTGACGCTCGCACAGGAAACGGCGGCGGGAACAGATCCTCGGAATCCCGATACGGATGGGGATACCCTTTTGGATGGGGCAGAAGTCGCCCTTGGGACTAACCCATTGTTAGTTGATACCGACGGCGATGGGATTCCAGATGCGGTCGACGTCCGACCCTTGAACCCAAACCTACCACCGGTCGCCGTGACGGACACCCTCCGGGTAGGCCGAAATAACAGCCTCGAGGTAACACAGGCAACGTTGCTCGCGAACGATACCGATCCGGAGGATGAAGGGGTTCAATTTGTGAGTAATTCTGCGGCGGCCCATGGGACCGTGACCGTGGTTGCGCCCGCGAGTCTGCGGTATACACCCACTATTAATTTTAGCGGGGCTGACTCGTTTACTTATATTATTCGAGATCCGCATGGTTTAACCGCCGTCGGGACGGTCACGGTGAATGTGATTGAGAATCGGTCTCCCGAAGCCATCCCTGCGGGGGTGACCGTTAAGCAGGGTGATTTTGTGACGGTATCGCTGGCTGGAACGGATCCGGAAAATCAGCCGTTGAGTTTTAAGATCCGAGCATTGCCAACCCACGGGCAGTTGTTCCAAACCACTGGGTCGTTGAGCGAGTTCCGCGGCGCACTCATTACCGCGATCCCGGTCGTGGTCAACGGTGCCCGTTCCCGGGTACAATACGTTCCTAGTCCGGCATTTTTTGGGGCGGACGAATTTCGCTTCACGGTCAACGACGGAGAATTGGATTCCTTACCCGCAACGGTCCGACTCACGGTCACCGAAAATCCGTTGGCGGACAGTGATGGCGACGGAATCCCGGATCGCTTAGATCCTGATATTGATGGGGACGGGCTGACCAATGCCGAAGAGGAATCCCTAGGGACGGATCCGCGGAATCGGGACACCGATGGCGATGGCTGGTGGGACAAGGCTGAAATCGAGGCGGGGACCAATCCCCTGAACGCAGCCTCCCACCCGGAGATCTATGTGGTGGGTGCAAATTCGGTGAGCGTGCTTTTGCCGACGGCGCCAACCGGGGACCTGACTGTCGGAGGACTCTCCGTGAGTGAACCCGTGGTCAGTCTCTTATTGCCGACCTCCCCAACCGGGGACCTGACCGTCGGTGGAATTACCGTGAGCGGACCTACGGTGAATTTAGTACTTCCGAGCGCCCCTACCGGCAACCTGACGCTCTTTGAGGTGGCGGTGAGTGAACCGGTGGTAAACTTCTTACTGCCCGCGGCGCCCGCAGGTGATTTGATCGTCGATGGGTTCACGGTCGGCGAGCCGGTGGTGCATCTGCTGCTGCCCGCGGCGCCGACGGAAGATTTAATCTCATTCGGACTGGTTTTGTCCGAGCCGACGATTGTAATCGCATTCTCCAACGCGGATGGCACTCTGCCGTCATCGGGCGGAAACAGCTCTTTGGGGAGCGGGGCGAATCATCTCACCCAGCCGCTGGTTCGGCTATTGCGTTTAGAATTGCAGCCACCGTCGCCGAGCCTTCGGGGAGCGGTCGCCGGTTTGGCGACCTCGGGTTGGACTGTGGTTTTGGACTGGAGCGGGCCTTCCCAGGGACGTTACCATGTTGAAGCGAGCCCTGACTTGCTCGAATGGGAAACAATCGCCACCCACCCGTTACCGGCAACAGACTGTTTCCGGGTCCAATGCGGAACCGACCGTGCGGATCTCAAATTCTACCGAGTGATCCTCCAGCCATGAAGCCACACCCTTTTGCAAAGACCAAGCGATCGTTTGAAATGGCGAACGTCTTTCACTCCGTTGCGCTCGTTTCGGACTCATTTTAACTATTTTAACTCATTAACGCCGATCTATTTTACAATTATGAACGCAACACTGACCGCGCTGTTCCTTAGTCCTCGCTTCGTGCGAGGTTCGCTCGTGGCCTGCTTCTTGGCCGGGCTGATCTCGCCCGCAATTGCCCAAGGCTTCAATGCCGGGAGTACGGGTGCTTTGGGCGATCTGGTGGTTGAAACCAATACCGTGGTAAAACTGCCGTCGGATGGCATTCTAAACTATCGGACGCTCACGGTGAATGCTGGCATTACGCTCAGTTTTAAACGAAATGAGCGGAATACTCCGGTCACGATCCTGTCCCAGGGTGACGTAGTGATTAACGGCACCATTAATATTTCTGGCCAGCCAGCGACCGACAACAATGGAGGCTTCGGTGGCCCGGGTGGCTTCGACGGAGGAAAACCGGGCTTTGCCCACCAGCTTGCCGGTGGGAATGGCTATGGTCCGGGTGGCGGGCGAAATGGATCTGACGCCTGTGATACGGGCACGGATCCAGCCAGTGCGGGTCCGGGTGGTGGCGTGTATGCCAACCGAGCTTTCTTTATGAGTGGCAATGTCTATGGCAGCCCTCTGCTCATTAATCTGGTGGGAGGTTCTGGGGGCGGGGGCGGCAATGAGTTCAACCGAGGCGGTGGGGGTGGCGGTGGGGCAATCCTGATTGCTGCCAATACCAGAATTGCTCTCAATAGCGGCGGAAGTATCAACGGACAGGGTGGCGCGGGCAGCGTTTCTTGCGGGTTGAATGGCGGGTCGGGAGGAGCGGTTCGATTGGTGGCCACTCGAGTCGAGGGCAGCGGTACGATTGACGTTAATAATAGTACTCGGCCCAATGAAAACTTCGGCCGCATTCGGGTAGACGCGATTGATTTTACCGGATTGAGTATTTCCTTCGTTCCCAGCGTCGCTCGGACGGCTGGATCCAATTTGCTGGCCATTCCGCCCGTGGTCCCGCACCTCAATACCGTTGCCTTCGACGATACGCTGATTCCGCTGGGGAGCACGAATATCACTTTTTTCCTGAAGTTTGACTCAAAAACTAATCGCACGATCAGAGTTCAAGCGCGTGATTTTAATCGCGATGTCCCGATCGAAGTGGTGTTGACTCCCAACTCCGGTCCCGTGCTGCGGTTTCAGACGAATATTATTAATACGACGATCAATCCCGCCGTCGTAGAGGTTCCGGTCAATGTTCCGGTGAACACTTTAGTCACCGTCCACGCCTGGACGCGTTGAATCGTGAAACCGGTTTTGGAGCAGTTGAAACTACGCTGAGTCTGCGACGGTACCTGGGTCGGATTTGAATCCTCCCCCATTGCCGGCGCTCCCCGAAAACCCGGCGCGGTCGCGCCGACCGGTCCGAAATTCCCCGGGGCGGGTGCCGCCCCGGCACCCACACGCGACGCAGGGAGCGCCCTCACCCTGCCCTCTCCCGACGGGCTGTACATTACCCATAGGTTTTTCGCTGGTGAGCGAAGACGATGGCCGGCGGCGGCGGCGGCGTGGGCTTTTTGAGGCTTCGGCTTTGAGCACTCGTTCCTGGCGGGCCCGCGGGATTGTAGGCCATGGTGTCATGCACCAGCATCCCGATCGTCCCGTCTTCCTCTCCAATTTTGGCGTGGTCGAAGAAGTGGTACACGGCTTTAGTTTTGACTCGGCTGCCGCAAGCTTGCGGCAGATTCATCATCGGGCGAGCAATAAAATCCCGGCCCACCTCCAGCAGCGCTTACGCAGCCGCTGATCTCCCAAATCCAAGGAGCTGACGCCCTCGGCGTGGAGTCAGTTCATGGGCGATTCCACTAGGTCATCGGCGATGGATCCGGGTGCTGCTTTTGAGCGATGAATCCGAGCGTTTAGAACGATTGAGTCTCCTGGTGGACGCGAAGAACTCTCAAGAAATCACCGCGGAAGCTCACAATTTGGGCGGAGACGCCCACTCCGTCGGGCCGGCCGGCGCCCCGCTGGCCGCCCGGCGCGTCGGCGACGGGTCTTCGGGGTACGCGTAGATGTGGGCGGATTCGGGTGGGATCCATGCTCCGTGCAGAGATGCGCTCCCCGATTCGCATGTGGGTGGTGTTTCTCCGAACCCATGGCCGCAGGAGAACGCAAAGAACGCGAAAGCAGAGCATTTCGGTTCTCTGCGTTCTCGGTGCTCTTTTACCGAGTGTCAGCGGCGGCGTGAAAGTGGTGGAAAAGGGGCGGTTTGAAATTCCGCGGGCGAAATGGAGTGGATTCTTGTTTTCCGGGAGCATTTGCGATGGGT
>JAYVTS010000068.1:0-8175 GCA_043788645.1 Verrucomicrobiota bacterium
TTCTGGGGTTTCCGCTGGCGATCACCGACCGCTCGGAACGGATGTTTCGTGTCTTGGAGAACCTCACTTAGGAGGTCAGTGGTTTTAGTCATGGGGACAACCGACTGCGTTTTGGATCCCGAAGCGCCCGACGACCATCGCGCTCGCGAAGGCCGGAGCAGGCGATTCCCAGACTTCGGAATCAGCTCTCTGACACACGATAGTTGCGCCCCATAACACAATTTGTCAACCAGGAGTTCACTTGGCTGTAACATTTGTCCACTCAAGGCTTTTGCTGAGCTGCCGAGTGTCAACCATCGCCCGCTCGTGAAATTGCACGGATTGCGGCGATTCCACCGCTGTTTCCACAATGCAAACAGTCCCCGCCGGGACCTCAACGCGGTGGAGCGAGCGTTTTCGGAACCGCATTTGTTCCGAGGTTCGTGCTGGCCCCAGACCTCTTGGTGGTCGATTCTCGTGAAGATGATTTTGTCGTTACCGGCTGGAGGTCTTCAGGCCAGACAAAGCTCGCATTCCGTGCCAGCCAATAGGCCGTAATGAGATCCACTCCCGGATGGACGACCGGTTCGATGAGATCCTCGGCAATCCAAGTGCGGCCCGCCTGGGCCCACTGAAAGGCGCTCACGGGCCGTCGGGGAAATGGGAGTGCATCCTTGGACCAGGTTCGCCCGTTGGCCTCCACCAAGCCACCGATCAGATTTGTCGTCTGTGCATGGCTCGAGGCCCAGCGCGGCGGTGCCGGGTATTGGGCCAACACGCCCTGCAAGATGGCCTGAGCACTGGAATCATTCGGCGATAGATCGAATGCCCCGACATAGGCCACCGCCAGCCATGGGTTCAATTCAGGACCCGCGCTACGCCAAAGTTTGGTCAGCTGATCCAAATACAACAGCTGACGTGTCTTGTTCGTTTCCAAGAGACTCAGGGACATCAAATCCGCAGCGGCAAACAGTGCGGGACGCAAGTCATCAAAGGCGGGCACCAAGGGTCGGGGTGAATCCGTCCGATGTTGGTTAGCGTAGAGACGCGCTTGTTGCTCATACCGGCCGGCCCAACTTCGCCCGCTCGTTGATGCTCCAGTTCGCAACAAAGCGACGGAGAGCAAAGGATCGAGGTATTCGACATTTCCCTGCCCATCGTTGAGGCGCCATCCGTCCGTATCCAGCCGTGTCAGCAAGTGATCCATGACGTTGCTGATGCGTTGTCGGATTCCACTTTCCCGAACAAACCGATGGGTCAAAGCGAGTCCTAGGTTGAGGCCCGCATAGTTATCGCGAGAAGGTCCGCCCAGCCAGACGAGGCCATTAGTGCCCGGAAACGCGAGCCGCCCAAATCCTGGCCGCTGGGGATCGGCCCCACCAAACGTTGCGTAGGCCGCTTGGTAAGCCGGATCACGCTCGGGTGCCGCAAACCGGGCTAAATAACCGGGCCTGCCACTGGCGTTGAGGAGGCGTTCCACCCCGCTCAGGACTTCGCGGACCTCTCCTAAAATTGAAGGCTTTCGCTCCACGGCATACCGGGTGGCCAGACCCGCGAGGTAAAAGCCTGTCCACGCCCCGCTGTCTTCGGTCGCCTCATACTTCGTCACCTGGGTCCGATTTGTATCGGTATAGCGCAAACTCACCACCAGCCCCCCCACGAGGTGATTGGTGCGCAATTCCGCCTGGTAAAGCTCCACTTTCTTGCGGAGTGCGGCCAGTTCGTTGGTACTTAAAAGATCCCAGCGCGTCGAGTAACGATCACGCGCCATCCCCTCCAACGCCTGCGTCTGCCGGTCTGTGAGTTCAGCCCGGAGGGACGGCAGGATCCCAAAGAGGGACAGCGAGATCAAAACGTAAAACAACCGAGCCATGTGACCCCAATGTGGAGTGCAGAAGTCGAATGCCAAGGTTGGTTCCGCATTCTGAATCATGAAGCAATGACGCGATCAACTAAACTATTGCACCAGGATTATTATATATATTCGATAGCGATTACCTATTTAAACCTGTCATCAAATTTACGGCGCTGGGCTCTAATCATTAATCCTGGTTATATATCAAGCAACCGTACTTTTTTTTAGGGGAATTTTCGGAGTGCCTTCGCCCCAGGATTGAGGTTTTCTTTCAGCGTCACAGCGCCTGCTCTTGCTCGTCCCAAAGCCCACTGTTAAAGAAACCGAGCCTTGCTCCTGCGGCGCGCATCCGGCAGTGCCGAAGAGGGGCGGGGTATTGTATTTCACTAATTATTACCAACTGCTTTCATGGCCTACACCACCTGCTCGGTCCCCCAAGGCGGCAAAATTTGCATCGCCAACGGCAAACTCACGGTTCCCGCCAACCCCATCATTCCATTTATCCGCGGCGACGGCACCGGCCCGGATATCTGGGCTGCCAGCGTACGGGTTCTCGACGCCGCCGTGGCCAAGGCCTACCAAAATACAAGGAAAATTTCCTGGATGGAGGTCTTCGCGGGTGAAGAAGCCTTCAAACGCTTTAACAATTGGCTGCCCGACGACACCGTCGAGGCGTTTCGGGAGTTTTTGGTGGGCATCAAAGGTCCCCTCACCACACCCGTCGGCGGGGGCATACGCTCCCTCAATGTCGCGCTCCGCCAGATGCTCGACTTGTACGTTTGTTTACGACCCGTGCAGTATTTTGCTGGCGTCCCCAGCCCGGTCAAAAAGCCGGAAGCCGTTGAAATGGTCATTTTTCGCGAAAACACGGAGGACATCTACGCCGGAATCGAATACGCCGCCGGGACGCCCGAGGCCCAAAAATTACTCGACTTCCTCGCCACAAATTCTCCCAAGGATTTCAGGAAAATCCGGTTCGGTACTCAGGCCGCCGCCGCCGAGTTTTGGGCAGCCGTGGGAATCAAGAATTTTCCAACCGACGTCCGGGTAGGCGTGGGAATTAAACCCGTCAGTTATTCCGGCAGCGTGCGATTGATTCATAGCGCCATCAGCTATGCCATCAAGAATGGGCGCAAATCAGTCACTCTAGTACATAAGGGCAACATCATGAAGTTCACCGAAGGTGGCTTCCGAGACTGGGGCTATCAGGTCGCAAAAGAATACTTCGGCGCCCTCGAAATCGACGGCGGCCCCTGGTGCAAAATCCCCGCCGACAAGCCTGGAGCGGGACTGGTCATCAAAGACAGCATTGCCGACATCACCCTTCAGCAAGTGCTCACCCGACCGACGGATTTCGATGTCATTGCCACCTTGAATCTCAATGGCGACTACCTGAGTGATGCATTAGCGGCGCAAGTCGGTGGGATCGGGATTGCGCCAGGCGGTAATATTAACTACATTACTGGACACGCGATTTTTGAAGCCACCCACGGTACTGCCCCGAAGTATGCCGGGAAAGACATGGTCAATCCAGGATCCGTGGTCCTCAGCGGCGAAATGATGCTTCGCCATCTGGGTTGGATCGAAGCCGCGGATCTGGTCCTCAAAGGTCTCAATGGAGCGATTACCAGCAAGCGGGTGACGTATGATTTTGCCCGGCAAATGGAAGGTGCGATCGAAATCAAATGTTCCGCGTTCGGCGACAATATGATCGCTCACATGTGAGCGATCAATAACAGATCAAGGTCTCGCGATCCGGTGGCGAGACGCTGATTTTGAAAAAAACAGAGCAAACCCGATAATCGATTGGCTTGCGCTTTCATTCGGTTGAGGATGCCGATGCTCACCTAAGACGGGAAATTCCGCGGGAGATGTTGGGTGATCAGAGCGATCACGTCGTCGGGTATTTGCCGGAGCGTTTCCGCAATCCGAGAGGCGCCCGGCTCAACTCGGTTCCGACCGCGCCTGTAATCCAAACCGCCACACGCAACCAGAAGTTCGGAGTGGTGTTTGCTCCCGAATGACGCATGGTTGTCCCATGAAATCCGCCTGGCGGACCTTTTTGCTCGGAATGTCGTTGGCCGGATCGACCGGTCCATTGACTGCCGATGACGCGCCCCCGTCTCTCCCTCTCCCTGAGGTCGGCAACTCGGTAGCCCCGAAAGGGCAATCAACCTACGCTCGAAACATTTCCACTCGCAATGGATTCGGCCTCTTGGACCCCACCCCGCCGCCTCAACCGCCGGTTGTTGACCCCACCCCACCCCCGCCGCCGATACCTCCGAGCACCGTTCAATTGACGGGCTTCTCGCGGTGGGGCGGTGAAAAAAAAGTATACCTCATCGTCACCAAACAAGGCGGCAAAACACCCTCTTACATCGATCTTCGCGAAGGAGAGGAGAGTTTCGACATTAAAGCCCTACAAATCGACGACCAAAACGAAACCGCCAAAATCCTCAATACGGGCATTGAGCAGACTTTGAATTTCAAAGAGAATGGGGCAAAAGCTGTGCCCGGAGCACCGGGCGGGGCTCCGCCTCAGCCAAATATGCAGCCGGGAGTGCCACCACCGCCAATCGTGGCTCCGAGCCGCTATGCCAACGCGGGCCCGACCGTGATAGGCCGAAATGGCGTGGTAAATAATATTGGGGCCACCCCTCCGCCGACGGCACCTTCCGGCACGACCTTTCTCGTCGATGGAGTTCCGATATCGAATAACTCGGGCCAAAACCCAAGTTATCAGGTAGGCGCGCCTACTTACAACCCGGCTGCTTCTTCTGCTTCCGCTACGTCGCCTAACCCCAACCCGAATGTAGCGCCGCGCCGGGTCTTTAATATTCCCCCGCCCCCGTTGCCGCCAGTCCAATAGTATCGGCGGAAGGGTGAGGCCTCTCCGCTCAACGGACCGATACTTTTACCGAAAAAAGCTCGCGGATTTCTCCGCGGGCTTTTTGTTTTCACCAAAAAAATGGTGCGCACGGCAGGACTTGAACCTGCACGCCTTTCGGCACTACCACCTCAAAGTAGCGCGTCTGCCAATTTCGCCACGTGCGCAAAACAAACTCATTGGTCGGGGCGGTGAGATTCGAACTCACGACCTCTTGTACCCGAAACAAGCGCGCTACCAGGCTACGCTACGCCCCGAACCAAAAGCGGGGCCAACATGCGGACCCACACCCATCGGGGCAAAAGGTTTTTTAGAACCAACCAAAACAGGTTTCAATTCGTCATTGCTTGAAAAAATGGCACTTTGGCCCCGATCCATCCCGAACAATTGCTCGCGCTGATCCCGAGGTTTTCTTCCCTTTTCGCTCGGGACGTGCTTGGTTGCGGCCTACGGATGAATTCTACGCTCCTTAACGCCGCCCTCGATTCTTCGGTCGCCGCCGCCCGCGCCGTCGGTGCTGTGATGCGTCAACACCTGCGACGCACCAAGAAGGTCAACGAGGCCACCGCCCATGACCTCAAACTCGACCTGGATGTTCGCTGCCAACGCCTCATCACTCGGACTCTTGCCACCGACTTTCCTGACCTTCCCGTATTGGGCGAGGAAGGCTACGATGAGGAAGCGGTACAGAACGCGGACTTCCGCTGGGTGGTTGATCCCATCGACGGCACAGTCAACTACGCCTACGGCATTCCCCATGCCTGTGTCTGTATCGCGTTGCAGTCTCGGACGAGTACCGGCACCGGAACCGGCGCGTTTGAGACCCTATCCGGTGTTGTATACGATCCGTTTCAAGACGAGCTGTGGACGGCACTCCAAGGACGTCCTGCAAAATTGAATGGTCGACGAATCCGCGTAAGTCACCGCAAAAACCTATCTGATTCGATTGTCACGATGGGTTTCGCTAAAAGTCAACGGACAATGGATCAAATGTTACCAGTCTTGAACGAATTAATTCATCGGGTCCGAAAGATCCGCCTCATGGGTTCTGCCGGATTAGCACTCACCTATGTCGCCGACGGCCGCTTTGACGCCTACCTTGAAGCAGGTGTACGCCTGTGGGATATTGCGGCCGGGGGTTTGATCGTAGAATGTGCCGGGGGTGAATTTGGTCGCGAATTGATCGAACCAGACCATCGCTATGCCGTCAATGTGAACAACGGTGTCATCCGCGGAGAGCTTGCAAAAATTATCTCAAAGCACAACGACAAAAAATCATCCCGCCGGTGATTCTGGTATCCAGCGAATGACCCTAAAAAACCAAGTTGAACGACGACGAGATACGCCAAAGCTGGCGCGAAGAAGGCTTGCGTAGAATCGACGCGTATCCGGTCAATAGTCTGATGAGATTCGACAAATGCCCTGGTCGCTAATATTTTTCGTTAGATCGATCCCGGAGAATTCCGTTTTTAGGGGTCACCCGAAAAGTCCGCTTCTCCGTTTCCAATGCCCATTTGGACTCAATAGCTATGAATGCCATATCCCTATTCCCTGTGATTCGCCCTATTTTTATGATCGGAGCCGTGATTTTTTCGCTGACAATGATTGGAGCCCACGCCAATAGCCTAGTCCAATTCCGCACGGTTTTGGGGGACGTAGAGGTCGAACTGTTCGATCAAGAGAAACCGGCCACGGTGGCCAATTTTAAACGATATGTGGATGCCGGGGCCTACCGGGACTCGTTCTTCCACCGGGCCATTCACAATTTTGTGATTCAAGGTGGTGGTTTTCGGATAGACCACCGGTCCACCACCAACGCCCAAATTGCGGCCATCAATGCCTTTGAATCGGTCACGAATGAAATCCATGTCGGCCCATTCCGAAGCAACGTGGCGGGAACCATCGCCATGGCCAAAACCGCCGACCCGAACTCAGCTACCAGTGAATTCTTTTTTAATCTCGTTGATAACAGCGTCGGGCTTGATCGCACCAATAACTCGGGAGGATTCACGGTATTCGGGCGAGCGGTTGGCAATACCAATGTCCTCGCCAGTCTGAACTCTTTCGTTGGATTCCGGAGCCCGCTCACTAACGTGATCCTCAATGCGCCGGGTGTTTTTTCTACGCTGCCCGTTCTCCAATTCGACACGAATTCGCGAACGATTAGTCTCGACACATTAGTCTACTTCGATGTTTCGTTTCTTTCGGTCCATGTGGTTGAACTTTCCGGTCATCGACATGAAATTTCTTGGGAAAGCTCCCATTCCGGAACCAATCAGGTCGAATTTACTACCGCCCTACCGCCCGTCTGGCAGTCGTTGACGAATCTAGTAACCCCCCCGCAACTTCGCTCTAAGGTGGTGGATGAGGTGTCCGACCTCAAACGGTTCTATCGCGTCCGAATTTCGTATTGAAATATCCGGGCTAGGATCGGTCTACTAAGGGCACTTCCTTCAGTTTCTCGAAATTTCCATTTTCGCAACACGCAACAAAAGTCTCCGTGACCGACTTGAGTTGTTCCCACTGTTTACGAATATTTTTGGCTTCGACGCCCGTGATGCAATTGTCATTGGCGGCGTTCGAAACGACCGACAAAAGATCGGCAAAATCCTGCACAATTTGGTTCGTTGCCGGGATGAGATAATCTGGATGCGAATGGGTAATCTTAGGATTTTTGATGAAAAATCCACCGGCCCGTTCGCACAGCCAATGAAGTAGACGCAGGTCCTTTGTAGATTGGAACAACTGATCCACCCGGTCGAGTGGGTTAAAAGACTGGGTAAGGGCGTCAGCGTCCGGAGTCTCCGCCCACTTGTAGACCAAGGAGAGGGAAAGGCTTAGGTCAGCGGAAATCTGCTTGGCGGAGGTGCTCTTGAGGACCTCACGGAGGACTTCGTGGGATTGCATGTTTGACGCTGTTTAGCACGCCGCACGGTCCGCGGGAAGACAAAGGGTTATAGCAATATATAATATCATGTACATTATATTGACGTTTTTATACATATTAACACGTATATGATGTTGACAGTCTTTGATATTTAAAATGTCATGCTATGTATTTTGACAAATACTTGTAAACAAAATGTAATGTTAATTAATTTTACAAATTGGCATGGGCAATTATATGATAATCCACAATAACTATCATAAAATTTCTAATTATTGTGTAAAAATAATTTACAAAAAATTTATCAATTTGACTGCATAACTGTGTTGACGCAGCTAAGTGCAATGTGAATTTATATTGTCAGTTAATTTATTTTTAGAGGTAGTGAAATGTTTTTTAAATGACATGATATATAATTTACATTAGTTTGCAATCATTTTGATTGCATAAATGTGTTGACGGGGGTTCGGTGGTGTGGCAGCGTGGATGTCTAGCTTATGACACGAATCAAGTTGAGTGGGGCGACGGCGGTTTATCACTGCATCTCGCGGGTGGTCGGAGCACAGC
>JAYVTS010000069.1:0-12872 GCA_043788645.1 Verrucomicrobiota bacterium
ACGGACCAACACGTTGACCGTGCCGCCCGTGAAGTCAGCCGGGCTGCCGGGAACCACCGCGCCGGTGGTATTCGCACCGAGCAGTTGGAGCATGTTGAAAGTCGCGGACAGACCGGGATCAATGAACTGAGCACCGGCGCTTTTGTTGACGGCGCTGTTCAATGGTGCGATCGTCGTCGAACCTGGAGAATGGCCACCCAGGGACAGGATGTGCGTACCAATCAAGTCAGCTCCAGAGGTGATCTGGGGTCCGGTGACGTTGGTCACCGTCAATGAACCCGACACGGACGTGCCGGTGATTGCCAGGGTGATGCTGTTCAAAACGCCGCCGCCGGCGAAGCCAGGGACGGTCGCTTGTGCTGTCGTCACGCCCGTAAGGGTCGCACCGGTCCAGCTGAAGTTTTCAACCTGAGTAGCGGCGAACGCCTGCGCGGCGACCGTCGCGATTGCTAATGTTAATAGTGTTTTTTGCATAGGATTATCCTAAACTATAAAGACAAGTTGCTGAGACGAATTTGAATGCTCGACGCTCCGCGGTTACCGGAAATTTTCTTTCGTCGAATTGTTCAACCCAATATACTAAACCGCCCGATTCCCAAGTCAAACCGGGATTGGAGTTTGCAGACCAGGCGGGCGGGAGGGTTTTACCATGTTCGGAGTGGGACGGAGGGTTCTAAAGCGATTTAGGCCTAGATTTGAGAGGTTGGCGGGCTTGCCCCGATGAGTATTCGCCCCTTATTACCACTTTACCGACCGCTGAATCGGCGTTCCAATATTCTCGATGGCTTCCCTCAACGTATTCACCGGCCCACCGTCGATGGTCGGGCGGGTTTTTGAATTGGAGGACTCGGGGCAAGATCTGGGGCGGGCTCCGGACGCAGGAATCGTACTTGCGGATCTGGGAATTAGTCGCCGCCACGCAAGTATCCGTCGGGAGGGTGGAAAGTGGTGGGTGGTCGACCTCGGGAGCAGCAATGGAACCTACGTCAACGGGGGCAAGATTCTGCAGCCGGTTCAAATTGAATCGGGCGACCAGATACAGTTGGGTCCGTTTGGCCTCCGGTTTGCGGACGAAGACGTCGCCCTCGAAAATGCGCGGGTGCTGAGTCAAACGGCCGCTGGTCCCGCCAGCCCTGAGCTTTATCGAGACGTTTCGGGACATCGATTGCGAGCCATTCTTGATTTGACCCGGAGCTTGGGAACGGTGACTGGGCGGGAGCCATTATTTCGTCGGGTGGCGAGTCATCTTTTTCAATTATTTCTTGGGGCTGATCGAATACTCCTGATCGAAGGTCCGCTGCCCGAACTGCGGGTCGTGGGCAGCGAGATGCGAGCAGGAGGGCCGGCGGCGAACCAGAACTTCAGTCGGACCTTGCTGCGGCGAGTCACCGCTGAAAATATTGGTCTCGTGGCGTCGCAGCCGTCGGACTTGCGCAATTTGGGTGGAAATTCGCTCGTGGAGCTGGGCGTTGAGTCCTTCATGTGTGCCCCATTGCACGATGAAGCAGGAAAACCGATCGGTGCGCTGCTGCTGGATCGTTTTCGGCCGGGGCCTCCATTTCCTCACGAAGAATTGATGTTGCTGACGACCATTGCGATTCAGGTTTCGGTAAGCCTGCAGAACCAGCGATTCCAAACCCGGCTCGTGGATCAAGCACGCTTGGAACGTGATCTGGCCCTCGCGCGCGAAATTCAACAAGCCTATTTGCCGAGTACGGTTCCCACGGAATTAGAGCGGCATTATGAAGTCGCACCGCTGCTCCATCCAGCCCAGGAAGTTGCGGGAGATTTTTACGACTATGTCAGCGTCGATCAGTCCGCACATTTGTTGGTTATTGGCGATGTCACGGGCAAAGGCATTACGGCCGCCTTGTTTCTGACGTCGGTGCGCACTTTGCTGCGGCATTTGGCGACCACCACGCACGATCCTGGGGAGCTGATGCATCGCCTCAACAACGCCATTGCGGCGGATAATCCTAACGGGATGTTTGTAACCTTGGTCATTGCGCGGGTCAACACGTCGACCGGCTTGATCACGCTCGCCGTCGGAGGGCACCCGGCCCCGATCCTATTTAAGCCCGACGAATATGCCGCTCCGGTACCAGGTCCGTCCGGTCGGCTGATCGGGTTTGCCTCCCTGGAGCAGCCGGTCCAAACGGTTAGTCTCCGGTTAAAGCCGGGCGAGGCACTCTTATTTTATACGGACGGTGTCACGGAGGCCAATTCGAAGCACTTGACGCCGCCTCTCTATGGGGAGCAACGCCTGTGCTCGTTTCTGGCCAACCAGAAATCCGCTCTTTCGCTTGATCGGATTCATGGCAACCTGTGCGAAGCACTGGAAAAGCATTCTGATAGCCACCTCATGGAAGACGATGTCACTCTCTTATCGATTCGGCGCCGAAGTTGACATAGGCTGTTTGAAGGTTCAGCCAGTTGCGCGGGTCAACCCGAAAAAATCAGCCGAGGCGGGCGGCCCTGTCGGCGGTGATGGAACGTCGGGCGGCCAGGATTTCACTCAGGCGGCTCTGGATGGATTCTTGCGCGCAGGATTGCTCAAGACGCGTTTCTTGAGCAGAAGACGGAGTGCTGTCAGCACGCGGTGCACCGTGCAAGTAAAAGCACGGCCTATCCAGGCTTTGGATTGCCAGGAGCTTGCTTTGTTAGGTGTTAAATGTGCGAACTTGTTCGCTAAAACCCTCTGCCCGAATGTGGGAAGGTGGGAATGGACTTCAATCTTTTGCTTGCCGACCCGCGGATTTGTTACTTAGCATAGCGACGCTTTTTTTTAAAAAGCGATTACCTATTTCGGTTGCCACAATCTTTTGAACGCAACATCCCCCAAAAACTCATGAGCTTCATCTTTAAGCACGACTTGTCCGGGTGCGCCACGATTGCGCGCCGCCTATCCCTCATGTCCGCTGCGGTCCTGCTGCACCTGGCTCCGGAGGCAATGGCCCAGTTGACGATCAATTTCGAGACCGAGCCGCTGCTGGCGTTACAGCCGAATAACTTCGTTGCGGCGGGGGCGGTGCAAACCTATTCCAGCCCCGGCATTTATACCCTCAGCGGCGGCGTGGCGCTGGGAAGTCCGGGCTTCTTGGCATCGTTCCCAACCCACGGATCGGCCCAGAACCTATACGGCACGACCGATATCGCGGATGTCTCGCTGCTCAGTACGATGACGCTGGACATCGATCCCTCTTACCTGGCTATCTCGGTGCTTGGCTTGCTTTTCAACGGTCAAACGATTCCGGAAGACTACACCGTATCTGCTTTTTCTGGCGTAACTTTGGTGGGCAGCCAAACATCTACCGTCTTGGCCAACACGGACGTCAACGGATTCTTTTCGTTCTCGTTATCGTCGGTCGTCGCGAGCCCGATCACGAGGGTGACCATTACTACGCCAAACGCCCAGGGCAACGGTTGGGACTTTTTGGTGGACGATTTAATATTAACGCCGGGGCAGCCGGTACCGGAATCGTCAGCCCTGCTACTGACGCCGGTGGTAGCGCTCATCCTGGCCCGGCAGTTTCGCGGGCGCAGAACCGAAAAGACTGTTAGCTAAACCGGCATTATTCAACGTTTACACCTATGACGCCAGAGATCACCAACGCGTTGCGTGGGGACACAGTTGTCTCGAACACACTGCCCCTGAAACCTCGTCGAAACCGTCCGCACAACGCGGCAGCGAAGTCCGCGTTGCCTAACGACTCGTCCCGGCTCCGTTTTCGCGCCAGGCTTTTGCGGGCCACCGCGCTCTTGCACATGGCCGCCAGCCCGCTCGCGTTGGCGGGTCCTGTATGGGTGCAAAATGGCGGCGGGCCGGTTATCAATGGGCAGGACGAGGGAATCACCAGCGCCCTCGGCGCCAATCCGGTGTCGGGTTCAATACAGGCCGTAGCGCCCAGTCCCACCGATTCGGCGACCCTCTTTGTTGCGGCCACCAGCGGCGGCGTCTGGAAGACCACCGATGCGACGGCAGCCACTCCGACCTGGACCCCGTTGACCGACCAGGCGTTGCCCGGCCTTTCCTTGGGTTCAATTGCGATCAGCCCGCTCAATCCGAACGTGATTTTCGTCGGCGCCAGCCACACCAGCAGTTATGCGGGCGATGGTGGCGACCTTTTTGGTGTCGGCCGCTCGACCGACGGTGGTGCCACGTGGACGGTCGTTGGAACCACGTTGGCCAACCGGAATATTCGGGCAATGGTGCCGACCACGACGTTGGTTTCCGGCCATCAGGTCGTTCTCGCCGGCACCTCGACAGGTGTTTATCGCAGCGTTGATGACGGGACGACGTACTCACAAATTGTCAGCGGAATTACCACTTTTACCATTACGGACTTGGTGCCCGATTCTGGCGTATCGACCCGCTTCTATGCCGCGAGTGATGGTACGATTTACCGCAGCGAGGATACCGGCGCAAATTGGGTGAGCGCGAATGGTGCTGGCTTCGTCGTCGTCGCCGGCGCGCGGGTCCTGCTCTCGGTTCACCACAGCGGGGGAAACGATGTGGTGTACGCGGCGGTGATCTCCAGTGGCGCATTGGACAATGTATATCGTTCGTCCAATCAAGGCGCGAATTGGACCGCCTTGGGCGTGCCCTCCCCCGTGATCTTTCCCGGCGCTCAGGGCGACATTCACGGCGCGCTGCTCGCGGATCGGACTGACCCAAACACGGTGTGGATATCGGGTGATCGCCAGGATTCACCGTTCCTCAACGCGAATGGCGCGAACAACTATAGCGCGAATGTCTTTCGCAATGTTTCCGGGACGTGGGCCAACATGGTCATGACTGGCGCGAACGGCACTTCGCCGCACGCCGACTCCCGCGGAATGGCCTTTGACGCCGCGGGCAGCATTATTCAGGTGAATGACGGCGGCATTTTCAAACTCTCGAATTCCGCGCTTGGGACCCGCAGTTGGTCTTCGCTCAATGGGACGATCAACCCCTCCGAAGCGCATTCTGCCGCCTACGATCCCGTGAGCAACGTAACGATATTTGGCACGCAGGACACCGGGTTCGCCTTTCAGCTGACACCTGGCGGTGGGCTTTCGAGCGACCTGTTGCAGGGAGACGGAGGCAATGCGGCAGTGGACGCCGACCAGGTGGCGCACCCTGGGCAATCGATTCGCTATATGGGCTTCACGGGACTGCCGGCTTACCGGCTCACATTTAACGCCGCGAATGTCAATGTTAGCGGATATGTGGCACTGGGGCACAACATCACCTCGGGAGGTGGATCGGGGAATACGATCGACGCCGTCGATCCGAACATCCAGTTCTATAATCCGTATGTGCTCAACAAGGTCAATCCAAGCCGGATGTTGATCGGCACCGCGAGTATCTATGAGTCTTTCGATCGAGGCGATAATTTCGCCAACCTGGGTTTCTTGGGTTTCTTCGTAGGAAATTACGCCACCGGCAATCCGGGGATGGCGTATGGCGGGCGGCTCAACGGGATCCCATTCCCCGATGTTTTCTACGTTGCGGCCGGCACTTTAATCAAACACCGCACCACGGTCGGCGGCCTGATAACCACGCTCAGCAGCTATCCCGGCAGTAGTATCCGGGCGATTGCAATGGATCCGCAAAACTATACGCACCTCTTTGTGGTCGATACGACCGGATCGGGCCGGGTGTGGGCCACTTTCGATGAAGGAGTGAACTGGATGAATCTCACCGCCAATATCGCGACCTTTACGACCAGCCTTCGTACTGTCGAGGTCTTCAGCCCCGCTCCGTCGCCGTTAAATACGGTCCTGCTCGTTGGGGGCGTCGGCGGTGTGTGGCAGATGCGACGGCCGGGCGCCGCAGGCACCGCGTGGACGACGCTCACAGGTGGCCTTCCGAAAGCACTGGTGTACGACCTGCACTACGATTACACGGACAACGTGCTGGTCGCTGGCACGCTGGGGCGCGGTGTGTGGACCCTCACCAGCTTCTTCCGCGGCGGCGGCGGCGTCGGACTGCCCTCCGCGCTTCCGCCTGGCACAGGAGTGGTCGTCGATCTGTCTGGTGGCGAACGTGGGGTGCCGCTTCCGCCGGGCATTCCCGCACCGCCTCCCCGTGCGGTGCTGGGGGTGAAATAGGCGGTAAGACAACCCGGAGGCCGACGACCTACAAAACGCGGTGGAACGTTTAGTTAAGACGGAATTCGTCGTCGGCCATTGCGGCGCGGGGCGTCGGCTGGCGATGATGACTTTGACGTTGGGCGTCCCGTCAAAATCGGCTTCTGTTTTTGAGCTTCCGGCGATTCAGCTCAAAGGAATTGGAATCGCGAGCCGGGAGCCGATTGAGTTGCCCAACCCACGGCAGCGGCTGGACGGGTTAACGTATTGACACCGCGCGGTAATAACGCGGCGTGCTCACCTTCGGATCCGGGACGTCGCGGAAAAACGCCGCCACGTTGCCCGGTTCAAAGGGCCCCAGTCGCTGCCAGTTCTTCAGATCGTGGCTCGTTTCAAGCGCCAGATTTTCGGGAAATAGCGAACCCTCGGGCAGCACGAAGTGAATCATTCCATCCGACGAGACGGTGATCCGCAAATGCAGATCGATCGCCTCGATGCGGATGGTGACGGGTGGCGCGTCCGCGACGGCGCCGGCCAGGCTGGTGGCGTGGGCTGTGAGCACATACGTGCCTGGCGTCGAAAACCTCCAGCCGCGCCACGGCTCCGATGAGGGACGTTCCGGATCGTACGGCGCCGGGATCTGAAGCGTGGTGGTGACGCCCTTGAGCGGATAGGCGCAGGGGCAAAGCCGGCAGCAATAGGTCGTTTGCGCAAAGGGTTCTCCATTCGCGAAAAGCGCGGCGGCGGGAAAGAAGTCATTGGGCGCATACGCGGTCAGCAACACCGGAACTTCCGCCCCCGCCTTGAACACGGCGTCCGGCTTGGGATTCTCGAAGGCCAATTTCACCTGACTCAACGCCTCGGGGCTCGCGAGCAAGAGGACCGCCCTCGACCAAGCCCCGGGATTCAAAAAACTAGCTCGCGTTTTCACAATCAAATCCTATTGCATTCGCACCCTAGCGATGATCGGCAGAATCGGCAATGGAACAGGTGTTGATTCAGCGGTTCCGCGTGGCGGGTTGACCACTCTAGAATTTTCAACTCGCCTGCCCCTTTTTTTATGTTCGCTCCGAGGCTTTGGACGGATCTTGTTTCTCGGTGCGACCACTGCGTGCGGAGCCGATCCGCTTCCGTCATCCGGCCCCTTTGTGCCGGAATTGACGCCCCTGGTCCACGCGATGACTAATTTCATGGTCCCCAGGAATTTCGAGGTCGGAACCATCGCGGTTTTGAAAGACGATCGACTAGTCCTCCGTCAAGGCGTTGGCTGGCGTGATCGGGCCAAGACTGCGGTGATACAACCGGACAGCTTGATGCGTCGGGCCAGCGTCTCCAAAACCCTAACCGGGTCCGCTATTACCAAACTCGTCGATTCCGGCAAGCTCGCCTACAATACGCCTGTATACGCCTTACTCGGAATTCAGCCACTCGGCGGAACTTTGGGAGATGCCCGGATCACGAAAATCACCGTCCAACACTTGCTGGATCATACCGCGGGATGGGACCGCAACGTCGGCCCCGTGTTCGATCCAGTGTTTGATACCATCTAGAATCATCCAGTCGCGCAGTCGGCCGCAGGATCGCGACCCCCGTGAAATCTGGTATGCCAGCGGGCCCCTGGAACGTTCGGTAGTCGACTTCCCGAGCAATGTCCGGCTGACCTTCCCCGATGGCGGCGGGCGGGGAAATCCAGTGGGCGGTCGCCGGAACGAATGTTTTCAAGAATGTGGGAACCGTATCCCTGCAGCTGCGCCGAACGGGAGGGAACAGCAAAGCGGTCAAAGTCAGGGACACCGCGTCCAGCCAGACGGCGGGTTCGACCGATTATACCCCCCAGTCTGGCATTCTCACTTTCGGGACTGGGGAAACAACTCAGACGATAGTCCTTCCGATCGCCAACACGGCTCTGACGGCAGCTCACGATTAGGATAAAGCTTGTTTGGTAGCAACGATCGCTCCTCCGTGTTTTCGAAGTCAGTCAACCAAGGTTGCGCAATAATCGTAAAAAAAGCTGTAAGATCGGGAGAATTTATGCGCAAATAGGAAATGAAAGCACATGAACTCCCTTTCTTTCAACCTACGGCGGCTCCGGTGGGCCGTTGTTTCCTGGCTGTGTCTGCTCGGCGGCCTGGCGGCACCTGATGTTCGCGCTCAGGTACTCAGTTTGAAGGGGTTGGTCCTGACCAATGGCGCAGTGGTGGTGACCCATGCTTCCGACACCAACCGGTACTATCTTCTGCTTCGCGGAGACCGAATTGAACAGGCGTTCCTGCCCAAAGACGCGGCCCTGGGGCTGGCGGGAGTGGGTGTGCTCCGGGACCGCACCGCGTTGGCGTCGCAGGCCTTTTATCGGATCTTGAGTGTCTCCTTGGCGCAGCCGTTGGATTCAGATCGTGACGGCATTGATGACGTCTACGAACTTCAAACGCCCGGTCTGAATCCGTTGGACAATGCGGATGCGGGGAGGTCCGACCCGCGTTCACCCGGCCAAACCTACCTCAGCGCGTATCGCTTGGCGAAAACTCAGCCGGCTCGGGTCGTCCGAACTTCGCCCTTCAATGGGGAATCGGGCGTTGCGGTCACGCGGGAAACGATTTTTGATTTTGATCAACCACTGGCTGTCGGCACGGTGCTCAGCACCACCAACTTATTCGCGACTTTTGCCGGTCGGCGGATTCTGAGTCGGGTCGAACTTTCGTCGGACCGTCGGAAAGCCACGCTCTTTTACTTGGAAAATCTACCAGCAAGTGCCCGGATTCGGGCCACGTTGGATGGGACTGGTTTGCAGGATGCGTCGGGCAAACTCTTTGACCCGGATGCCGACGGAGTCCCTGGAGGGATGCGGGTGGTCGATTTTGATACGCTCAGTATAACCCCGGTAGGTAAGACCGCGGTCGTCGGGCGGGTCCTGGCGAGTGATCAGTTAGCAAATGGCCAAGACCAGCCTCTGAAAGGTGTCATTGTGACGGTGGATGGTGCCGAAGAAACGTTGCGAACGAAGACGGATGAAAATGGCTTCTTCCGACTTCAACCCGCTCCGAGTGGCCGGTTCTTTGTGCACGTCGATGGGCGTCTGGCAGAGGGGAGTTCGTGGCCCAACGGAGCGTATTATCCGGTGGTCGGCAAAGCTTGGGAAGCTGTCGCGGGTGTGGCCACGAACCCGGCCAATTCTAGTGGGATTATTTATTTACCCTTAGTACCCTCGGGTGCCTTACAGCCGGTATCTACCACGACCGATACGAAGATTGCTTTCCCTCCTTCCGTGGTGGCTGCGAACCCGTTGATGGCCGGCGTAGAGATTACCGTTCCCGCCAACTCGCTCTTCGATGATAACGGACAGCGGGGTGGTCGCGTCGGGATTGCGCCCGTCTCGGCTGATCGCTTGCCAGAACCGCTCCCGGCTGGGATCGAGCATGTCCTGGATATCACCGTTCAATCAGACGGACCTCGCAATTTTGATCGCCCCGTCCCCGTGCGATTCCCTAATTTGGCGAGTCCAACGACGGGTAAGAAGGTACCAGCCGGTGAGAAAACCGCGCTCGTCAGTTTCAACCATGACGTGGGTCGTTGGGAGGTCGTGGGGACGATGACCGCGAGTGCGGATGGGCGTTTTCTTGACAGTGATCCGGGTGTGGGAGTGCGCCAACCGGGTTGGCACGGTTGGCAACGGTTGACCTGGCCCACGCCAAATCCACCGATCTATTGGCCGCCGAATTGGAATTATCCGCCCTACGGGCCCTTCCCGCCTCCGCTTCCACAACCCTCGAGCCCACCCCAACCGACGCCTAATCCAAATTCTGGACCGGGTCCGGGTCCTGGCCCCTCGCCGACTTCCCCAGGCCCCGGTCCCTGGCCCGATTTTTCCTCGGACCCATCTCCCGCACCTTCAGACGATGGAGCGGGATCGAGTGGTTGGCCGGATGGAGGCCTAAACGGAGGCAATGATGATGCCGACCCTTCGAACGGAAACGGCTCCGGTGGTGGTGGTGGACAAAATAGTAGCGGACAGGCAGCGGGTGTGGCGGCTGGGTTTTTCTGTTTGACCGCCAATATCGAGAGCGACTGCACCAACTCGGGACCCGCGGTGGGCGCAGCGGCGACGGTCGCAATCGACCCCGCGGACGGCAGTCTCTACACCCTGCGGTACAGCGAATTCAATGGCACGGTGACGGCCGAGGTCCACTCGCGTGCGTCGGGCCAGAGCGTGTTTCAAACGCAGGTGAACCCGATCCGTCCGCCGAATTCCGTCGGCTTTGGCCCGGGTCAGCAAGCGTTTGTTTCCCAATATCGGCAAGCGACCCCGAACGGCTTAGGCGGCGATGAAGTGGTCTTGTTAGCGACTTTGAACGCCGGAAATGCGCAGGCCTTAGCCAAGGTCATTACGGTGCCGGCTTCGCTCTATAATGCATCATCCGTCAGTTTTAGCCCCCACGGCCGATATCTGGTCTATACGGGTTTGAGAATCGATGGGAATGTGACCTTGGTCGTAGTCGACGTGGCCACGCGAGAAACGGTCGTCAATCTCAGTGTGCCTTATTCCGCGGCCCCGCTCTTAGTCCAACCGCAAAACATGGTTGAATTCAGCCCAGATTGCTCGGATCGCACCCTCATTCTTCATCTTGGCGATACACCGACCTCGTTGGCTTGGTATGTTTATAATCTCGCCACGAAGAAACTGGTGGTTCAACGGCGAGCGGCACCCGGGAATTTCAGTTCGTGGGAATTCAGCCCCTGCGGGGATGCGGTCACCCTCGCGGCGGGTCCTGCGGTAGCGCGTGAGTACTGGGCGACGTTAAATGGCCGATCACTCAATCGTCTCAATGCCCATGCGAACTCCGACGTGGAAGAACTGACCCGTTCGTCTGGGCGATTGGGTCGGGCCGGATTGGCCGCCGAAATTGGATCAACGTCGGAGCCTAGCGCGTTACCCGCTGTGCACGCTCGGTTCTCGCGCGGCCTTCATTACTGGGTGCTGGAAGACCTGCTCTCCGGTCAGATCGTAAAGCGCGGCCGCACGGGCGGGAGCGGGGTGCTACTCGAAGGCGAATTGCTCGCGCCCAATCGCCCGTTCCGGTTGTCCGTAGTTCGGGCCGCGGATCTTTATGCCGGCCGTGTCGATTTCGTTTCGGGCAATGTCGGTGCCAGCTTTCGGCCGCCTTCCCCGATCCTGACGGCCGATGCCAGCACGGATCAAGATGGCGACGGTCTTACTGATTTCGCCGAATTGGTCGTCGGCTCGAATCCCCGTCTCATCGACTCAAATGGCGATGGCATGAATGACGGTGCCGCTGTCCGGGCGGGTTTGGATCCTAATGCCGGGGGTGCCTTGGCAACTGGTTTGGTCGCGGCGGCGCCCCTCGGTGCCTCGGCCGTGGATGTCTGTGCGGAAGGTGACCGTTTAGCGGTTGCTTTGGGAGCTGCGGGAGTTGCTTTGGTTCAACATCCGCCCGGCCAAAATCCGACCGTCATCGCTCGCGTGGACACCCCGGGTGATGCCCGACGGGTCGCCTGCTTCGGCACTTTCCTCGCCGTTGCTGACGGACCGGCCGGCTTACAAATCGTCGACGTGAGCGACCCGCCCGCTGCTCGGATCGCCTTTTATTTGCCGTCGGTGGGTAATGTAAACTGTGTCGTGACGGCGGATGGGGTGGCTTACGTCGGTACCGAGGCAGGCCAGGTCGTGATGGTCAATTTAGCAAGTGGGACCGAGTTGGGCCGCACGTCCCTTGGCAGCCCGATTCAGGATTTAAAGTTCGGCGGCGACCGGTTATATATCCTCTCTAGTCGGCGGATCTTGCCGTTCCGAGTCGAGTCCGGCGAATTGGTCGCGTCCGGCCCAGCGGTGACCAGTGGCAGTGGCGAAAGCGCGACTCGCCTATTTGTCGGCGGTGGATACGCCTATATTACCCACCTGAGCGGTTACCGAGTGTTCGACCTGGTCGATCCCGATCACCCGGTGGAGAAAACGACGGGGAATGATACTCAACGAGGCTGGTTGCAGTTGGTGGCCAACGGGTCTGGTTTGGGCTTGGCGGCCGCGGGTACTGCGCCAGCCAACGCTGAGCTGCAAGTCTACAACCTCTCGGATCCGACTCAAAATACGACCTTCGTCACCCGCTACTCTTTGCCGACCTCCGCGGCCGCTAACGCGGTGACCATTCACCGTGGGATTGGCTACGTCGCCACGACGACCGCGGAATTGCAAGTCGTCAACTACCTGGCCGCCGATACGGGAACTAATCCACCGGCGATCTCCCTCGTAGCCTCGTTCCCGCTGCACCCCGCTCAACTCGAAACGGGCCGCTTTGCCTCACTGACGGCGCTCGCCACGGACGACGTTCAAGTGCGCGAGGTCGAGTTTTATCTGAACGGAACGCGGGTTGCAACCGACGGCAGTTTTCCCTTCGAGTACGCATTTTATGCACCGCCGCTGACCTCCTCAAGGACTAGTTTCAAGCTTCGCGCCCGGGCAATTGATACAGCCGGTAATGCCACTTGGTCGGAGGAGATCACGGTTTCGTTGCTCCCCGATAGCACGCCACCTCGCGCCCGGCCGACGGCGCCGTCGATCAACGGTTACGCCGTTTCGCCGGATCGTATCGGGGTGCTCTTCAACGAACCGATCGCGGCTGATTCGTTACTGCCAAATCGTCTCAGTTTGACCTACCTGGGTAAGGATCGCCGTCAAGGAACGGCTGACGACGTCGTCGTTGAGGGCGAAGTAATCTATAACGCGGCGGCTCGCATTGCCGAGTTACATTTCCCGGCGGTTCTCAATGGCGGACGCTACTTGGCTAAAC
>JAYVTS010000070.1:0-17401 GCA_043788645.1 Verrucomicrobiota bacterium
CCGCCGCCGGCAAAACCGCGGTGCCTCCTGATCTCTTGCAAGTCCTGGCGGATCCCAAACACATCTATCCGGTTTCACGAACCATTAGCGTCATTTCGGCTAAGGATTCCAATCCGGCGGGAAGCTTGACGGCGGGTGATTTGATCAAGGTTGAACCCGGCCAGGAAGCCAGCTTGAAAGATGCGAAGGAAAATGATTTTGTCACGATGCGGGTGATGACCTCAAAAGGGGAGGACGGCGAGGTGGTGGCCGGCACCCTCATCAGCGTAGCTCTAAAAGACCTCCAAGAGTTTGATAACGAATTTCGCGCCAAACTCGATTTGGGTCTGACGGAAGCCAATAAAAATAAGGACCAATTCAAACAACTCGTCGGCAAATAGAGTAGAATCGTGCGATGAATTGAATTGCGAATCCGGATCGGACCGTCGTTGATCCCACGGTCCGATCAGCGAGCCTAGCCCGGATCGTTGCAATCTGGGCTACGGCAGGCTCGATTTTGTTCGGAAAAATCGAAACCCTGTGCCGGCGTCTAAGTCGACCATCGTTTCCCGAGATTGTGCCGGATAACTCGCCCCAAATCCTGGTAGCGCTACAGGGTACCAATCCGTTGTAGTCAAGTTATCGGTTGCTTCCAATAAAAACGACTGATTGGCCGGCTGTTGGATTCGTAACCGGAAACCGGCGGTGCCCTGACTCGTTGCTAGGATCGCCGGTAGAGGTGCGGGTATCGCCACCCATTGAGTAATCCAGCGCGACAGCAGATCCGCCCCCGCAGTATCGGTAATCGTCGATGCGAGGGGTGGCATTTGGCCCAGACCCCGTACGGACATCCGCTGATACAGCACCGAATGCATCAGTGACCCCGGGACGATCACCCGATTGTTTGTATCCGCCCGTGAATCATTCAAGGCGCCGTCGATCAGACCCGTCAGCGCAGTGGGGTTCGATAACCGTGCGTCGAAGAACCCGTTGCCAAGGCCGCCGGGCCGATGACACGGAGCACAGTTAACGGCGAGATACGAACGAACGCGCCACTCGACGCTGACGGATTCATCGTCGGATGACGCCAGGGGTGGGAGTGCCGGGACGGGATTCGGTGGATTGGCGAAATATCCCGCGGCAATCAAGGCTATGAGTTGATTGGTCTTTCCCTCGGCGTAGGCGAATTCACGATCCAGTTGTGCCGAATTAAAACTCAACGAAAGGCCCGCGGCCGAATTGTGGCAGGCTAGACATTCGGCACGGCTGGGGTAGTGCCAAGTCTGCGCTTGAGGGATACCATTGATGACCCGTTCAATGACCTCGTCCGCGCCGATCTCAGGGACCAAGACCGCGTTCGTAAGGGAATTCCACCGGTAGGTCACACCGTAGACTCCGTTGGAATTGCGCACGAGAAAGCGGGTTTCCACCCGTCGCCTCGATTCCGGGACTCCATGGGTGAGTTCCAAGTCAAAGTGTTTCATCCAGGTGGTCCCCTTCGGCGCACCCCAGGCCTCGTGCGGATTGAATTCCAAATGATCATTGGTCGATGGCACACAAAACCACCGCCGCTTTTCCGCTCCGTCAGACCAAAAGGATTGATTCACCGCATAGGGGACAAAGCCCACCGCCGGCACGAGCGATGCCGTATCCGCCAACGCCCCGGTTTCGGCCAAGGTAGGCGGCAACGGTGGGCCGGAAAAATTTGGGCTATAATCTAGACGAAGAAGGCGACCTCCGCCCAGGTCCGCCGCAAGGATATCGCCATTCCGTGGATCGACTCCAAAGCCCGACAATCCGGTTTTCCCCAGCAAACGCTCCACGATCGGCGTTGCCCCGTTCTGACGGCGCAGTGACCAAACGTTTCCGCTCACATAATCAGCGAAGACATAGGCCCCAAAAAGCTGCGCCAAACGGGCGCCGCGACTGACCAGTCCGCCAGTCAGTGAATTGCCTTTATTGACCCCAGTGCCATGGGCATAGGTGTGAACCGGTGGGACATAGTTAAATTGAGGATCGGTTAAGAACCCCGTCGGTATCCCGCTCTTAGGCCCCGCAATATTACCCTCTCGAAACGCCCATCCGTGGTTGGCCCCTTTGCGAGTAACAAAAATGTTTTCCCATCGGTCTTGCCCCACGTCGCCGATCCAAATCTCACCCGTCGCTTCATCGAAGGAAAAGCGCCAGGGATTGCGCAATCCCACGGCGTAAAATTCGGTTCGTACCTGGGCTGGGTTGACCGCTTTGCCGTTGAAACCCATAGCCCCGACGAAGGGATTATCCGCGGGGATCGCATATTCGTTAGAGACGAAATTACTGGAAATGATCTGCGGACGATGCGGATTTGGCGGGAGATTTCCCGGCCGCCGATCCACATCCAATCGCAACAGGCCCGCAAAGAAATCACCATCGATCCGTTGGCTGTTGTTCCCCGAATCGTTGCCTCCCCCTTCGTCGCCCAATGAAACGTACAGATAGCCATCCGGTCCGAAATGCAAATCACCCCCGTTGTGGTTCACATAATCATCGATTTCCTGAAACAACCAGGTCTCCGACGTCGGCAAGGCACGATTGGCATTGTCGGGCAGGACCCAAAAACGCGATAGCCGATCATGTCGTGTGGGCGAGGCACCTGCGGGTGCCCAGTTCAAAGTGCGAAAGGTGAAAAAGAGGCCGTTCGTAGCGTAACCCGGATGAAACGCGAGTCCGAGGAGTCCCTGTTCCCCGCCGAAAAGGGTCGTTTGAGTGAGATCGAGAAAAACCGTGCGCGTCGGGATCGCGAGATTGGTAATGACCACAATCCTGCCGGGTTGCTCGACGATGAAGAGTCGGTTGGTTTCTCCGGGCGGAGCAGTGATTGCCAGCGGATTGTCGAGCGTCACCCCCGGAAACGCGTCCACGAAACGATACCCGAAACCCCCAGGCACCTCGGGTAATTGCAGGGTGGAATTTGGCACCCGGGTCAGCGGGTCGGCGATTGCCACGGGGGTCGCTACCAAGTTCGTGACCAGGCCAACGAGCAGGAAAACAGAAGCAGGATACCGCATCCGCCAAACGTGCGGAAGGGCGCGAGTCTGTAAAGCCGTGACCGACTCCGTGCCTCACGAATTCAAGGTGGGGAGGTCAGCGAGGATTCCGGCTTGTTCTCATTTTTCGAGCGCACGCCCTCAATCGCCAGGGCGGCGGCAATCAACAAGAGGCAGGCCGGTAGGAAGGTCAGCGTAATATTTGCCCACGGGGTTTCACGACGCAGACGACGGCGTCGCCACCAGCGCAAGACCAATTGGCGGTCATGGCCACTAATAACAAAACAGACGACGGCGAGCAAAGTAGTCGCCACCGCCAGCCACTGTAATTCACTCATCGGGGAATACCCACCCTTCGTACCAATTTTTAGGTTCCGCAAGGAGACAAGTTTTCGGGTTAAGCGGAAAATCCCCTTCCCAGGCTGTTCCTCCCCGCCAGATTGCGCGCCGCTTATGAGCCAGAAATCGTGGAAAATCGCCGCTCTCGCCGGGGACGGTATCGGTCCGGAAGTCATGCGCGAGGCACTCAATGTCTTGCGCACCGTCGGACACAAATTTGCCCTTCACTTCGAGATCACCGAAGCACCGGTGGGTTGGGCGGGCATTGACGCCGCCGGTCAAGCACTTCCGGAGGCGACCCTTGCACTTTGCCGACGGGTCGATGCGATTCTTTTCGGCAGTGTCGGTTTGCCGGAGCGTGATCCCACCATTCCCAAAGAGGAACGTCCCGAACGCGCCGCCCTCCTTCGAATCCGTAAAGAGTTCGGGTTATTTGCCAACCTGCGCCCCGTCCAAATGCCCAAGGCGCTCGCTCACGCCTGTCCCCTCACCCTCGAACGACAAGGCACCGGTCTTGATCTCCTCGTCGTCCGAGAACTCACCGGGGGGATGTACTTCGGACAACCCAAAAAGACGGAAGACCTCGGGAAGGGTCAACACCGCGCCATTGACACCATGGTGTATACCACCAGCGAAATTGAGCGAATCGCGCACGTCGCCTTCCAAACCGCCCGTCTGCGCCGCAAGAAAGTAACCAGTATTGATAAAGCGAACGTGCTCGAAAATGGGGTGCTCTGGCGCGAGGTCGTCACCCGGATCGGCCAAAGCTATCCGGACGTAAAACTCGAACACATGTTCGTCGATAACGCAGCGATGCAACTCATGCTCAAACCCACACAATTCGATGTGCTGCTCTGCGAAAACATGTTCGGTGATATTTTGTCCGACGAAGCGGCGGCTTTGGCGGGTTCGCTCGGCATGTTGCCCAGTGCCAGCCTCGGCGCCACCACGAGCGGCCAAACGTTCGGATTTTACGAGCCCGCCGGCGGTACGGCCCCCGATATCGCGGGGAAGGATCTCGCCAATCCGATCGCACAGATTCTATCAGTGGCTTTGATGCTCCGATATAGTTTTGGGCAGAACGCCGAAGCCGCAGCGATTGAGCGCGCCGTTTCTAACGTCATCACTCAAGGTCTGCGCACGGGTGATATATTTAGTGCCTCAGAACACGGGTCGACTCGGGTCGGAACCAAAGCCATGGGCGCCGCCATCGTCGCTGCCTTGTGAATCAACCCCCGGTTTTTCCTGCGCGAGCCCCGCTAGTTCATCTGCTTTCGGCGGCGACTTGCGGCGATCCGCTCCGGCGGCGTTGGCCTCGCGTTGCGAGCTGGACCGGATGGATTCCTACTGCTCGGCTCGGAATCGCTCCGGGCGCGTTGCGAGACGGGCTCTCGCTACGTCTCACCCCGCAAGGGTATGAACGATCCGGGCTGGGGCTTATCCTGCTCTGCTGCGCCCTAATCGCCGGTTGTTGCACTCGCTCAAATCAAACTCTTAGCGGCCCCTCTCCCGTCCGCTGTGAATTTGAAGCAGTGGAAATGGCCATTCCCTTCCGCATCGTTGCCTACGCGCCAAATTGGTTCGCCGCCTCCAATGCAGCGCACGCGGCCTTTGCTCGAATTTCCGAACTCAATCGGAGCCTGAGCGACTATGATGCCGAGTCGGAATTGAGCCATCTATCGCTCACTGCCGGCTCCGGTATCGCCATCCCGCTCTCCGCGGATCTCGCGACCGTGCTGCTTCGAGCGAGGGATTTTTCCGCCGCCAGCGGAGGTGCGTTTGATGTCACCGTCGGCCCCCTCACTCAACTGTGGCGACGCGCCCGACGGCAACACGAACTTCCCGATCCCGAACGACTAACCCAGGCTCGCGAAGCCGTTGGTTGGACGAATCTCATTCTCACTCGAACCTTAGCCGATGCTGATTTAAGGAATAAACATCCCCAATCCACCGCCGCCGTGAGGTATACTGCTCAACTCAATAAGCCAAAGATGCGCCTCGACCTCGGAGCCATTGCGAAGGGCTATGCATTGGACGAAGCCGCCCGGGTACTTCGACACCACGGGTTGACCCGCACACTCGTTACCGGTGCCGGAGACATGGTCGCGGGCGATCCACCCCCAGGTGAATCCGGCTGGAAAATTGAGCTCGCCCCGCTGGACCTCGCCGGCGCCCCTCCCGGGTTGAGTGTCCGCTTGAAAAACGGATCGCTCTGCACGAGCGGCGATTTGTTTCAACACGTTGAAATTGGAGGGGTCCGGTATTCCCACATCGTGGATCCCCACACGGGACTGGGGATGACGGATCATAGTCTCGTCATTGCGATCGGCCCGGACGGAATAACGACCGACGCCTTAAGCACCACCCTCAGCGTCGTCGGTTCGAAGCACGGTTTACCGATTGCTCGACAGTTCCATTCGGAAGCGCGAGTGATTCGAGCGCCTGGGGGGCGAATCGAAATTTCTGCAACTCGAGGATTTCCAAGAGATTCCCGCTGACGACCATGGCGCTTTGCACCATCGGTCTAATCGGGCCTCCCTCAGAACCCGTACGGCAAGAAAAACGCGCCAGGCGCCCTTGATTCGGACGCATTGGGGTCGTGGGAATTGGGGCATGAGGGAGATGAACTTTGGGTTGACATACTCAAGTTTTGAACGAGGTGGGGCTTCGCGAGCAGGCTCTCCAAAATTCGCACTTTGCGGAATGGCATGGATTACGCTCGATCCTTTCAGTTAAGTTATGAAACACCGTCAGGTACTCGTCTTTTCCTTGCTCCTTCCGGTCGTGCTGCCCGGCTGCACCACCGAATCCGCCTCCAATCGGGCTCAACTTTCGGGGACGTTGAACTATCGGGAACGCATTGCGTTACCCGCTAAGTCTACCGCCACGATTGCGCTGCGCGACGCTCGCGTCCAGAGCCCCTATGAAGCAATCAGCGTCACGGTCGTCCAGGATCCAGGCTCCGTGCCCATTGCGTTTACCCTCAACTATGATCCCAGAAAAATCCGCCCAGACGAGGTCTACCATCTAGACGCCACCCTCGCCTACGAAGGTAAAGTCCATTTCGAACAGCGAAATTTCAAAGTCCTCACCCACGGCGCGCCCGGCGGAGGCGTTGCACTATGGCTTGAAATGGTGAAATAAAGAAAATATCGAGCTAGGCTCGAACGCCTCTTGCCATTATTCATGTCCATGCTGCGCGCTTTGTCGCTCGTTCTGCTCGTCGTGGCCGTCCGCGCCGCTGGACCGGTTCCGGACTTTCTCCGCGAGGTGCGCCCCCTCCTCGCGAACCAATGCCTAAAATGCCACGGACCGGATGAAGCCGCTCGAAAAGGAGATTTGCGTTTGGATTTGCGCGCCGCCGCAATCCTTCCCGCTAAATCCGGGAAAATCGCAATCGTGCCAGGTAAACCCGAAGCGAGCGAATTGGTGATTCGGGTGACTCAAACCGATCCCGACGAAGTCATGCCGCCCGCCTCGACTCGGCACGCCTTGACCGATGTCCAAAAGGATCTCCTCCGAGGTTGGGTCGCCGCGGGCGCAGAATATCAACCGCATTGGGCCTTCATCGCCCCGCGCCGTGCGCCCGTCCCGGCCGGTGCCGCCCATCCGATTGACGGATTTATTCAGGCACGCTTGGCGGCCGAAGGTTTGAAATTTTCGCCCGCCGCTGATCGCTACACGTTGGCCCGGCGCGTATCGCTGGATCTGATTGGATTGCCGCCGTCACCGGATGAAGCCGAACAATTTGCCCAAGACACCGCCACCGATGCCTATGAGAAATTTGTCGATCACCTGCTGGCATCGCCGCATTACGGGGAACGTTGGGCGCGACGCTGGCTCGATTTGGCGAGGTATGCCGACTCGAACGGATATGAAAAGGATCGATCCAGAAATATCTGGCCGTGGAGAGATTGGGTAATCCGGACGTTGAACGCCGATGTGCCCTTTGATCGCTTTAGCATTGCACAACTCGCGGGCGACCTCCTGCCGGGCGCCACCCGCGATGACTTGATCGCTACGGGGTTTCATCGCAACACCATGTTGAACGAAGAGGGGGGCATCGATCCTCTCGAATTCCGCTTTCACGCCATGACGGATCGGGTCAGCACGACGGCGACAACTTGGCTCGGGATGACCATGGCCTGCGCCCAGTGTCATACCCATAAATACGATCCAATTACCCAGCGAGAATACTATCAATTCATGGCGTTTCTCGATAACTGCGATGAACCGGACTTCGATTTGCCCGAGGCCACGGCGCCGGCACAGCAAGCTCAACGACAACGCAACGCCGAGAAATTAGAACGGGAATTGCCAAGTCACTGGCCCTTGGCCGACGTAACGTGGAGCAGCCCGCCGCCGGCCGTCTCGACCGACGTACCCGATTCGTTTCTGGTGCTGGCCGATGGTTCTGTCCGATTCAAAGCCCCGGGCCCCGACTCAGTAGTCACCACCTTCGTATTGGAAAGCGACGAAGGGCCCGTTGATCGACTTCGACTCGAAGCTCTGGCCGATCCCGAATTACCAAGCGGCGGACCCGGACGGGTTCAGCACGGAAATTTTGTCCTGAACGAAATCACCATTGCGGCCATGCCTCGGTCTGGGGGAACCGCGGAAACGGTGACCCTTTCCACCGCCACCGCAGACGTCGAACAGGAGGGCTTTTCGGTATCAAAAGCCTTCGATGGTGATCCCACCACTGGCTGGTCCGTCCACGCGAAAGGGCATAAATTGGGGGAAACTCGCACCGCGGTGTTTCAATTCGTTCGTCCGATCAAATTCCAGGGCGGAACCCGGTTTACGATTACGCTGACTCAAAAGCATGGCTCAAATCATACGATCGGCCGTCCGCGGCTTAGTTTGGGCTCACCCGTGGAAGACGCTCGTCCAGAAGCCGAACGTCGCGAACAGGCGTTGACGTCCGCGCTGAGCCACTGGTTGACTTCCGCCCGGGCAGCGGCCGTGCCTTGGCGGTCGCTGCGGCCCAGCTCCGCAAAATCAAATTTACCGCTACTCACCATCGAATCCGACAATTCGATCTTTGCTTCCGGAGATTTTACAAAAGACGATACCTATGAATTGAAATGGATCGCGCCCGCAGGAGTTACAGCGGTTCGATTGGAAGCGTTGCCCGACGGACGATTGCCCGGCCACGGTCCCGGTATAACTTATTACGAGGGGCCGAAGGGTGATTTTTTCCTGGGCGAATTTTCGCTGCAACAAGACGGGCGCACGATCCCGATATCCACCGCAACCGCGAGTTTCGAGAAGAATCATTTTGGTGGCAGCGCGACGGCGATGCTTGCAGTCGACGGCGATCCTCAAACGGGCTGGAGTTGCGGCGGACAATCGGGTCGACGGAACGAAGCTGTTTTCGTCCTCGCAAAACCTTTGGCCGCCTCCGGTGAACTCACCATCAAGCTCCGTTTCGGTCGACATTTCGCCTGTTCGCTAGGCCGATTTCGACTCTCGACGACGAGTGTCCAAGGAGCGACCGCGCAGACCGCGGACGATTCATGGGCGGGTCTCCTCTTAAAGCCCGACGACGCGCTCACGGAACGTGATCGTTCTGAATTACGGACGCACTTCCTGCTTCAGGCGCGGGAAATCGCGTCATTCACTCAACCCATTCGTGAACTCCTCACGCCGCTCGAACCGCTCACCACGTTGGTGCTGAGAGAACGGCCGCCCGAAAATCCGCGGCCGACCTATTTTCGTAAACGAGGAGAATACCTGCAACCCACCCAGCGCGTTGAAGCTGGGGCACCCGCCTTTCTGCCGGCCTTTCCTGCCGGGGCGACCCGAAACCGCTTGGAGTTTGCTCGGTGGCTCATGGCCCCGGAAAATCCGCTCGTCGCACGAGTCACCGTCAACCGGGAATGGTCCGCATTCTTTGGGACCGGGTTCGTTCGAACCACCGGCGACTTCGGTTTTCAGGGTGAATTACCCTCGCACCCTGAATTACTGGATTGGTTGGCGGTTGAATGGGTCCACCCCTCGGATGGCGGAACGCCCTGGAGCCTGAAACGTTTACATCGGCTGATCGTCACCAGCCGCACCTATCAGCAGTCCTCTCAAACCCGTCCAGAACTCCGTGGCAAAGATCCCCAAAACCGGCTCCTCGCTCGCGGCCCGCGCTTTAGGCTAGAGGCCGAGATGATTCGCGACTCCGTCCTCGCTGCTTCTGGACTTTTGGCACCAAAGTTATATGGCCCGTCGGTGCGTCCGTCGCAGCCCGACGGGGTTACGGAAACGGCCTATGGTTCTCCAAGTTGGGAACCTTCACAGGGCGAGGACCGCTACCGGCGCAGTCTCTATACGTTTCAAAAACGGACAGCCCCCTTCGCTCTGTTTAGTACGTTTGATGCCCCCAGCGGTGAATCTTGCCTCGCCCGCCGAGAAGTATCGAACACCCCCCTCCAATCGCTGACGCTATTAAACGATCCAGCGATTCAAGAAGCTGCCCTCGCCTTGGCCGGTTTAGTTCTCGGACACTCCGGGGACGACTCGGCACGGGCTATTTTTGCTTTACGCCGAATTCTCGTCCGTCCCCCGAACGAGGTTGAAATCACCCGCCTCATCGCCTTTGTTACCACTCAACGTCAGCGTCTCCAGGCCGGGGAATTATCGGCCAGCCAAATATCCCCGACGTCTTCCGGCGAACCGCTAGAACTCGCAGCCTGGACCCTGGCCGCTCGCGCACTGCTCAACTTGGATGAATTTATCAGCAAACCATGATCCCTCGTCTGCCCTTCAACTCTCTGGCTGGCACCACCCGAAGTCGACGATGGTTTCTTCGCGAATGTGGGCTTGGTCTGGGCAAAATCGGGCTCGCCTCGCTGCTGACCGACGCCTTCGCGCCGCGCCTCAGAGCGGAACTTCCCGGATTGCCCCCTCATTTTCCTGGGAAAGCCAAAGCGGTCATCCACCTCTTTATGGCCGGTGCGCCGTCCCAATTGGAACTGTTTGATCCCAAACCCGAACTCGCAAAAATCGACGGGAAATCGCTTCCCCCGTCCGTGATTGGTGGGCAGCGCTATGCGTTCATTCGATCCGACGCAGCGGTGATGGCTCCACGCTTTAAGTTTGCACGGCACGGCCAATGTGGAATGCCCTTCAGTGAATTACTCCCGCATACCGCCAGTATTGCGGATGATCTTTGCCGACTAAGCGCCGTGCATACGGACCAATTTAATCATGCGCCGGCCCAAATCCTATTCAATACCGGATTTTCCCAGCCCGGGCGACCGAGTATCGGCTCGTGGGCCATCTATGGGCTGGGCGCCGAAGCTAAAGATTTGCCAGCGTTTGTGGTCATGAGCACTGGCAGCGGCATCAGCGGGGGGGCCGCCAATTGGTCGAGCGGATTTCTTCCCACAACTTATACGGGCATTCGCTTTCGTAACCAAGGTTCACCTATCCTCGACGTCAATAGCCCCGCGGGCGTTGATACCCTAGCTCAACGCCAAACCCTGAATCTCGTCAAGGCGTTCAATGACGAGCAGTTTAGTGTCAACGGCGACCCGGAAACATCGACCCGCACGGCCGCCTATGAGTTGGCCTTTAGACTCCAAACCAGCGCCCCCGAATTGATGGACCTCCGGCGCGAAAGTAAGGAAACACTCGCCCTCTATGGTTGCGAACCCGACAAACCAAGTTTTGCCCGCGCCTGTCTGCTCGCCCGTCGACTCGTCGAACGCGGCGTCCGTTTTGTTAACATTTATCACGAAGGATGGGATGCTCATAGTGACGTCGTGGGCAATCACACCTCCAATTGCCGCACCACCGACCAGGCCAGTGCGGCCCTCGTTAAAGATCTTAAACGCCTCGGCATGTTGGATTCCACCGTCGTCGTTTGGGGCGGCGAATTCGGCCGAACGCCCATGGTGGAGACCAACCCCTCCCTGGGCCGTGCGCTCGGCCGAGATCATCATCCACAAGCCTATACGATCTGGCTCGCAGGTGGCGGTATTCAGGGCGGCCTGACCCACGGAGCGACCGATGATTTCGGTTTTCATCCGATCGAAAACGACGTCGATATCTACGATGTCCAGGCCACGCTCTTACATTGCTTGGGCTTGGATCATGAGCGCCTCACGTTCGACCACCAAGGGCGCCAGTTTCGTCTCACGGATGTCCACGGAAAAGTCATCAAAGCCGTGCTCGCGTGATCGGACAAGAGCCAGGCTTATGGCGTAAAAAAATAATTCAGCGATTCAAATAAATTTGAGCGCAGTTCCCCCCCCACAAACGCGCTTGATCCTTCGGGTCTAGACCGCGGAAAAAATCACGCACCATCCCTTCCACCGCTTCGTATTCAGCCGCCAGAAGACAAACTGGCCAATCCGAACCAAATAAGAGTCGGCCCACGCCAAATGCCTCGGTCAAGATCTCCAAATAAGGTTGCAAGTCCGCGGGCTTCCAGTGGGTAAGGTCTGCCTCCGTTACCAGGCCTGACACCTTGCAACTAACGTTCTGAAATGCCGCCATTTCACGAATTTGTTCCCGCCATGGACTCAGTGTCCCCGCTCGAATCAACGGCTTGGCCCCATGATCTAATACGAATCGTTGTTCCGGAAACTGGCGTACCACCGCCAGCGCCGTCGGCAATTGATGAGGATAAATGAGGAAATCGTAGGTTAGGCGAAACCGCTGGAGTTGAGCGAGCCCTCGAAGAAAGGTCGGCCGCAGCATGAAGCCCGCATCCGGCTCATCTTGGACGACATGCCGTACCCCCACTAAGCGCGGATGCCCAGCCAGGGTTTCTAGTTGTGCAGCAATATCTTCTGCCTGAAGATCCACCCAACCTACCACCCCGAAAATACGCGGATCGGCCTCCGCCAGACCGAGGAGCCAATGTGTCTCAGCGGGGGATTGACGGGCCTGCACAGCAATGGAACCGTCAAAGCCCAAGGGGCGTTGAACCGTGGCAAAATCCTTTGGCAACCAATCACGTTGCAACGGAGAGCCCAAAGGAATCCATGGATACTCGACCGCGTTGTAGGTCCAAAAATGCTGATGTGCGTCTAATTTCATTAACTCACTGGGCGTGCTTTTTTTCGACCTCAAATCCAGGTGTACTTCTACTACGGCACTAATGCCGAGCTGCTACGCTCTTTCAACCAATCCCAATCCGTCGTGGGCACGGCGGCAAAGATCCCGCCTGCGGCCCCTTTCGTGGGCGGCCGAACCGTCCCGTCAGGTCCTTTGACGAGCCACCGGTGCAACTCGATATGCCCATCTCCAAAGGATAATTGGGCCGCCCCAGCGTGCCAGGATCCCGGTAAATTACCCCATTTCGGCGCATCACTCAATCGGTTTATGAAAAATCCGTCATTGATCGTATCCGGATGTTCGTCCAGGAACACAAACGTTTGGGCGGGTTGCAACATCTCTGCATGTCGAAAATACTGGGTCCATTTTGGATTAAATTTATTGGTTAATTCACCGGGATCACCCACGAGCGCATTGAGCGCCACGCTCCGAATGCGTGGACCGTTATCGGCCCGGCTATTGTCCGCAGGACATTTGAACACCTTGGCTGAACCGCCCACATACCGCCCCAGCAACGCACCGGTGAGAAGCGCGGTGTTCGTATTTCCCTCGCTGATTTGCCAATCGAGGATGTTATTGGCCCAGGTATTTGTTCGATTCCGAGTTTCACCCACCCCATGGTTGTTGACCAAACGATCCGCATGATCGTCGGCGTAAAGTTGCCAGGCGATCGTGAGTTGACGCTGTTGGTTGCCGCAAACAATGGCCACCGCCGAGGTTTTTGATCGTGCCAGCGCCGGTAATAGCAGCCCTGCAAGAATCGCAATGATAGCAATAACCACCAATAGCTCAATCAAGGTAAAAGCAACCGCGGCTCGGGGCGAAGTGGATCTCATAGAGTTTGAATCGGAATCAGCCGCCCATTTTATCCCAAGGGAAAAAAATGCGGGTCAATACGTAATCGAGAATGAGAATGAGAACGATGGAATTCACGACGGCCTTCGTCACGCTACGACCAATCCCGCGAGGTCCACCAATCGTCGCCATCCCGTGATGACACGAAACCACTCCGACGACGAGCGCAAACACAAAAGCCTTCATAAGCCCATTTAATAAATGCCGGGGTAGCAATGTGTCGCGGAGATTGGCGAAGAAGGCCGTCCACGGAACGGCGATCTCCATATTGCCACCCGCCACGACCGCTCCGCCCACCCATCCGACTAAATCCGAAAAGATCACTAAACACGGCAGGGCGATGGTCAAAGCCAAAATACGGGGCATTAACAAGTAGGGTACGGGTCGGATATTGAGCGTTTGTAGCGCATCGATTTCCTGATAAGCGCGCATCGATCCCAACTCAGCCGCCATCGCCGAACCAATCCGGCCCGCCAACAAGATTCCCATCATCACGGGGGCCAACTCTCGGCACATTGACAACGCCACGAGGCCACCGAGTTGATTGCCCAATCCTCGAGAAGTGAGCAACGGACCCGCCTGAAGCGACAACACGCCTCCAAGAAAAAACGAGAGGACGCACACCATGAACAGACTAGCGTTGCCGATTTCGAAAAGCTGTTCCGCCACCGCCCCGCGACGCCGGAACGCCTGCGGGAGAGCCCGCAAGGTGGCCGCAAACAAGAGCAACATTTGACCTATTTCCCGAAACACAGGCTCATCAAAGCGGAAGCTTGGGGGTGGGAACAACAAACTTGGGCTTATTCCAATTCGCACTCAAGGTGGTCCTCATCTGGAATGCGAACTGGCATTGAAAGATCGCCAAAGGAATCGCCACTGGCGCCCACTAGCGGTCTTTTGCGTCTTCACAGCACCAAATAAGAACGACGTGCGCGTGCAGATCGGTGTCACGTCACGTCGCCAAAAATTCCAAAGCAACGATTGACTCGCTTGTCCCGTTTTTGGATCCGCCTCGTCCCGGTACACCGACCAAATCGGGGCGTACAATCGCTCGATCGACTGGTTGGTGGGCAATAACGGTTCCACCGGCGCAAAAACTTGGAGTCGACTTTGACCGTTCAATTCTTTGCGCCAAGTGAACAGCGGCCACAGATCTCGGCGCCGATAGTCGTCCCCGTTCGCCGTGTTCACCAAGTGCTGGTCACTGTAAGCGAAATACAGCATCCTAGTGCGATCTCGCTGGAGTGTGGGTCCGGTCAGACCTCGATGAGTATACAGCGGCCAGAACAGGAAGTCGCTCTCCAGACTCGGACTGCTGGCCCGTCCCCAGAGTGGCCAGATTCGCCGAGCCGTCTTTCCGGGACCATTCGCCCACCCGATAAAAGGCCACGGCGCGCTCCATTCGCTGAATTTTTCCACTCGATTGGTTCGGTGCGCGAAGAAAAACAGGCTGGTGTAGTCCATCTCGGGCGAGCGGGTTTGCAAATACGCAGGGAAAAAATACCAACTCGTTGCTGCGTTCTCCGTCCCGATCCCGGTGCGTTCATGGATGAAAAAAGGCAGCAAAAAAAACTGACGTTCATGTCCAGGCACCACTTCCCGTTCCTCCAGGTTATTGAGGCGATAGGTGATTTCCTTGGATTCGGACCCGACCATTGGCCACATCTGCCAACCCTCTACTCCGGCGCCGTGCCGTGAATGGAAGAATGGAAACAGGACATTATCCGTTTGGACTCCGCGTTTCTTGGATGAAACCCACAGGGGCGCGAGCACAAAACTCACTTCATCCCGAAAAAGACGGTTTCTCAGGTGCCCATACAAGGGCAACACAGCGCAATAGCCGTTGGTCGGGTTGGTCGATTTTTGGTAGTAAAAGAAAGGGAAAAAGGTCTTGCGATCCTTCGCCTCATCGTCGGGGGTCGTGGAGCCGGTGAATTCAAAAAACTGCAAAAAACGCGCCGCGTACTCGCCGCCAAACCGCCCATAACTAAAGATCGGATACAGCACTTCGTACTCACTCCGTTGAATCGCCGGATCTTCGATGTGCGATACGAAGGGACTCAGGCGCCAAAGCCACGAACCGTCACTGCGCTCGGAGCCCCAGAGGGGACCGAAAGCTTCGGTCGCCTCGCCCGGCCGAAGCGTCAGCCGATAGTCATGCCAAGCGGGTCCCCAGTGAAGCTCAGCCTGCGCCAAGGACGCGCCGAGTCCAACGGCTAAGCCGCCCGCTAACCGCATGGAACCGACGAATGACAACGTCCACCCACGCTGGCGGCCGAGCCCAAAGCGGTCAAGCGATGCCCACACTCAGAAATGCGGACGCAAGAACCCCACGACGACTCGAGGGAACAAGTCTTGCACCGTGGGATTCCGACCGAGATTATTCAGGCGAAACCTTCCCTTGCCGGGGAGGCTCGGCCGTGTTTTATTAGTGGTCGCTTTCGGTGGAGAGGTGGCCGAGTGGCTGAAGGCGCTGGTTTGCTAAACCGGTATACGGTCAAAAGCCGTATCGGGGGTTCGAATCCCCCCCTCTCCGCCAAGGTTTTGATTCCACGTTTTCGCGCTGCGGCGCGAGGGTGTCGGTGGATGCGGAAGTGAATTTTGCGACGGTTTTCCAAGGGTTTTTGAATTCGACGCGGAGAAATCCTTCGGTCAACTGGAAGTTCGAACCGTGTTTTTTCAGAAAATCGCGATGTGCATCGGGATTTTGTTCTCGTGAGAGAAAAACGGCCTGGTTGGCCTCTTTTACGAACCGCGTGAGCGGTTCGAACCGTCCTGCGCTCTTCATGGCAGAAGCGGTCAACTTTTCGCGAATGTCGGTCTTGGCTTTGATCAAGGCTCCTTTCTTCGAAGCGTACTCGCTCTGCGAAATCGTCTTGGTGAGCGCCAGGTCAAGCAGGAGGTCGAGTCGCGCCTCGCAGGCCGAAAGTTCTTCCTCGAGGCGTTCGATGCTCGCCTTTGCCGCCTGTTGCATTTCGGCCTGCTCGTTTCGTACGGCTTCGAGCATTTGCTCTGCCCATTCGGAAGGAAGCCCGACCGTGCCGATGGCTTCGGAGATCTGGCGAGCGACAACCTCCTCCCGCACGTACTTCTGAGCGCACGAGACTCGTCGTTTGGTGCATCGGAGGTAGTTGTGGCCCTTTTGCGTCTCAGTGGTGATGGTGCAACCGCACTCGCCACAACGGAAGAGGCCCCGGTACCGATACGATTTCAGTAGGGGGGTCTTTGGCTTGCTTTTGCGAAGCATGACCTCCTGTACCCGATCAAAAAGACGTTTGGTCACAATCGGATCGTGCTTCGCCTTGTGAAGCTCTCCGTTGAAGCGCATGGCCCCGTAGTAGATGGGATTTTGAAGCAGGACGTGGTAATTGCTGACGCTCAAAGTGCGACCGAGCCGACCCAGAAGTCCTAACCGGTTCACCCGATTGCGCACCTCGGCCACGGCGAAGTCGCCGGTGCTGTAAAGTTCAAAGGCTTTTCGGATGAACGGAGCTTTCTCAACGTCCACCACAATCGAACTAGTCTTCCGGTCATTGAGGTAGCCCATCGGAGCCCATTGCGGCCAGATGCCATTCCGGAGCTTCTGTCGGACACCGCGCTTGATGTTCTCGGAAAGGCTGTCAATGTAGTAATTGGTCTGCGAAAACGCAATCGAGAGCATGAACTTGCCGTGGGCGTCTGATTGGAAGTGGAAAGTCGGAAACTTGAGCGTGCGAATTTGGCAGGTGTCCACGAGATAAATGATGCGTCCACCGTCGATGCTATTTCGGGCGAGTCGGTCCGGATGCCACGCCAGAAAAACAAGGGACAGGCGAGTTAATAAAACTGGTCACCACTACAATAACCTGTAGCGTTTGAATGTTAACCTGTTTATTAAACCCGCCTGTCCCATTAAGTTCGGCACCGTCGCGCCGACCAGTCCGAAATTCCCCGGAGTGGGTGCCGCCCCGGCACCCACGCGCGACGTAGGGAGCGCGTCCCTGCGACCACAGCCTAACTCTCAAAAATAGGTTTGAATGGAACAGGTGCCTCAACCAAACACCGCTACTCGCAGTTTCCGAAGGGTGAAGAGTCCTTCGGACGCCAGTCCAGTCATCGTTCGCGCTCCGCTCTGGCGGGTTGGACCGAAGCGGTCCCTGAATTGA
>JAYVTS010000071.1:0-7516 GCA_043788645.1 Verrucomicrobiota bacterium
CGGACACCGGGCGATTTACTGTTACGCCCGAACCCTGACCAAGCCCCAGACCGAAACCATCTGGTTGGCTGCCAGTCGGGGGCTCAACGCACTGGGTGCCGAGGAATTCCTCACGCTCAGAAGCAGCGCAGCTACCAAGGGACAACGTACCCACCTACCCAACGCCGAGGAGATTCCAAAGAATCCGCCCTCCAACCCGAGCCGCAGGCGGAGAAAGCAACCGAATCAACCTCACGCTTGACCCTGGCAGGCCGCTCAATTCCTCATTCTTCTGAACCATTCAGAGACATAGCTTTTCTTGAAACCGCCCTGGTGCTGAGTCATTTTCCCGATTTAATGCTTCATCGCCCCGCCAGTAATGGATAAGATTCAAGTCGATGATACGTGATCTTGACTCATCCGGCAACAACGTATGCTAGCTTCTACCAATCTGTTGAAGAGGTCGGTCATTTCTTGGTTGTGCTGGCTTCTGCTGGTGGCGTACAGTACAGGCCAAGGATTATCCGCCAATTTGGTGGTAAACGGCAGCTTCGAGGACTGGGGATCCCACTGGCGTACCCAGGCTGGAAAGCCATTCGACTCATCACTAGCTGTCGGCGAAGCATGGCGAACACCTAACGGTTCGAATTTTGCCGTGGTTACACACTACATTGGCCAGGATATCCCCACCGTCGCCGGGCAGTCCTACCTGGTGCGATTCGCCTTTGGTGGCAATGAACGATATCAAGTCAATTCGGGCCCGCTCTACGTGCTTTGGGGAAATCAGGAACTAGGCGCCATCCCGGTTGCCCCGGTGGACTGGCGGCATCCCCGTTGGCGCTATTTTGATTTTATAGCCCAGGCTGCAAGTAACATCACACGAATTTCATTTTCTACGAAGGGAAAGGATGCGACCCCGTATATCGATGATATCCAAGTAACCGCTGTCCCCGGCACGTTTCTTGCAATTCCCCAGGACCAGTCCGTGGAAGTAGGCGCCGCCGTTGTCTTCAAGGCCAGGATGATTTCCCGGCCACAGGAAACAACCTACCAGTGGTTCTTCCAGAAGACCAACGCGCTGGTCGGTGCGACCAACGAGGTATTGAAATTGACCGATATCCGTTATGACCAGGCCGGGCTCTACACTGTCTCCGTGAGCAATGCTTCAATCACGGCGACGAGTTCGCCCGGAATACTGACTGTCATTCCATCATTGAATAAACGAACCGTCCCGGTGATTTGGGCCTCGACCGCACTCAATGGTTCAAAATTTCCTATTGAGTATACGGACGATCTCGGTTTTCGGTGGCTTCCGCTAGTGGATCTGGTGCAATCCAATGGGAGAGTGTTCTATATCGACCGCTCTCCCGCATTGCTCCAGCAAAGGTTCTATCGGGTTCGAAACCAGTCGGATGAATACAGTCCCCTTTTCTGGATGGATGCTACGACCGCCATTTATCTTTCAGGAAGGGTTGGTGACCGGATACGGGTCGATTTCCTCGATGCGATTGGGACGCCGGATGCGTGGCAAACTCTGGACACGGTGACGTTGGACAGCACGAATCAGTGGTATGCCAGTGATGCGATGCTGGGAAAAATTGGAAAGCTCTATCGAATCGTCCCGGTGCCAGGACTATGAGATTCGAAAGGGACTGTTTCGTGGGTGGCTACCTTCTGATTTGGCCTGAATCGGACGAGGGCAGCTTCTGTCAGTACGGAGAGCACCGGGTTTTTTCTCTGTGGTAGCCTTACCGACCTGACCTTTCCAGCGACTGTCACCGGCTTGGGACAGTATTCCCTGGGTGGTTGTCAACGGAAACAACACCGTGACCAACGCCATTGCGGGCGTGCAAAAATTCTACCGTCTGAGCCGGTGAAAGCAGCTGTTCCGTTGCATACCCCAATAGCCCGGATTGTTCCTACCGATTCCCCTCCGACTGGCTGAACGCTCGTCGGGCTGCGTTCGCCTCAGATTAGTGATTCAGCAGAGTCTTCTGCATGCGCTGATGGTGGGGGCCGGTAACGAGATCGTGGAGGGTGTGCTGATTCAGCGTGGCATAGAATCCATGGATCGCTTCGGCCAGGATCCCCTTGAGACGGCAGCTGCCGTCGATCACGCAGCGGCTTCCTGTTGGATTGAAACATTCGACGAAATACAACGGTTGCTTCTCAGTCTCCCGCACCAGCGTGCCAAGGCGTATCTCCCGGGCAGGTTTCCCCAACCGAATGCCCCCGCCCCGCCCCCGCCGCGTCTCCAGATAACCCAGCTTCCCCAGACCGTGAACCACCTTGGCCAGATGATTCCGGGAAATCCCGTACGCCGTGGTCACCTCCTCCAGCTGGAAGTAATCCGCCCGGAGCGCGGCAAACATGAGCACGCGGAGCGAATAGTCGCTGAAAAGACTGAGATGCATGAACTGATCGACTCGTCGGCACCCGACCGACCCGAAATCTCCTCAAGGCTAGCCCGGCCCAGGGCAGTCAATAAACCGAAATCATTCTTGCCTTAAAGATGTACCGACAATACATGTTTAATCGGTTTGGTGACGGACGTCGCTGGCCGTGTGGGAATGAATCGAAGCAATCGCATGAAACTTCTCTTTCCGTGGATGGCGGTCGTGACCTTGAACGTGGCATTCGCTCCGTTGGCAGCAGTGGCCGAGGATTCCAAGCCAGCCCAGGAACAGGTGGACAGGCCGGTGGCGGAGCAGCTGAACACGCTCTGCCCGATCAGCGGGCGTCCGGTGGATCCGCGGATCACGGTGGGTTACGAGGATCTGAAATATGCCTTCGCCGACGAGGCCTCCCGGACGAAGTTCAATGAGGCTCGGAAGAACAGCCTGTACCAGCGGCTGGGCGGCAAGGCGGCCATTGATGCCGCTGTTGAGGCCTTCTACGTGAAAGTACTCGCGGACGACCGCATCAAGCACTTCTTCGATGACATCAACATGTCCCGACAGCGCAGGAAACAGAAGGAGTTCCTTTCCGCCGCACTGGGTGGACCGATCCCGTGGACCGGAAAGGACCTGCGGCGGGCGCACGCCCATCTGCCTGGGCTCAATGAGACTCACTTCAACGCCGTGGCGGAGAATCTGCAGAAAACACTCGAGGAACTGAAGGTTCGACCGGAGTTGATCCGGGAAGTCATGGCAATCGCCGCCAGCACGCGCAACGACGTGTTGAATCGGCCGCCGGCGGCGAAGTAGGAGTTCCCTCCGGGTTTCTCCGACTCATGGCGAACAGGTTCGCTCCGTGGAGCCCCGCCATCCACGGGTGAATCGGGCTGAAATGCGATGCCTCGTTTGATGGCTAGCCGATCCGTGACCTCCCCTGTACACACCCTGCGGAACTGGCTCGGCGTCGAGCTCGTCGAGGTCAGCATTCAGGATAAGATGGTCGCCATCCTGGGTGGCGGGATCTCAATCTTTTTGCTGATGCTGCTCTCTACCTGGGCAGTGCCCGATTTGGGAGCGACGCGGGTCGTGGCTTCGATGGGCGCGAGCGCGGTACTTTTGTTCGCCGTTCCGCATGGCCCGTTGTCCCAACCCTGGCCGGTGATCGTCGGCCACGGCGTGTCGGCGGTGATCGGCGTGGCGTGTGCGTATCTCGTCCCTGTGCCGATGCTGGCGGCAGCCTGCGCCGTCGGGCTGGCCATCGGAGCCATGGTTCAATTGAAGTGCATTCACCCGCCAGGCGGCGCCACGGCCTTCACCGCGGCTGTCGGTTGCGGAGCCATTCACCAGCTGGGCTTCCGGTTTGTGTTGTTTCCGGTGTTGGCAAATGCCGTGATTCTGGTCCTGCTGGCCGTATTGATGAACACTGCTTTTCGGTGGCGACGGTATCCCGCTGCCTGGGGAAAATCCCCATCCACCGCGCCGCCTGCATCGGGTTCCGATGCGGATTCATTGCCCACTCCCACCCATGAGGAATTTGTGGCGGCAGTCCGATCGTTGGACTCGTTCGTGGACGTACAAAAACTAAGGGACAAGAGGTTTGAATAACAGATTTCACATTATAATAAACCAGGCTAGTTACTTTGACAATTGGGTTAAAAACAGGTTATTGGAGGCAGACGGATTGTAAAAAGGTTTCGTGTCATAATAAAACATGATAGTTATTTTGACTGTTATATTTTGCAATTCGCCTGTCCCTTGTTTTAGAGCGATTGGAGACGAGCCGGCACAATTGATAAGCATTTAGTTTTTCAACGCGTGCGCCAGTGAAGTGGGCGCGTTCGCGGGTCAAAGTCCCGCCGGTCGGAGCCTCAGGGAACACATACGGACGTGTCATATGGAAGAATGTTGATTCGAAACGCCCGGGCCGCCTTGGATCTATTCGTAATGACGCGTCGCTTTGCATTCCCAACTTGCCACCGCCCCTTCCCACCGCGCGCATGCTTGCCGAAGCAATACTTTGTTTCTGGCATGGAACCATTTTCATTCTCCGCACTTACCGAGCAGTGCCTTGGGCCACGCAGCAGGGCGTCGTTGTGCCCGGCGAATTGTCTCAATTCCGGGCTCCATCGCGAGATCAGCAAACCTAAACAGTGAACCGCCACTTTTTCCGTGGGTGCTATGGCTGGCGCGTACAAAGATCGGGAGCGATTCCTCAAAAGCGCGTCCAAGCATTGATCCGCGAAGTAGTGCCGGCTGGAATCACGACATTGACAGTAGCCACGGTTGGATTGCCAGCGGTCATGTACTGATAGGAATTTGGTTCTGGACGCTCCGCGGAAATGTGTTGATTCTGTGAAAAGCTGGTTTTTGGCTCGCGAGAATCTCGTAATTTATCGCCAAAATGTCAGATGTTAGTGTGTCTGATATCTAAAACCATAGTCAAAAAAGTCCCGAAAAGTGAAATTTTCAAATCGAGGTGCTGCGCCAAAACGCTCATTGTTGACTTCAGAGCAAGGGCGGGACTCGAAAAAAGTGGAATTGATAATTCGCACGATTCCAATTTCCCTATTCCCTGGAATACGTCCCCTTCGCAACAGGGAATCAAATGTGACGTCCGTTCCCCAAGAAAAGCGTTCGCCGCGTTCATTAATTTCATCTTGAGTCAAAACAACTGTTTCGCCACCATGCCGTTGATTATCGGTAGTTAGCTTGCCGTTTTTTATTTTTATAACATATATTAAATAGGTAAATTCATCCTCGGAAAGCGTTCTGCTAAACAGTGTATTCGGATACATGAAATGATTTCGCATAACCGGTGGTGAAATTTTATTAATATAAGTATCAATATATGCTAATTGTTTCCGATCTGAAGATAGGATTTCACCAACAGTTTTTACTAACGCACAAGTTTCGGGCGGGGGTGTGTCGGTTTGCTCCGGCGAATTTGTACCACCGACGGCATCCGGATTGGAATGATTGCCGAAAACAGTGTCGTACGTCTCTTGGGCGTCTTCTCGAATCAGTCCGAATTCTTCCCTTAGTTCCCTCACCGCAACCTCAACAGGAGTATTCTCATTGCTCTTTCCGTTATTCCAATTTCCCCCAAGAAATGTAAGCCCACCGTGAAAGAATGGATATTTGAAACCAGAATCCTTTCTTTCAAAGACATAATATGTTTTGCCGGATTGAGACACAAAATGTGGAATAATATTAACCGAATGATGACTGCAAATAATACTCCAATCTGGTGGCTTAGTGGTTTTTAACATGGCGTCAGGTTTCACTTTTTGTCGTTCCTGCTGTTGCAGTCGAGGCATTTGAATCTTTTATCGTAATAAATCCGGCTTCGAGCAGTTTAGTGCGAATATTCTCAACTCCTCCAAGCGTTGAGTCTTTAAAATGAAGCGCTTCGCTTGCGTGCTCTTTAATGTCGGCAAAAATACCTCCAATCAAGAGTGCAAGTCCAATTATGATTAATTGATATAAATTATTATTTAATGAAGTTGTCGTAATTGGAAGTGCAGGTGTACTTGTTGGATTGATATTTGACGGAGGTGTTGTATTTGTAAGTGCAAGTGTATTTGTTGGATTAGTATTTAATGAAAATGTTTTACTTATAGGTGTAGATATGAAGTTTAAATACATCCCGAAAAATGCCGATGCAAGAACGACTGTTCCCGAGAGATATATAATGTGGAGTTCTGTATGAACTAAGTCAAGCCACCGTCGATCAGTTGTGGTATTGAAATGATTTCTTAGAAAACGATATGCGTTCCTTCGATTTCCAAACCTTACTTTGAAGACGCGCCCAATCCATCGAGTGGTTCCTTCAGGTACAAGATTCATTTTAGCCAGAAGATTGTGAATCAAGTGTACGATTTGAAAGATAATAAATTCCCCGATAAACAAGCGGTAGAATGCAAACACGGCCGTCCCGATAGCTGCGGAAGCCAACGTGAGTACTCCTAAGCCAACACTGTCGATATATTCTTTGAACTGTTTTTGAAAATTAAAACTTAACACCCCGAGCACGAGTACACCCGGATAGGTGTATCGGATAAGGCGTGCCAATTGCTCGCGCAATACGTCGGTTGAAGTCAGTTCGTTTGATGGGTTGGGCATTTCCAAGAGCGGTGGGGTTGGTGACCCGGATGACTGGCACGTTGTCGAGGATGACGTGCTTGGGGCCAGTGTCGCAGGGGTGCCAGAAATAGTGCTCATCGGGGCGTCGTTCGAATTCGTAGCTCCGTGGCACAGGGGTTTATCTTTGGAGAAATCATCTGGTCTCATGGTCGTTCCGACGCTTTTCGATGTCAACGCCATCTACGCTGCCCGGGGAGGCTGGGGCGACATGGCCCGGGGGATGGGCCGGTGGATTGAATGACCGGCGGGCATGGCCAGTTGCCGCGATGGTTGCGGGGGCCGTGGAGAGTGTGGTGAGTAGGTCGAAACCATGAGCGGGTGGAGGGCTTTGTTGGCGTTGAATGCATTCTTCCTTTTCGGTGGCGCATTTTGGTACGAAGACGCGGAATTGGTAATAGGCACATGCTCTCTCGACGCTCCTCAGAGTGGCGGAATTGGTTATGCGACAGTTTTCACAGGGCAGTTTCAAGAAACCGAAGTTAACCCATAGGGTGAAAAAAAAGATTAAAGAAAAATGATTTCTCCGTTCTCGATTCGTTTCATTCCGTGAATGTTCGAGCTGCCGCTGCTGCCAAAAGGTGAGGATCCGTCGTTGCTCCAGGAGTTGAGCGTCCATTGTCTGACGGACGACGCCGAAATTGACCGCTGGAACGAAGTGGTCGTCCAGCATCATTATCTGAAGAATGCGAAGCGGGTCGGGGAGCAGCTCCGGGTCAAGTCGCTCCACCCCGACGCGCCCGCGCTGCTTTCCGCCGCCGTCGTGCCGGAGCGCTGGCTCCCGTTTGAAATGATTCTGCCCCTCTAGTGTGGTTTTTCCGCCGAACACCTGCCGAGTCTTCGAGATCACTTCAAAGGCCTCAGCGACGCGCGCAAAGGTCAGGGGAAACGGCATCGGCTGTACACCATTTTCGCGATCATCGCCTGTGCCAAGCTTTCGGGGAAACCGGGCGGACACCGGGCGATTTACTGTTACGCCCGAACCCTGACCAAGCCCCAGA
>JAYVTS010000072.1:0-10227 GCA_043788645.1 Verrucomicrobiota bacterium
CGCGGGTCCAATGTTATGGCCACTTAATAACATTAATGTAAAACACTGTAAAGAACTATTTAATAAAAATAGGTGGCCACACTTTGGAAAAATGAAAAAGCGATAAAACCCGCTCCAGATCGAATCAAAGTTGCGGTTTTTGATGAAAAAATGGGGGTAAAGTGCGTTAAGAGGAAACAAAGGAAACGAAGCAGGGCAGCGGAGACAACCGAACGGGAACGCATTTCGCCCCATTCACGAAACAGTGAGCGAACCCAAGGATCGTGATAGGAGCTTCCACTCTGCGTCCGAGCTTCGTTCCCTTCTGTTCAATTGAATCGTTACGGCTTAGTCGCGGCGACGAGATCCAGTTGCTGCGCCACCGGAATCGGTGACTGCTTGGCGTTGAGCACGTGATAATTCCCGCCCGGCTTCCAAACGTATTCACGGAAGACGTCGCCTGGGGCCGGGTCGGCTTTCGCGTCGGTCAAAAACGCGAGGACCGACAACACGCTTTGCGCGAGGTGATCGAACGTTCCATCTGCCTGCATCATCCCCACTATATCGGGTATCAAGTGGGCGTCGTGGCTCCACCCGCCGCCCTGGCCGGATTGGTGTCGGCGTTTTAAAATAATGGTTCAGCCGTGTATGAAATGGGGAGTGCATCGACTGCGCTCGAACGTTGGCTGGTGCAACAAACTTGCCGTCAGGTTGGCTTCCCGACCGGCGATGGTTTTCTGACTTTCGGGGGGGCTTTAGCGATGCTTTTCGCAGTGTTGGCGGCTCGTGTCAGCGGAATTGATCGCCAGGAGGTTATTCGGATGATCCTGAACCAGGGCCGGATCGGGCTAGACGAGTACCTGCGCTGCCGGGTGCGGTATTTCTCGGATGGCGTAGCGATCGGAAGCCGGGGATTTGTCGATGGGGTCTTCGGAAGATTTCGCGGACAGTTTGGGCAACGCCGGAAAACGGGTGCTCGACGCATGCGTGATCTAGAGCCGGAATTATTCACCGCCCGTGATCTTCGCGTGGATGTGTTCGGCTGACGATGACGACTTTCCGGCCGATGCGGAGGAAGTACCACCAGAAGCCGCGACGGACGACCAGCCGACCGACCCGGAGAAGAAAAAGGACCGTCGCACAAGTCCTCAAACGTCTCCCCAGCCATCCAATGAAAGACCTTTGGCAACTGACACCCCGAGGTTGGCAGGAACCCTTCGGCCCAAAACCAAACGCCGAGCCGCTTCGCCGCAAGCGGTAAGCCGGATACATCCCTCTGGAAGTACCCGAAAAGCTGGCGAGACGGGTGGCGTGCAGATTCGTCAAATCGCACTTTCCCCCCTCCAAAAACGACGAAACCCGCTCTGAGAGCGGGTTTCATTCAATTTTTTAAATTTCAACGTTGTGGCGACGGCTTGGTTTTCAGTAGGTCGACGGGCCAGTAGCTTTCCTACGCGCGCCCCAATTTGCTCATCCTTCGTCTTGGCTTTGGTCGCGACGATCTTGTTCCTTCTTGCCGTCGCAGTGATCGCCGAAGGTGACGAGGTCGCTGTCGGCATATTCGCCCTCGAAATAGGAACTGCATGGCCAGGGCGCATTTTACCCACGGTTCATTACGGGAATAGAGGAGGCGATCTCATTCGAGCTCCTGGGCCAGCTCCATCAGCGCCGCGCTGGCTCCACACTCTCTAGACCCGAGGGGATTTTGAGTGCTTCGGTCGAGCTCCGAGGAACGAGTTCATCGCGCAGTGCCGCCTGCATGAGGCGCAGTTGTGGCAAAGCGATCCCCGAGACGCGCCCGTGCGTGTGGTGGCGAACCTGCGCCCCCACGCGGTAAGACGAGCGGAACAGGCCGTAATGGCGATCTCCCCGGGACTGAATTTCCAGATGAATACGCGGATCCAATGTTATGGCCACTTAATAACACTACTAAAAAACACTGTAATTAACTATTTAATAAATATATGTGGCCACACATTTGAAAAATGAAAAAGCGAAAAAACCCGCTCCAGATCGAATCAAAGTCGCCGTTCCCTGGCTGCTGATCTACGGCTTACTCTTGCTCAAAGCCGCCTGTGTCCAGCGGGCGCACCTTAACGTTCCGCAAGCTCCGACCGCGGTCTGGACGGCGGTCGCTTCCGCCTTCCCGGTGGCGTGGTGGACGCAGCGCCGGGTGCGAGTCGCCCGCCCCTGGGGTGCGTGCCGTTTCCTCCTCCAAAGCGCCGCTGAGCCCGGCAGTCCCTTTTTAGGCGTGATCGAGGCCTCCACCCGGTTTGCACCGACGGAGGATATTTGTTTCCGCCTGAGCTACGGGCTCGATGACGGCGATTCCATCCGACCGATTTGGCAGGCGGAGCAATTCGTCGATCAGAACCGGATGGACGACACCGGACCGACGAGCCGCATCCCCGTTCGTTTCGAAACATTGGCTCCGACTTCCGAGACGGCGCGCCGGCAGTTTGAAATCTATGGCATCTGGTGGCTGGAGTTCCGGGCGAAGTTGAACCTTTAACTCGCCTGTCCCTTCTTTTTCCCAGACGACTCTAGACAGAGGTATCGGTTCAGCGATGGTTTCGCACTACCACGGTTTCAAACGTCCCGGCCGGGGATACAAATCTATGCGAACGTTTTTGAATGTCGGTGCCCTATTCTTGGCTTGTTGGGGCTGGGCGGGTTCGGCCCAGGCCCAAGTTGGGTTAGTCATCTCCGAGTTTTTGGCTATTAATTCGAACACGCTTCACGATGACTTTGGTGAGGCCTCGGATTACGTGGAACTTTTTAATGGGACGTCCACCGCGCTGAATCTACAGGGCTATTGCCTCACCGACACGTTGGGCAACCCTGCCAAGTGGGTGTTTCCCGCCACCCAACTCTTACCGAATCATCACTTGTTGGTTTGGGCGTCAGGACGAGATCGACGGATTCCGGGCCAACCGTTACACACCAATTTTAAGCTCGACAGCGGAGGCGAGGCCGTAGCGTTGATTCAACCGGATCAAACAACGGTGGTTTCTCAGTATGTCTTCGGGTCCCAACTGCTCGATCAATCTCAGGGTTTGGAAGCGGAATTCGACTCCGTCCGCCGAGTGTTGGCCCAGGGAATGCCGGGACGCTATTTTGTTCCGACCGACAATTCCCTGGGCGATACCTGGACTGAGCCTGATTTTGATGACCGAAACTGGCGTCGAGGCACCAACGGCTTCGGGTTTGACGTGGATCTCACTTCGGACTTTTCACCGTGGATTGCGACGGACGTGGGGCCGCTCATGCAGGGAGCGTCACCGCCGCGAAGTGGTTTGTACCTCCGCCTCCCCTTTGAGGTCGAAAATCTGGAGACCCTCCCCAACCTCGCACTCCAAGTGCGATATGACGACGGTTTTGTGGCCTATCTCAACGGGACGGAGGTAGCGCGCCGTGGGCTTGGAGCCACTGCCGCGCACCCATTCGGTATCGTATCGGCGCTCGTCAGGAGCAATGATTTAGCGGTAGAGCCGGAGGTTTTTTCTTCACTGATCCTGGAACAGAGCCTGCGCCTGGGCACCAATGTTCTGGCGATTCACGCATTCAATCGGGATCCAGCGGATGGTGATTTCTTGATCGTCCCCGAAGTGGTTTCCCGACAAATACACTATTCGACGAATGCCCTGAGATCGTTTGCCGTTCCGTCTCCCGGAGTTGCCAATGCGGGTGGTTCGTTGGGAAGCTCCGGCCGAGTCGATTTTTCGGTCAAGAGCAGGACCTTCGTCGATGGCTTTGAGTTGACCCTCTCCGGGATCGGTCCGGCCGCCCTGAGCGAGGTCCGCTTCACGGTGGACGGTACGGTACCGGGAGCGAATTCCTTCCGTTACTCGGGACCCCTTCTAGTTACCAACAGCCTACTGCTACGAGCCCGTCTCTTTTCGCCGGGCTTTTTGCCTGGCTCGGTGCAAACCGAAGCCTACGCCCGTCTGGCCCCTGAAATGCTGACGGTTTCCTCGGATCTGCCCTTGATTCTGGTCCAATCTTTCGGCGCCGGGAAATTCAATGAATCTGTCAAAAAAGGCTGTTTTCTATTCGTACACGAAACCCATCGGGGCCGGTCTTCGTTCACCAATGCCGCTGATCTGGTTTTTCGGGCGGGATTAAAGATCCGCGGCTCTAGCAGCGCGGCCAATCCCAAATACAATTGGGCGTTGGATTGTTGGGACGAAGATGATCGAGCCTTAGACCTCGCGCTGCTGGGAATGCCGCCCGGGTCCGAATGGACATTTCACGCGCCGTACCTGACCGATACGTCGTTGATCGCGGATCCTTTGGCGAGCGCGATGAGTGAGGCCGCGGGCCGTTACGCGTCCCGATTCCGTTCCGCTGAACTGTATCTCAACGAGCGAGCCAGCGGCCAGATCCAAGCGACGATTGCGCCCACCAACTACTTCGGTGTTTACAATATTTTTGAGCGAATCGGCATCGGCCCCCACCGCGTGGCTATCGATAAACCATCAGATCAGGACGTCGAACCACCCGCTGTTACGGGCGGATATCTGTTGAACATCGACCGAAACATCGATGGCCCACAAGGCCTGGTGGCTGGAGGCCAGAGTTTTAATTATATCGATCCCAGTCATGAGGTGATGACGTCACCGCCGCGGTCCGCCCAACGGGTGTACTTAACTAACTACTTAAACCAATTCACCGCGGCCCTAGAATCCCCCGGTTGGACTAATCCCGTGACCGGTTATGCACCCTATATCGAGGCCGGATCGTGGATCGATTTCCATCTGATTAATGTTATTTCCGTCAACGGAGACGGGTTGGGGTTGAGCACCTATTTCTACAAACCGCGCCACGGCCCTTTAACGTTCGGTCCGGTTTGGGATTTTGACAAGGCATTCGCCTGGGCCGACGTGCGCGACGATGCCCCGTTGGCCTGGGAAGGCGGCAAGGGATTTTTTTACTACCCTTGGTGGGGTCGCCTGTTCCTCGACCCCAATTTCTGGCAAGCCTACATTGACCGCTTTCAAGAATTAAATGCGGGTCCCTACGGAATTCCCGGTTTGTCAGCCTTGGTCGACCGACTCAACGATCAGGTGAAAGAGTCGGCGGTGCGCGACATGGCCCGCTGGAAGATTCCCAAACGCGGGGGCACCCAAGAAGGCGAGATTGCCTACTTCAAAGACTGGTTGTCCCGCCGGATTCGATTTGTCGAAACGAATTTTGTAGCGCGCCCGAGTATTTTGGAGCGCGCCGGGTCGGTGCAGCTCGGCTCGACCGTGGCGATCACGGCTCCTCCTGGAGCGACGGTTTATTATACCTTGGATGGCCGTGATCCCCGGGCGGTACACGGGGGTTTGGGGTCGAACGTCTTTACCTATACGAGCCCAATCACCCTAACCGACGAGACACGCCTCGTGGCGCGTGCTCTTGACGTGAACCGCAAATTTAATACCGGCGCACAGAGTGGCAATCCGCCGCTGCCCAGTCCCTGGTCGGGCCCCGTCTCTGCCCGCTATTTTTTTGACGCCCCAGCGGCTCCCGGAGACCTCATCGTCAGCGAGTTAAACTATCATCCAAGTAGCCCTACGCGGGCAGAAGCGCAGGTGATCGCAGGTCTGGTCGCCGGGGATTTCGAGTTCATTGAAGTTCAAAATACGAGCCTTCATACGGTCGATTTTTATCGAAGTCGATTTACCCGTGGAATTGAATTCGATTTCAGTCAGGGAACAATCCACGCCCTGGCACCGGGGGGACGCCTGGTGCTCGCCAAAAATCCAACCGCGTTCGCCCTCCGGTACGGCGCCCGATCAAATCTTGCGGGTGCTTACCGGGGCGCACTCGCGGATCGGGGACGATCCCTCCGAATCGAGGACACGGACGGCCTGCCCTTGCTGGAATGTACCTATGATGACCAGTGGTATCCGTCCGCGTCCGGTCTGGGATTTACCTTAGTAAGACGCGATTTGACAATCCCGGGTGATCGTCGAGCGGGTTGGCGGCCGAGTCCTCGGGCGTTGGGCTCGCCCGGCCAGGAAGATCCGGCGGCACCATCCTGGCCCCAGGTGGTGATCAACGAAGCATTGGCAAACCCGGACGGAACCGGGAATGAGGCCGTTGAACTATTGAATCTCGGCCGCGAGTCCCTGGATATATCGGGGTGGTATCTGACAGATAATCCTCGCCAACCACTGAAATATCGAATTCCGGACCGAACCGTGCTGTTGCCCGGCGGGTATGGGTTGGTGAACGAAAAAGCTTTTGGCGGGGTCGCCCAAGGGACCAACGCGTTCCGACTCAATCGTCACGGCGATGAGATTTGGTTGTTTGCCGCCGATAGCGCCGGTGCCTTGCTTGGTTATTGCCATGGATTCAAGTTCGGGGTGTCGGAGGCCAACACGAGTTGGGGACGCTTCGTTACCAGCGACGGGCGCGAGAAATTCGTCCCGCAAGCGACCACCACGTTGGGCCGTGAGAATGTCGAACCCCGCATCGGCCCCGTCGTTTTTCGCGAGATCTTCTATCATCCGATGGACGTTTTTGAGAACGGTGCGTTTTGGGATGACGACGACAATGAATTTATTGAACTCGAAAATATGAGCGATCAGGCCATCGCGTTGAGCGAGGCAACCAGCGGATTGGCGTGGCGCGTGGGCGGCGGGGTCGATTTTGACTTTTCTGGGGAAGAGGTTCTTGAAGCTCATCGTTCGGTGCTTTTGGTTCCTTTTGATCCCGTCCAGAATCCAGCGCGTTTGGCCGCTTGGCGCTTGAAATGGGGTGCGAGCACGACCGTTCCTGTGCGGGGACCTTTTCGAGGAAAACTAGCAAATTCCGGGGCTGAATTGACACTCCTCAAGCCGGGCCCCGTCGATCTCGCCAGCCGCGATGTTTCATACGTGGTGGTGGATCGGGTGACCTACCGCGATAACGCCCCGTGGCCGGGCGCCGCTGACGGGGGAGGTGCGTCCCTGGAGCGTAGAGATCGTAGGCGATTCGGCGATGATCCGGAGAATTGGCTGGCGGCGCTGCCCTCTCCGGGACGAGACCCTGGCGCGGGTAACCCCCCGGTGATCACCGCTCATCCCACGAGCCAGACGGTAGTAGGAGGCTCCCGAGTTGTCTTAAGTGTCCGTATAGCACTCGGGTTGAGTTCACCCGCGCTGTTTCAGTGGCGCCGCGAGGGAGTCAATGTTACTGGCGCACGGAGCCCCGAATTGGTGTTGAATCCGGTGCGTGTCAGCGACGCGGGGCTCTATTCCCTGGTGGTGGTCAATCAAAATGGTTCGGTGGTAAGCGCGGCGGCCCGGTTAAACGTGCTCCGGCCAGCCACCATTGTGCGGGATCCGGAAGGGCGAAATCTCAAACCTGGGTCGGCGTTGACGCTTACGGTCACTGCCCTGGGTACAGGCCCGCTGTCCTTTCAGTGGTATTTCAACGGTACTCCCCTCCCCGGTGCCATCCACTCCACCGTATCCCTGACAAACGTCGAATCCTCCCAAACCGGAGCTTACACCGTTCTAGTGACAGATTCGATCGGGACCTCCGCCAGCCGACCCGCCTTGGTGAACGTACTGGTGCGACCCACCTTTATCTCCCAACCCGCGTCGCAAGTGGCCCTGGTTGGCGATTCAGTCGAACTCAGGGTTGAAGTCGACGGCTTGGCGCCCTTGAAGTACCGCTGGCGAAAAGGCGGCGCTACTCTTCTGGGAGCAACCAATGCGACGCTAAGATTCAACACGGTCCAACTGAGCGACGCGGGCAGCTATGGGGTCGTCGTCACAAACTTGGCCACCGGTAACCTGGGGACCAATAGCCAGGTAGCGACGTTGATCGTCATGAACGATGCTGACCACGATCGCGTCGGCGACGAATGGGAGACCCAAAATGGATATTCCTTTAGCAATCCCGACGACGGAAATCTGGATGACGATGGCGACGGACAAACCACCCGGCAGGAATTCGCTGCGGGAACCAATCCACGGGATCCCTTGAGTTATTTTAGAATTGATTCGATCCGACGGACTGACCTCGGGGTGGAGCTTTCCTTCATCGCTCGGGCCAACCGGGGTTGCACCGTGCAATACCGGGACGCCGTCGACTCCGGGGATTGGCAAGCACTGAAGCAGATTACTGGCCGTGAGGGGGAGCTTCCATCGACGGTCGTTGATCCGATTCTTCCCGGCAGAAAACGTTGGTATCGCCTCGTAACGCCTCCGCGGTATTAATGACTTTTTAAGGTGGAGATGAAGGAGGATTCGACGCAGGCCATTACCGCCCGCGTTGAGCATTCAAAATCTTCCGGCAATCCAGCGTCCAAATTTATTCCACCCAAAAAGTGTTCGTCGAGTTTTGGCGCTTGTTATTCGCCTTCCCGGGCCAGTAGGCTTTCCCCGGGACGGCCAACCGTCATTTTTGGCCTCTCCGAGCCTACCATGAAACACGTCTTCGCCCTCTGTCGCCTGACTCCGCTGGCATCGTTGTTCGGCGCCTTCCTCATCACCGGAATCTCGACCGCCCCAGCCGCTGACCAGCCCGCCGCCCTCGTCGCGCCCAAGTATCCGGCCCTGTTGAGCGAAACGCCGGACAAATTCGAACCGGCAACGAGCAGTTTCGACTACGTCAAACGCAAGGAGATGATCCCCATGCGTGATGGTGTGAAATTACAGACCGTCATCCTGATTCCACAGGGTGCGAAAGGCGCCCCCATCCTCCTCACCCGCACACCCTACGACGCCTCCGAATTGACCAGCCACAGCCCAAGCGCCCACCTCGGTCCGATCCTTCAAAACCGCACCCGGCCTTGAAGGTGTCGGTGCCCATGAATCCAATGGTCGACGGTTGGATCGGCGACGATTGGTTCCATTCCGGCGCTTTCCGCGAGCAAAACCTGGCTTACATCTACCAACAGGAAGCCACCCGGAAGTCGGAGGAGAAATGGTGGACCGGGCATTTCGACGAATACGACGCGTTCTTGTCGGCCGGTTCTGCAGGTGAGATCGCTCGTCGCCACGGACTCGAGCAAGTCGGCTTCTGACGGAAAATTCTCGAGCACCCCAATTACGACGCCTTCTGGCGCGACCGGGCCATGGACAAGGTTCTGGCCGCCGAACCGCTCGCGGTTCCAATGATGCTCGTCCACAGTCTTTGGGATCAAGAGGACATCTACGGTGCCATCGCGGTTTACCAGGCGTTGAAGCCGAAGGACACCGCCAACGACAAGGTTTTCCTCGTCATCGGCCCGTGGCATCATGGCCAGGAAATTGAGGATGGTAGCACCCTTCGACGAATATGTGTCCGACCCGGCCAAGCCGGTGCCTTTCCGCGCTCGCCCGATCCAACCGATCGGCTACGACCACGGCCTCACTTGCCCTCAATGGCTGGCTGACGATCAGCGCGAGGCTTCCGGTCGCCCAGATGTCATTGCGTTCGTTTCCGAAGTCCTGACCACCCCGATCAAGATCAGCGGCCAGCCGGTCGCCAACCTCGTGGCCTCGACAAGCGGCACGGACTCCGACTGGGTCGTAAAGGTGATTGACGTCTATCCGGACGAGGTAGCCAGCCAGCCGGCGATGGGCGGATATCAACTGATGGTGTCCGGCGATATTTTTCGCGGACGATACCGCGAGAGTTTGAAGAAGCCTCAAGCCCTCACGCCGAATCGGCCTTTACGCTTTCGATTCACGTTGCCCACCGCGAACCATGTGTTCCAGCCCGGCCACCGTATAATGGTGCAGGTGCAATCCAGCTGGTTTCCGCTCTACGACCGAAACCCGCAGACATTTGTCGAAAGTATCTTCTGGGCTAAGCCGACAGATTATGCCAAGGCCAATCAGCGCGTTTATCATTCCGTTGAGCAAGCCAGTTCAATCGGCTCTTCCGCTCACCTCCGCTCCGTAAGAGCCGCTCTGAGCGCGCCGGGCCGGACGCGGAGGCCGACATAAGATCTTAGACAACGGGCGCGGCGACGAGCGTCCTTGGAGTGACCTCCATGTCGCCAGCTGAACTCGCCCGACTCTACGACGCCCACGCACCGGCGTTGTTTGCCCATTTACTCGGTTTACTCACCGACGAAGCCGACGTCCGCGACGTGCTCCAGGAGGTTTTCCACAAGTTAGCGGCTCAGCCCGGACTCCTGCGAGACGTCCGCGATGAACGCGCCTACCTGCTACGCCTAGCGCACTATGCGGGCATTGATCTCTGTCGGAGCCAGGCCCGGCGTCGGCACCGAGATGAACGGGCGGCGGACGACCTGTCGAGCCATACCATGGAGCTGTTCCC
>JAYVTS010000073.1:0-4780 GCA_043788645.1 Verrucomicrobiota bacterium
CCAAAAACAGACTTTCCCACCTCCTCCGTCGACCTTCCTTCACCCTTTGGCCGACTTTGACAGCCAAGGGGGCTCTTTCCAGCTCAGAAACCCCTTGCCGCCCTGGCTTTACCACCGTAAACTCTCAAAAATAATTGAAATCGAGAAAGCAAATCTCTCTTTTCCGCGGAGCGTCCAGAACCAAATTCCTATCAGTAACTGCCATCGGGCCGACGGCATCCCTATCACGAGGTCCGGTTTCAGCCGAAAGTAGTCGGAAATGACGGCTCGGCATGGAGACTGGGGAAGAAATGGGCTGATGGCCGTGGCGCCCCGTCACCTGGGATGGCGTTCGGTCGAGATCGTGGGAGGGGATCCCCGGACTGAGCTACGGCTCAGCGGCAAAGGTATCCGCCAGTTTTGGGGCCAGCTCCCGCGGGATAGGGACAAAAGGGCCTTTTACAGATCTGACCCCGCTGAGTATCCTGTTGACCTGAACCAGATCCTGACGAAGTGCTACTTGAGGCCGGAGGCTGAACGGTTGGTGGAGATTGGACCGAATGCGGCAGTTCGGGCTTTGGTGTGCTGGCTACATCGTGACGCAGCGTATTAGACTGAGTTGATGCCGGTGGAGCAGCTTCAGAGATTTGCTGAGCGTTTCGTCCGCGAGTATTCAGTCGAGACGAGTAGGTTTTTCACGAACGGCCGGTGGGATGCTTCCAGGCAACCGCAGGGTTGGCCGCCACCGACGGAGTCTACTTTCGATGGCGGCATGCTCATCGAGTCAGGTCGCGGCCACGATACACGGCACACTTGTCTTTGGTTTGAAGAGGAAGACTGAATTTCCCCGTACCATCGAGAACCAAATTCTTATCAATTCTTTTGCCAAAACATTTATGCCCGTCATCCGTCGATCGGTATTCTCAAAGTTTCCCTGGGACATGCCACTAGGGCTGGCACAGCCCATCAGATCGTTTGCATTCGCCCTCGCCGGGCTCCACCTGATGAGCGCGGATCCGCTGCCGGTCCAGAAGCTGACCCTGTGTGATGAACCCAGTTTCCGGAACGCCGTCGAGCAGGGCGGCACCATTCAATGCGACTGCGAGGGCACTCTGATTCTCTCGTCGGAGCTGGTGGTGGCGAAGGATACGATCATCGATTGCTCCAGGACGGGTTTCACTCTGAGCGGAAATCAGACCGTCCGGGTGCTGCACGTGAATCCTGGCGTGTCGCTGACCTTGCTCAATCTCAAAATCAAACACGGGAAGAGTTCCCAGGGCGGGGGCTTGTTCAACGATGGCGGCCAGGTCACCGTCTCGAACTGTGTCTTCGAATCGAATCTGGCGGCGGGCGCAACCGATTTGGCGTTGATGAGTGGGACCTGTTCGCCGGAAACAGCAGGCTGCGTCGCCGAGGGTGGAGCGGTCTATACCCGCGGCTTTTTTACTGCCATTGGAACCACGTTTTCCAGCAATGCAGCGGTCGGATATGCCGGGATTCGGCCACCAAGTATTTCATTCACGAATCCCCCGACAGGAAATCTCGGTTTGGGCGGGCGGGCGGCAGGCGGGGCAATTCGTCAAGTCACGGGTATCGTCGATTTACGCCGCTGCGCTTTTGATCGAAATCGAGCCGAAGGGGGTATGGGAGAGTGGGGCGCAGTTTTCCCCGACAATAAATTCGGCCCAGGGCCCGGTGGGGATGCGCAAGGGGGATGCGTGGATGTCGCCGACGGGGAGTTGTCGTTGGTCGGATGTCTCGCTGATGCCAATGCCGTGCGTGGCGGCCGAGGCAGTCCACCCGTAACTTGGCACGCTGACCCGGCCGTATATTCCGGCGGTACGGGGGGCACGGCTCGAGGCGCCGTCTTATTCTGCGCCAACGGAAGAATTAAAGTCCGCGATTGCTATTTTAGGGCTAATCTAACCCAAGGAGGCGATGGGGGTATCGGTGCAACCATGAGCCCCTGCCGCGGGTTCCCATTTTTTTTATGTGCCAGTGTTCTCTCCGGCTCAGGCGGACCGGGTGGCGATGCTCAAGGCGGGGCCGTTTTCAATGCGGGACAAATGGAAACGGAAAGTAGTTCCTTTTTTGCCAACCATGCGAAAGGCGGCGATGGGGGAACAGCCGGCGACGGAGTGGGTGGGAACGACTTCGGTATTGGATATCCAGGCGGGGGCGGTGTTGCTGGGAAGGCAGCTGGCGGGGCCGTATTCAACAGGAATCGAGCAGTCTTTCAAAACTGCACATGGGTTGAGAATCAAAGCGCGGGAGGAAATGGCGGGAACGGCGGGGCGGGCGGTATGCTTAGTGCACCGACTGGCATGGTAGCAGGCTCCAACGGTGGAAGTGGCGGCCCAGGCGGTGACTCCCAAGGCGGGGCCGTGTTGATGGCAGATGGCTCAACCACGCTGATAAATTGCACACTTGCCACCAATCGTTGTGTACCCGGGCATGGCGGTGCCGGGGGTATTGGCAACTTGGTGGATTGCTCCAAATTCAGCTGCTGTGTGTTCTGCACCCCGGGTTCCAACGGAGCGGTGGGAAGGGCGGGCACCTGCGGGGCGGGCGGCCTCCATAACTCAGGTGGCACCGGCATCTCGCTGGTTAATACCTTGTTGGCCCATAACCTGGCCGATACCAATTCGTCCAATGCCTCGGGCTCGTTGATCGACCTTGGACACAATCTCAGTTCGGACGGAACCTGTAGCTGGACACAGGAGGGCAGCCGGAGCCAGATCGATCCCCGCCTCGGTCCGCTTGGTGACCACGGCGGCCCTACACCCTCGTTCCCACTTCTAGCAGACAGCCCGGCGAGGGACAGTGGTTCGACCCTCCTTGGCCCGACGACCGACCCACGCGGCGTGGTTCGTCCGTTTGGTCCGGCAACGGATATAGGAGCCTTCGAATACGAGGATGCGGGCACCGTGGAGCCGTTCCGGCTGGCGGCCGTCGCCGATGGCGCAGCAACCTTGCGCTGGACAGGGGGTCCCGGCATTCGGGTGCAACGCGCAACGTCGCTGAATTCCGCTGCGTGGGATGATGTCCCCGATACACTAGGAAAACACTCCGCCGTTCTTAAACCAGAGAAAAGCAGCGGGTATTATCGACTCCACAAACCATAGCCAGTTAGTGCCACCCGGTCAGATCTGTAATATTGACAATTGAGCTCAGATTCCTGTTTTTTGTAGGATGGGGAGGCCGTTGCGGGTTAATCTGGCCGAGTCGTGGAACCACGTGATCAGCCGTGGCAACAGTGGAGAGGTCCTGTTTCGGGATGACGCGGACCGGCGGAGGTTTCTGGGACTGCGGTCGGAACTGCCCGAACGTTTCTCACTGGCGATGCACGCCTTTAAGAGCCCGGCCGAAAAGTAGGAAGGGGTCCTGTTTTAGCGCAAACGGCCCGATGGCGAGGCGCGAGGAGGGAGGATACCCGTATGGGTCTGTGACCGACGTGCAACGAAGCCAGCGGGCCGTTTGCGCTAAAACCCTATGGGCGGCGGGTCTTTTCCGGAGTGGCTTCGTTGGCTCGAGCGTTACAGACCGCCGAGGGTGTGCACCGCCCTCTCCGCCTCGCCTCCCCAAAAAATCCCTGGCCGCAGGACCCCTTCCTACTTTTCGGCCGGGCTCTAAGTGAAGGCGAGGCCGGAATTTGCCGGAAATGACGGCTTGGCAGGGAGATTGGGTGCGGGACCCAGTCGTCAAACAATCCCCCGTACCCAGCCGAAAAGTGACGGTCATAATTGCTCCTTTCGCGATGCACGGTATTGACGATCCGCGTTATGCGCATACAGCTTTGCTATATGGCCACCATGACGATTCGTACCACCGTAGCCTTTGATCCGGCGACGGTTGCGCGATGGGAACGGCTTACCCGACGTTGGGGTACCACCAAGTCTGAGACGCTCCGCCGAGCGCTTGAAGCGGCTGACCGCGAGTTTGCACCCGCGAAGGCCGATGATGTGGATTTCTCTGGCATGACACCCCTGGAGATTCTGGGGTGGATCGAATCCAATCCCCTGAGCCCGGCTGGATCGGGGGAACGGTGGTCGGAGGAAGTCCGTGCTGAACGGGAAGCCGAGGCGGCACGTTCGGAGCAGCCTGCCTTGGCGGCCGGTAGTTAGTGGTTGCCTCCATGATTCATCTCGACACCAACCTGCTGTTCGCGGCGATAGATGCGTCCCGCCCTCACCATCGTCACGCGCGGGACGCTCTATCGACCTCGAAGCCTGCGGCGGCCTCCTCCGTGGCCTGGACGGAGTATCTCTCCAAGCCCATCCCGCGAATACGGCTGAATACCCCTAGAGCCTGTCTGATAAATCATGAAACCTGAGGATTCAGGCCAGGCGGCGGAGTTGAATTCAATGAACGGAAACAAGGGACAGGAGGATTGTTATATGAAAAAGAGACAATAATGACACATGTTATTTACATTTACATTTGAGATCGAGGGACTGGAGATCAATAAGTGACAGCTGGATTGATAAATAAGTCTTGTCTGTCGTCCGAACCCCTGGCACGGTGTGCGGATGCGCTACGCACGAATGAAACCGGCGGCACCCACCGAGGCGATGTACTATCATTGCATCTCTCGGGTGGTGAATCGTGACTTTCTCCTGGGTGACGTGGAGCGAGAAAAATTCGTGAGATTGATGCGAGAATACGAGCAGTTCTGCGGGGTTCGAGTGCTCACTTACTGCGTGATGTCCAACCACTTCCATGTGCTGGTGGAGGTCCCACCCAGACCCTCGGTACTGCCTACGGCAGAGGAATTGTTCATCAAGCTCAAGGCGCTTTCCAG
>JAYVTS010000074.1:0-6005 GCA_043788645.1 Verrucomicrobiota bacterium
CCGCCTCGCCCATTGGATCAAACTCTTGCAAGCCCGGGCCATTGAAAACCAGTGCTGGGTCGCGGCAGTCAATCGCATCGGTTCCGATCCCCAATTCCACTATTCCGGTCGCAGTCTCATCGTCAATCCGCAAGGCGAAATCGTCGCCGACGCGGGTGATCAAGCGGGAGTGATCGGAGCGGAGATCGACTTGGCAGCGCAGAATGCCTATCGACTCGACAAACCGTTCCTCGCGGATCTCCGACGAGATTTCGTTACCACGGACGCGGTGCGCGTCTAGCCTGACCCGGATTAGTCCTCCGCCACTTTGGAGCGTGTCATCCGAACCCGAGCGTTCATTTTGTCGTCCGGCCCCATTCGCACGAAAACGAAAGCATCTAAAGGCTGCTCCTTTTTATAAGCGAGGCCTTGCAAAACCCGTCCCGCCCCTGGAACCACCACCGCGACAATCCAGAATGTAAAACAACATTGTCATTGTTATTGTCAACATTATTCTTATTGTCATTGTCAATACAATAATCCAGTTAACATGTTTAATCCACAAGACGTTTGTCAATATAAATATCAAGTCATACTGTTTAATTCACAATGCTTAAGCACCAAACAGTAAAAAATATGATTAATAGTTTGCAATATGTCAATATATTTAGACAGACATTACATCGAAGATGTTTGGGAATCTTTTTATAAATATCCAGTCATAATGTTTTATGAATGTATCAAAATAATACTTTTCGAGTATTTATCCGCACGCTCTTGATGATTTAACATATTTATCCAGGATAACTATTATATAAATTATCAACAATGATTGTCTGTGCATTTTAAGTGTTTGGATTCATAACCCAAGCATTGGATGGCCTTTGACCACAAGTGGTAATTGTAAACGGTGGAACGTATTTTAAAGCCTACGGCTCATCCCATCCCACCCACCACTCATCCGATTAAGTGATCTAAACTAATTGACGCCTGTTTGGTTTTTCATTCGCCGTGAAGGATAAACGAATGTCCAGAGACGAATCGCCACGAACGACAAACTGGGGGATCTCACTCACACTTCCCCTTCGAAATGGGCTTCAGGCAAACTAGAATTTCCGAGAAACCCTCTAAAGGGTGGGTTGTTTTTTTAGACGGTGGTTCCGGACGGTTCGACACGGTTTTCCGACCTCGTTACGCTAGGATGGAGTTCAGGAAATCCCGCAAAATCGCAAGTGTTCGATTTGTTTGGAACCTATTTCTGCGGGTAACAATGAGATCCGTCGGCAGCACGCTGATCCCCATCCCCAAAACAGTCAGCCTATCCCAGAATCTGCCCGCGAAAATTCGCATCAACGGGGCGGCGTGTAGGCAACACAAGTCCCAGCTACTAGGTCCGGCAAACTTTGACGGCGTGGTGTAAAAAATAAGGGAAGGAAACCCAGCCCAAAAGTCAACACACACGCCAAAGCTCCGAGCCACCGAACCACCGCCCTCGGCCAAGACAACGCTGAACCATCGGTCTGCACCACCCGAATGCCAACGAGCAACTTTCCCGGAGTGCCCCCTAGCAACAAGGGTAGCAGGGCGTAATACGCAAAACTAATGGGAACCACCGAGATCACAAACTGACGTAACAAGTCCAGCGTGAGGGTTGGATCACTCTCGCCTTTCCGCAGGCTCGCCAGCGTCATTTGTGCTAGGTCATCCATCTCTTGCGCCCACGGTGCTGTCAACAGTCTCGAAGCAAAGGTGAAAAGAATATAGTCGAAGATAATCGCGGCGATTCGTGGCAACAACGCCGCCACGACCGGGGACCCATCGCGGCCAAGGCCCAACTGGAGGGCATACCGCGCCACCGCCATTGAGGCCAATACCGGCGGCGGCGGTGCTGTCTCGGGCGGGAGATCCCACACTAGTTCCGCCCGCTCCCCCGCCGGAATCCAGCACTCGTCGTCGCTCGACCAGGTGCGGGTCGCACGTCCGATCCGCTCGCCGACAATCCAAGTGCGCAGCTCGTCCAGCGCTACCGGACCGTATTCTCGTCCGTCGCCACCGATTATTTTGTACGTAATACCCTTCACTTCGAGAACGGCATAGATGGCACCCAACGTCCGGGCAAACCGGAATGATGAGTGTCCCAATTCATCGAGGCTTGTTAAGGCCGCACCGTCACGCGAAAGAAGTACGGCAAACGCACGTCCAGGGTCGGCAAATTGACGCTCATGACGCCGCCAGGGCTCACTCGGGGATCGCTGTAGTGCGCCCAGGTGACGAGATCCTGTGAACCTTCCAACACGTACTCGCGACCCGCCGCACTCGGCCAGGAAAGCTTGATCGTTCGATTTGCCTGTTCCTTCGGCACGCCCAACAATAACACGCTGGCGGGATCCTTTGGATTGGTTCCCGATAAAAATTCGTTGAGATCACTCACCCCATCCCCGTCCTGGTCCGCCGACGATGGCTGCAACGACAATCCTCCGAAGTACTGTTTTTCCCACAGATCCGAGACGCCATTGTGATTTTCGTCCGGGAAAACATAGGTACCCCTAAAGACCAAGGCATTCGTGGAATCTCGCAAATGATTGGTCTGGGCGACGGGCGTCACGTAGTACGCCACGTCCAGCCACCGGACCACATAGTCGCCCGGCACCACGTTGGTACTCCATACAAATCCAGCCCCAATGACCGAATTGGTGGAGCCCGTGAGTGTGAATCGGGCTTGAGCCAGGTTGTTAGACACTACGATCCGCGAGCTGGAAATAGTAGTGACATCCACCGCTAAATCATCGACCAACCAGCCCAGGCGCGGCACGGTATTAAAACTAAATAACTGATAATCAAAACGGAATCGAACTACCGATCCCACATAGTGACTGATATCGACTTCAACCTGCTTCCATCCATCGGACGATTCTGTATCCGGTGTGTAAACGGTCGTCCAGGTCGCTCCGTTGTCGGCCGAAACATCCACTCGTGAGGTTTGCATTAAGTCCCCACCACCAAACCCGCCATCATCCCCACCCCCGCCGTCGGTTTGGGTAAAATCAAAATTTTCCCAGAAGCTCAATGTAGCGGTATTGCCACCGACGAGACTGACGGCGGGTGTAATGAGATCCGAGCTCGCGAAATCGGTCGGTTCGCTGAACAAGTCCGTACCCCAACAGTTTGTTCCGCTATGAGCAGTGACGCCGAGACGATTCACGGGTCGGCCAAATTCCCAGCCGATCGGGGTCAGCCCCGAATCGTCACCGCCCGGATCACCGATCACACTTCCGGTGCCGCCGTCGTTGTTAAAAACGGCGTACCCTTCTCGGCCATGCTCCAGGTCATCTCGAAAGGGTGGCTTCAGCGGTTTAAGCGTCCGGACAGTGTAGTATTTGCCGCCCGCGTTGTCTTTACCTATATTGCCCCCCGCATCCCGACTGACCACCTCGAAATAATAGGTTTTGTCGGGCAACAATCCGACGATCTGCACCTCATGGGCTTCTGCGAGTTCAGCACGGTAAGCGGTTTTCGTGAGGAAGGAATCGTCACCGCCCGATTCCCCATATCGAACCAACGCATCCGCGAGTTTATCCGTGGCCCACGAGATAATCGCCTCGTTGTACGACGGGTCCGCCAACACCTGAGAGACCATGGGTTTAATGGTGTCGACCCGCGCGAATTCACTGAGAGCCCGCCCCGCCGCGTCCGTATAAGTGGCCTTTAGAAGATCTCCGTTCGTCGATAAAAACCGTCCGAGTGAATTGGTTTGAGGCGGTGCGATCAGGGTTACTCGTCCACGGAATACTCCCTTTTGCGGCGTTGCCGAGAGGGTCAAGGATTGGGCTGGATTGAGTCCAAAGTTGAGTAATAACGGTACGTTCGCGTCCGCCTTTCGCCGGGCGTCGGTTACTTCTACGACCACATTGGCCGGCACCGTATAGTCACTCTGATCAAACGCCACGCTGCTACCGGTCTGCAAGTCAGGGACCAAAAATCCAACCGCACGCGCCAAGGCCTCGGTACGATTGTTTCCGCCATCGCCCGACGCGGGCAAGGCTTCGAAGGGAAAAGACCAAAACACCACCCGACCGGCGCTATCGGCCCCGGTCCGCGGGTAGCGTAACCCCACAATTCGCCCCCCTTCTTGAGTCAAACTCGCCGCTGCATCCGGCAGCACTTGAAGGTGATCCGGCCCCGTCTCCCAAACAATTCCTAGCAAATCAATAAAGGTCCCGCTGGGGAAAGTCGAATAATCGAGGACCGCATCGAGGTGACCGCCCACAGGATCTCCGGACACGGCTTTAACGCCAGTGGCGCCTTGGTCTGCGACAAAACTGGCGATGTGAAGAATGTTGGATTGAAAGGCAAAATTGGATGTTTCCGTCAGTCGGGATAATAAATCAAAGGAAGCCGTAAAAAATGAGCCGCCGGCATTCACATATTTCGTCAATGCGGTGAGGAACCCGGGAGCTGGAGCGACTAATTCTTCAGGTCGCCAGAGGACGAGCCGGTATTGAGAAAGTTCTGCGAGGGTGGGAGCCGCTCCGTTATTGTCATCGACGTTCCAAACTTCGTACTGGAGCCCGAGTGCATCCAGCGGAGTGGTCCAATTCTCAATTCCTGGATAGGGCGTATCAGAAAAACTTTCAAAGAAATGTTCTGTATTATAAACCAGCAAGGCGGATTTGGGTGTCGGCGCGATAAACCGGTAGAAAATCCCGCCCGGCAAGGTATTCGTACTCCGATTACCCGCCGGATCCCCACTCACCACGTAGTAAAAATAAGTCGTCTCTGCACTTAACCGCGGCAGCCGCACTTCATGGTCATTGACAAAACCAAGGGTACTGAGGACATTGGTAACCGCATTGGTCACTCCATAAATCAGGATCGAACTCGCGGGTTCACCGGTCGTCCACGTCACCGTGATCTGCCCAAACGCCGCGTGAGATGCAACGCCAGCGATGGCCGGGGGTTGGAGGTCAATCTTCGCAGCCGCTGTGCGATCACCGGCCGGATTCACGTCGTGGTAGGTCACGGTGAGGTCGTCGCCATCGGCCACCTGAAGAATTTGATCGCCTGCGGTGGCCGTTCCATTCGCCAGGTTCACACTGCCGATGAATGATCCGGTGCTGGTGCCGGTCTTGCTTAACACCAGATCAAAGCCAAGCGGTTCGCGGGAACTGGACACATGGACGATCGCGGTCGGTTGGCTGGCCAAATCGAAATCCGTGAGTCGAACCGTTGTTGCGCCGGGTGTGCGATAGGCCTCCCGATCAAACGAGATCACTCCTTCGCCGGGCAACGGCAAGGCCCCGGAAAGGACCAAAGCAAAATCTTGTTGCGGTGAACCGGTCGTTCGGTGGTGGATATCGCTCACAACATTGTGGGCACGGACTCGGATCAACCATTCGCCCGCTGCGGGCAGAGAAAGATGCACCGCTTCCACATTATTAATACGGTCACCCTCGGGCGTGCCGGCGACCGACTCCCCGTGAGCAAAAGCATTGCCGCGATACAACGAGCCGTCCGGTGCGACCACCTCCAGATCCAGATCGTTGACGAGGGCTGGAATGGCCGCTGGCAATGCGGGCACATCCGTGTAGACCAAAGTGACTTTGAATTGATTGTCCGGCCCGACCACCACGCGTTTTTCCCAGGTTTGGTCGGTGCTAAGTTCCGTATTCTGATCGGTGAATTGATAGCGCCGAGATGAATGGATCAGGTTGACCAGGTTAATACGTCCCCACCCTTCGTCGGCATTGGGCACCGGGCCGGTGTCTCCCACGACGGTATCGCCTGTCGTATCGCCCGGATCCTTATTGGTCGGGTCGGGAATCGTCGCCGTACCCATATCGTCGGCTGAATTGATAAGCCCCGCTTTGACGAGAGCGGGTGACGGGGTGATATCGCCGTGGGTTTCACGATACCATTGAATCAAAACGGCGGCGGCGCCGCTGACGTGAGGTCCCGCCTGCGAGGTGCCGCCTTCGTAAAGGTATTTGTCACTGATTGGCGCCCACGAATTATTGTCGTTGGCGAAG
>JAYVTS010000075.1:0-4237 GCA_043788645.1 Verrucomicrobiota bacterium
GACTGCGGGGAGGAACGGGAAGTGGTGAATCCAAACTGAAGGTAGCGGGCCGCCACCTGCCCCGGGCGGAGGCTGAAGACGGCCTCGCGGGCACGCTCGGGCCGCCGCCGCCGCTGAGGCGAAACGGGCTCAGAGCCGGGACGCTATATCAATCCTCCTGTCCCTTGTTTTTGTCCCTTGTTTTCTTGCGCCTGGCGTTCGCTCTCAACGCGACAGGCCGGCTGTTGGCAGCACCGCTGGTGGCGGTGATTGCGCGGATCCCGGGAAAGAGACTTTTGCAATGGAAACACAGACAAACCCAGAGGGCGAAGGCATGCGGGCGGGAAGAAACCGCGCCGCTCGACTAGCACTCGTAGGAAAAGAGCCGGTCCGCTCCATTGCCAGCGAAGACCGGCAAAGAAAACGGAGGAAGAATGAAGAAGAAATTTAGCTGAAGCTTTTGAAGAAGATGGAGGAAGAAAATGTCCGCATTTCAAACCGCCGGTTTTGGAGGGTTTTCATTCCGCCGCTCGCACGGGAAACGGTTTTACAGGTGATTCAAGCCAAAGGGATGGTTTCTTCCACGGAATATGTGCGCTGTCGGATGCGGTATTTTGCGGATGGAGCAGCGTTGGGAAGTCGGGCGTTTGTGGACGGTGTGTTTGCTCAATTCAGGGACCGCTTCGGTCCAACCCGCCAGAGCGGCGCGCGAACGATGACCGGATTGGCGTCCGAGGGACTCTTTACGCTTCGGAAACTGCGGTTGGCGGTGTTTGGTTGAGGCACCTGTTCCATTCAAAACTATTTTTGAGAGTTAGGCTGTGGCCGCAGGGCCTCGCTCCCTATGTCGCTCGTGGGTGCCGGGGCGGCACCCACTCCGGGGAATTTCAGACTGGCCGACGCCTTCGCTGACCGCCCGGCGCGACGGTGCCGAACTTAATGGGACAGGCAAGTTTAATAAACAGGTTAACATACAAACGCTGCAGGCTATTGTAGTAGTGACCGGTTTTATCAACTCGCCTGTCCCTTGTTTAGATCGCCTGACCCCTTCTTTGCCTCCTCACCTCACCGAGATTTCCCCAAGTACGCCAACAAATCCGCGGCCTCCTGGGCGGTTAACGGACCCAATAATCCCTCCGGCATGGCGCTGAGCGGAGACTTTGTATCGCTGGAAATCTGTTCTTTACCCAAGGACTGTTCTCCGGTTTCAGTCCGTAGCACCACTTCGCGGGCATCGGACCGGACGATAAATCCACTATAACTAGACCCCGTCTTGGTCTCGACTAGGTGCACGACATATTCCGGGGCCACGGTCGCGCTGGGACGGATAATTTGTTGTAGCAGAGCGGCCCGGTCGAATTTCTTCCCCACTGCTGTTAAATCCGGACCGTAATTGTGACCCACTCCATCGCAGAAATGGCAGCGAACACAATTGGGTCCCGTTTCTGCTTGAAAGAGTGCCCGACCTCGGGCCGGATCGCCGTTCAGCGAAAGCACGACCGGCGGATCGAAGGCGTCCCCGAGCGTGGGTTCAAGCTGATCCGGCCGAAGGAATTGTTTGTATAATTCGTAGGCGGCGGAATTTGGATGTTTAAACGCCGCCGCCACCGCATCCGTCCTCAAGACCGGATCGGTACGCGCCGCATCGGCGACCACTAAGGCAATTGCGGTGTCGTTGAACGCTGCTTTCAACGCCGCCGTGCGCGTTTCACCCGCCCACTTTTCTTGGAGCGTCCGGGCGGAAGCCGTCGCACCGGAAGCACCCGGAGTTCGGCCGTCCCGATCCTGGACACCTTTAAGCCACTCTCGCAGCAGGCCCAAGCCGACCGGATCTGGCCAGCGCGATCCCAATGCCGGCATATGTCCATTTCCAGTGGTGCTCGCCCGATAAAAAAGCACGCTCCTCCATGGATCGCCCGGAGCCAAGATCTGTCCGCCCGGCAAGCCAAAGTTCCCGCGCAGGGGCGGCACCCCCAAAATGCGAAGCTCGCCCAGAGGCAGCTCGGCATTGAAATAAGCGGAGACGGCCCCACCGGCCCCATTTCGATGGCAATGGGCACAATTCAAATGCAGCCATGAACGGGCGCGCAGATCGAGCGGCGCCTGAGAATCATAAGGATCGACCAAGTGCGCCACCGGTTTTTCTGGCGGCCGGGTTTCCCGTAGCAATCCCAACTCGGCTAGCCGTGCCAGCTCATTCGTAGCCGACCCTTTGAATGCCTTACCCGCGAGGGAATCCCAACCGAAGGCCAGGGCGGTCCCTGGCCAAAAATTGTGGCACCGCAAACACTCGGTCCGACTGTGAAACCGCCAGGTTTGCTCGCGGACCCCACCGGGCGCAGTCCCATCCACGACCTTGAACTTCGCGGTCTCGCCTGCCGCGGTAACCAATTCCGCGTCGGTTTGGGCGTCATTCCAGCGATAGGTGTACGCCTGCCATCCTTCGCCATCCTGGTGCAGAACCTGAGTTTCAATCCGCCGCCGCGTCGCCCGATCCCCAGTCGTCAGCTCCAAGGAAAGTGTCTTGACCAGCACAGCGTTCGAGGGAAACGCCCAAGACACCTCCGACCAAGGATGGCCACGCGCCGTCGTAATCACCGATTCGCCGGGCAATCCAAGCCAACGCTGCGACGAAGCGTAGTCCGCCCACATGGTGCCCACCGGACGATACTCCTCAACTCCATCGGCGGGTTGTTGGGCCGCTAGCACTTTAAAAATTCCCGTCGCACTCAGTCGGCGCGGAAACGTGGCGGGATCGGTTTTTCGTTGATTTGCCACGAGCCGATAGATTCCCGCGCCGTCCTGTCCTTCCCGATAGTCCATCACCAACATCTCGCCGTCAGCCGCCGGGGCGAAGGCGATGATCTTCAAAGTCGTATCGCAAAGTTCCTCGTGCTGAGTCAGGCGGGGGCCATCGTGGCGCAACGCCCAAATTTTTCCTGATTCCCAATCGCCATAAATGTAAGCGCCTCGTTGCTGAGGTAGGCTATTCCCAAAATAAAAGAAGCCGCCCGTGATACTCGCCGCCTCATGATGACCGTGCACCCTGATTGGCGCACTGATTGGCGTTGGTGAAAGGACGTCCAAATTAATGTCCTGAGGCCCTTCGACTCGACTCCAACCGCCATTGTACCCCGCGGTCACTCGGTGAATGGATTCCCATAATTCCCAGCCGACATCACCCACCCACAGCGCACCATCAGGTCCAAAGCTAGTCCGCCACGGATTGCGAAAACCGTAGGCCCATACTTCGGACCGCGCACCCGGCCGTTCTCGAAATGGATTATCCTGGGGCACCGAATAATTTCGGCCCTCCGCCGGCTGATCGACATTGATCCGCAGAATTGAACTGAGGAGATCGCTAATATCCTGACCCGTTTTCAACCGGTCGGGAGGTTCGGGCGATTCACTGTCGCCCGTGCTCACGTAGAGCATCCCATCCGGCCCAAATTTTAATGAACAACCATTGTGCCCACCGCCACGCCAGGAGATGAGCGGCAACTCGCTGTGGGGATCGAGTTGCGGCGGACTCGCTTCCGTGATCCGAAAACGACTTACTTGTGAACCATCCGGGGTCCCGTCCGTGTGACAATAACAGAGGTAAATAAATCGGTTCTTGGCAAATCCAGGGTGAAAGGCAAAACCAAGGGTTTGCCGCAACGGAAGGTGGGCCGCAGCGCGTATCTTTGCCAAATCGCCCACGAGTTGAGCCGTGGCCGGATCGGCTTCGTTAGCAAAGGTAAAAATCTGTCCATTGAGCTGCAGAACCCAATAGCGCTGCGAGCCCGGTTCCCAGGCAAAATCGACCGGTTCGCGAAACGCCAAGCGAGGGAAAACTCGTTCGATTCCACAGGGCGCCGGGGGTTCGGGCGAACCCTGGACTGTGGAGGTCACCCACGGCGTCCGGGCCGCCGAAACCCGAACTTCTCCGAACGACCCCAACATGAACGTCAGCGCGGCCCAATAAACTGAGATGATCCAGTGGAATTTCATGCGAGATGGAGACGGTAAGCCGAGACTGCGTTGCGATAAAAATACTTCTCCGCCACGGCACGGCCCTGGGGTTCGAAGTAGTCTTTCACGATGCCGACCACGGTGGCGAGCGTACCGAAACGAGCACTGACCGGCCAATTGGAGCCAAAGATCACGCGTTCGGCACCAAACGAAGCCATCATCACGTCGAGCGTCGGACGATAGTACTCGGTTTCTCGAGGGGCTGTACCATCCGTATGCCCGGTGCCTTCCACCAGGCCACTCA
>JAYVTS010000076.1:0-10091 GCA_043788645.1 Verrucomicrobiota bacterium
TCAGACGCGCCCGGACAAAACATGGCAATTCTCGGTAAATGGCCGAACTATCCAAGTTAACCCTGACGGCAGCTTCCGCATCCCCAACATCTCCGCCCCTGACGCATTCGGCCCTGAAGGGCCAGGCTCCCAAGCTGACTTTGTAAGTGATGATTATTTGCGAGTAATAGGCCATAGCACGGAGGGCGGCAGCAACCACTACGCTTTCAGCGAGTTTTTCTTAATCCAGCAGGGGGAAACCACCTTCATCAACGATCTCACCTTCACCGACGTCCCACCGCGCAAGCCCGAATCATTGTCCATCGTCTGCACGAACCGCATTCTAAATCTCGGCCGAACTTACCCTCTCACGGTGCTCGCTACTTTTAACGATCTTACTACCAATAATGTCGCACCGAAAACCAGTTGGACCAGCTATCGCGTCAGCAACCCCAATCTCGCCGCCGTCTCCCTTGACGGCGTTGTAACTCCGCTCAAACCCGGCGTGGTCTACATTACCGCCGTCAATGAAGGGACCTCCGCTGTCTGCGGCCTGAACATCGTTTCCGGCACGGACGGGCTGACCACCGTCATCGGCACTGTGGTGGACACCAACGGAGTGCCCGTTCCAAATGCTACCGTCCGAATTTGGGATTTCGCCGTGGGACTAGTAATTACTGATGCTCGTGGCCAATTCACGATTTCGGATGTTCCTACCACCCTTGGTCCACTAAGTGTCAGCATCCGCGCTACAACTGAAGGGCAGATGCTTTCGGCGTTTGTGCAGGCAATAGGTGTTTCTGGAGCAAATACAGTTCTGGGAGAGATAAAGGTGAACGTTCCAACAGCTTTCCGCCCACCTCGCTTCGGCGGAGGGAACGCCCATACGATAGCTTTGCACGAGGATGGAACTCTCTGGGTCTGGGGAACCTACCTCGAGACCAATGTGGGCAATGACGTATTAGAGAGCACAAATGCCCCGAAGCAGATACATTCCGTCGTGAAATGGAGCACGGTGGCCGCAGGGGCTGGACACACGGTGGCTTTGGGGAAAGACGGCACGCTCTGGGGGTGGGGTGTTGGTAGCGAAGGCCAATTGGGTGCCAGCATCGTCGGATTAGCAAAGACGCCAAAACAGATTCTGAGGGATATGACATGGAAAGCTGTCTCTGCAGGCTATTTTTTCACGGTGGCACTGCGAGAGGACGGCACGCTCTGGTCTTTTGGACGCAACGATTCGGGCCAGTTTGGGGATGGCAAGTTTTTCGCTCTCACAAACGTTCCGCAGCGGGTCCAGTCCACATCAAGATGGAGCGCGGTCGTAGCGGGTGATGCCCACACAGTCGCCCTGCGTGAGGATGGCTCGCTCTGGACTTGGGGAAATAACGTCTACGGCCAGTTGGGTAATAGCACGCGTTTAACCACAAACGCTCCCCAGCCTATCCTGACAAACACGACTTGGAAGGTTATAGCCGCAGGCGGAAACCACACAGTCGCCTTGCGTGAGGACGGCGCGCTTTGGACTTGGGGCCGCAACGACTCGGGCCAGTTGGGTGATGGGACCTTTATAGGCACGACTATCCCCCGACCGATACAGCCCAACGTGACGTGGAAAGCGGTTGCCGCAGGGAGTCGGCATACTCTGGCGGTGCGGGAAGATGGCACGCTTTGGGCTTGGGGATCTGGTGTTATCGGTCAGTTTGGTGTTGGAGCGTTGGCAAAAGCCAGCATCCCGCAGCCGATCCAGCCAGGAATGGTTTGGAAAGCGGTAGCTGCGGGTGCGAATTGCAGTATGGCCTTGCGTGAAGACGGAACACTCTGGAGTTGGGGAGACAACTCGTATGGTCAATTGGGCAATGGTGCCTTAATCAAGACAAGCATTCCCCAGCCTATTCGGCCCAACGTAAATTGGAACGTGTTGGTATCAGGCGACTCTCACACGCTGGCGTTAGGTGTGGATCAAACGCTTTGGTCCTGGGGTGGCAACGACAACGGACAGTTGGGCAACGGCACGTTGGTGAGCACTAACACTCCGCAACCGATTCAAACCAACATAGTTTGGAGGGCGGTGGCCGCTGGAAACGCACATACGGCGGCCTTGAGCGAAAATGGCACGCTTTTTACTTGGGGATTCAACGACTACGGCCAGTTGGGCGACGAAACGCTTCTGAGTACGAGCATTCCGCAACCGGTCCAAAGGGATGTAATTTGGAGTGCGCTATCTGCGGGTCGTAACTACACGGTGGGATTGCACGGGGATGGCTCGCTTTTTACCTGGGGCGACAACTCCTACGGCCAATTGGGCAATGGAACGCTTTTGAGCACCAATACTCCCCAGTCGGTCCAATCCAACGCATCTTGGAGAGCGGTGAGCGCGGGTTACTATCACGCTGCTGGTTTACACGCAGATGGAACGCTCTGGATCTGGGGAGACAATTCCTTTGCTGGAGGAGGGACGGAGGTAAAAAAGTTAGTCCGTCCGCTGCTAATTCAGTCTAACGTGACTTGGAACGTCGTTGTAGCGGGTGCTGGTTACACAATGGCATTGCGCGACGACGGCCTACTCTGGACTTGGGGGTTCAACAATTACGGTGTATTGGGAAACGGAGCGTTCTCGGGCGTCGTAAAGACACCACAACCGATCCAGACCAATATGACATGGAAGGCCGTCGCGGCGGGTTACTCTCACGCTATGGCATTGCGTGACGACGGCACACTTTGGGCTTGGGGAAAGAACGATTACGGCCAGCTCGGCAACGGAACGAATACGAATGCAAACACACCGCAACCGATCCAGGCTAATATGAGGTGGAAAGCGATCGCGGCAGGCTCCCGTCACTCGGCAGCGTTGCGGGCCGACGGCACTCTCTGGGGCTGGGGAGACAATACCGAAGGCCAAATTGCTCAGCCTGTACCTTGGCTGCCGAATCCAGTTCTCGGCGGCCCAGTTTGGGGCTCGCCGAGTCCTTGAAGGTTCGGCGGAACAAACTTGCGCGCACAAAGGGATGGTTTCTCCTACGGAGTATGTGCGCTGCCGGGTGCGGTATCTTGCGGATGGAGCTGCGGGAAACGGGGTCGGGGTGGGGGAACGGGGTCAGTGCAAATACGAACAAACAATCTTCCTTCGCTTGGTTTCCGAATCATCAATATCGCTCAGCGATCTCGACGGGATGCGATGGTTATTTTGAGCGCATATGACCCGTCCCTTTGTGTTACTGCGACTGTCCCGCCCGCGCAGAGCGGGCGGGGGCCGGTGGGTGGTGACGCGCTCGTTCGTTCGTTGGAAAAGGGGTCAGGGTGCAAATTCAAACAAACAATCTTCCTTAAAACGTGACAGGTTCATTGTATCCAAAACAAGGGACCAAAACAAGGGACAGGCGGGTTGAAAAATATAAAAGTCAAAATAAGAAACATGTTTTATTATAACGCGAAACCTTTTTCAAACCGTCTGCCTCCAACAACCTGTTTTTAACTTAATTGTCAAAGTAACTCACCTGGTTTATTATGATGTGAAATCTGTTATTCAAACCTCTTGTCCCTTAGTTCTAATTGGCTGATCCACGACTCATACGCGTGCCGAAGAGGGAAAGGGCAGTGGGCCGCCGTGCGGCGGGCGGAATCCTTCGCCGCCCGTTCCGGCTATTTCTTGAAGATGGATATACGGAAGTATTTTGACAGCATCGACCATGTGTGTTTATGCGCCATGTAAAACAAGGGACAGGCGGGTTGAAAAATATAAAAGTCAAAATAAGAAACATGTTTTATTATAACGCGAAACCTTTTTCAAACCGTCTGCCTACAATAACCTGTTTTTAACTTAATTGTCAAAGTAACTCACCTGGTTTATTATGATGTGAAATCTGTTATTCAAACCTCTTGTCCCTTAGTTCTCGGATGGAGCGGTGTCCGATCCGAATGGTCCAGATGCGGGTTTCATCCGTGTGTTCCGCGGGGGCGGTTGGGACGACTACGGGCAGGGCTGTCGGGCAGCGATCCGGCTCTGGAACGACCCGTCGTACCAGTACAGCGACCTCGGATTCCGGGTGGTCCTAGTTCAGGTTCCTTAAAAGCCTGAGCTCTGGAAATAGGAAATAGGAAATAGGAAACGAAGCGTAGCCGGAGTGCGCCGGTGCTAGCGAGGGACGAGCTAGCTCCGGAGCACGTAGGCTGCGCGAAGTGGGGCGGGTCTGTTTGTCATAAAAAGCTACCGCGCAGCGGTCAAAATATTTTATGGAATTTGAGATTTTTTCTATCCCCGCCGCCGGAGGATCCGGGACCGAGGAATTGAACCGCTTCTTGAGAAGTCATCGTGTCCTCAACGTCGAACGAGAACTGGTCACGTTTGGAAACCACGCGATGTGGACCTTCTGCGTGGAATACTTGGCGGGAGCGGCGGCGAGCAAAACCCTCGGTCCATCCGAGGAGCGGGTGGATTATAAGGCGGTCCTCCCGCCACCGTTGTTCGAGAAATATGCAGGGCTGCGCGTCGTGCGAAAAAGTGTCGCGGCGAAGGAGGGAATTCCGCCCAATGCGGTATTTACACTACAGCGACTCTTCGGGCGAAATGAGGAGCCTGGAAGGCTCTTCCACCGTGGCTGCGGCTTCCAGCCGCAGTGCCGTCTCGCAATTTGTGGCCTGTTTATGGAAAGTGTCGCTGCGGTGTTGACGACGAGAAACTGGCCAATCTGGTCCGCCTGGAGGAGGCCAGCGTGTCGGGATTGACATCAAATGACAGACAATTCATTGACCGGCATCACTAATCTGGCGACTCCTGATTCACCCCGCTGTCTCGCGGGGCCGGAAACGGACGCGCCAGAGTTCGACAATTGCCAAGCGCCCGTTCAATCGCGCCAAAAGTTCCGGCTGGCTCAAAAAAGACACCAGGGTTTGGTTCACCTGCGCGGCGACGGCATCGTCAGGCAGTTCAAGCACGATGATCCCGGCAAAATCTCCTGGCGGGTAATTGCGGATATCGGCAAAATCAAAGTCCCGGGTGATGAGTATGAGTCGCCTAAGTTTGGCGTGCGCGGCAACCACAGCGTCAGCCGCTCCGTTCGGCAACAAATCGCGGACATCCTCGACTTCGTGGCCGCGCTCACGCAACAGGCTGGCCGCCGAGCGGGGCATGTTTGCGTCGAGCAGAAATTTCATCAGACAGTGGCAAGGGGGTGAAACTCTTCCTGTTCCACGAGGTCGCCAGCGAACTTGAGAGCTGCCCGGATCTCGTCGCGGGTCAGGCCGTATTCTCGTTCCACTTCTTCAAAACCCATGCCGCCCGCGAGGCTGCCTACGACCAGAGATACAGCCAATCGTGTGCCGCGAATGACCGGCTTGCCGTGGCAAACTTTTGGGTCAATAACGATAGGATCGTTCACGTCGCCATCTTGACACGGCAGCCTCAAGATTCAAACAAAACCGCGATTCCAGCCCAATCAAACTTAGAAAACCAAGTGGCGAACCAGAAAGTTAAGTGACAGTAACAGACAATTATTGGATCCGGATGGCCATCCACCGTGTGATCCGCGGGGGCAGTTGGAACAACCACGGGCAGAACTGCCGGGCAGCGATCCGGAACCTGAACATCCGTCGAACCAGAACCACAACCTCGGATTCCGGGTGGTCCTAGCTCAGGCAGCAGCCGGATGGCTGACAGGAACTGAACCGGCGCTGGCTCCCGACCGAGCCTCCCGCTCGGCGAATGCGTGGTAAAGCGGCCGGGTGCTGGTAGCTGGCGAGACGTCCGCGAACGCTCCCGGCAGTGGTTGAGGAGGGCAAGGTGTCCGTCGAAAAAACCGAAATCAACGGAGGTTTACGCGAAGTCGTAATTCTGCCACGATTTCTGCAAGGTCATGCAAAACGAACTCGACATCGTCCGTGACGTTTCCGCCCGACTGGAACAGGGCGGTCTTGCCTACATGCTCACCGGCTCGATGGCGATGAATTATTACGCGCAGCCCCGCATGACGCGCGACATTGACCTCGTCGTCGCGCTCGCGGCACAGGACACCGACACCATCGTGCGCCTGTTCGCGCCCGATTACTACGTTTCCCCCGATGCCGTTAGCAGTTCCATCGCGCGCGAATCCCTGTTCAACCTCATCCATCAGGAGAGCGTCATCAAAGTCGATTGCATCGTCCGCAAGAACAACCCGTATCGCCGCGCCGAGTTCGAACGTCGTCAGCGCATCATCATCGAGGATTTCTCCACATGGATCGTCAGCAAGGAAGATCTCATCATCTCCAAGCTGTGGTGGGCGAAGGATTCTCATTCCGAATTGCAACTGCGCGATGTAAAAAACCTCGTCAACACCGGCTGCGACACCGGCTACATCAAAGCCTGGACGCACGAGCTAGGGCTGCTCAACCTTTGGCAGGAATGCAAGCCATGACCGACACCTCACCCGAAATTGCCGAACGAGTGCGCGCCCGGCTGATGGCGCTGTCCGGTGCGGAACGTTTCCGCATGGGGGTCCAGATGTTCGACGCCGCCCGGCGAATGGTGCTGGCCTCGCTGCCCGCCGACCTGACGGAGACCGAACGTAAACGCCGTCTCTTTGAGCGGCTTTACGGTGAAACCCTGCCTGAGCCGACTTGGAACAGGAAACCTGAGGGAAACACAGAGGGACGGGTCATTTAAAACAACCTTCGGTCGCTCCAGAAGTTCTCGGCCAATCGCAGAACCAAATCAGCATCCAACGGTGCTGCGGAAAGTGGTAAGACGAAGTCCTCCCCGGGACGGCCACGACCGCATGTGGGAGGGGTGCGCTCCCCGCTTAACCGTATGGTGCCGGTTAGCCGACAAGCGGCCCACCCACCTGCTCAGACTGAGCCATTACCGGGTGGTCTGGTCGTTCAGGACGGAGAAGCATTCCCGGCCACGACACTTGAGACACCCGCGGGAGGCCGGCATACTCCCTGCACGATGAGCACGATCCTGGAAGCGGATGAGACCGGCGCGTTGCATTTGCCGCCTTCGGTGTTGCCCCATCCGGGGCCGCGTCGGCGCTATCGCGTGGCGGCGGAGAACGGACACGTCGTAGTGGATGAGGTGAAGCCTGAACCGGCGATGGCGCCGATGGACCACAGCGCATGGCTGGATGAGCTGGCGCGGCGGCGGGCGCGCAATGTGACGGGGATCGCGGGCACCCCGTTGCAACAGATCTTTGAAGAAATCCGCGAGGATTCTCGTTGAAGATGAGTTACTGGAACACGTCGGCCCTCGTGAAGCTGTCGGTGCCGGAATCGGATTCCGCCCGGTTTCAGGAACTCGCAGGAAGCGCCGAGCGTATCCTGACGGCTGCCATTGCCCGCCTCGAATTGCGCACGGTCTTCCGGCGGCGTGAGGCGGAAGGTGCCTTGCCGCCCGGTGAGGCAGCGGCGTTGTGGGGCGATATCCATCGCGATGTTGCGCGGGGAAAAGTCATCATCCAGAGCGCCGATGCGGCGGTGGAGCGGGAGTTCGCGGCGGTGTTAGACAGGTGTTTCTCGCAGCAGCCATCGGTATTCATCCGTACCAATGATGCGCTGCATCTCGCGTCGGCGCTGGTCGCGGGTGAGACGGAATTCGTCACGGCAGACGGCCGTCAGCGGGCGGCGGCGGTGCTGATGGGATTCGCGGTTTTGCCCTGAATCATTCAGGGCACAAGAGACAGGGCACCTGAGGGAAGTCAGCCGTGGCACTATACAATTGGGTCGATTAGAGGGAACGGCCCGGGGATTGGGGTCGGGACGCAACGATGCACATGGCGGTGCGGCACGGGGCATACGGGAAACGGAGGTGGTGCGGGCGGTGAAGGGAATTTGGTATCAGGCAGCGGCCCAGGCCGTGAAACAATTCGCCACGTCCTTGGAGAAGGACGCTGCCCGGCAAAAGTTCGTCTAGGAACTGCAGCGCCAGTTATCACTAATTTAGATGCGACCCCATTGCCCTTTCAACCCGAAATGCGCCGACATCAATCACGGACAGGCCGGGCACGCGGCTGAACTAGCCAACGTTCAACGTTGCCAGTTCGAATCCCGCGGCTAGCGCCGTCGCCGCGATCAGCAGATCGTGCGGACCAATCAACTGGCCGATGGCTTCCAACCGCGCGCGGATGCGGGCGTGGACACGCGCTTCGGCCAGACCGAACGGCAGCATTTGCACCGAAGCCAGCACGCCCTCCACCTTATTGCTGCGCCGTGCCCTGATCGTCGGATCGCCCGCCCGCTCGATGCCATGCAGCAGCTCGGAAGCGGTGACCGTGGAGATTGCCGGCTCCACCCCGTGGACCCATTTGAGAAAGCCATGCAAATCGAAACGCCCCCTCTCCCAAGCCACCCAGATTGACGTGTCAATGGTCAGTCCCACGGTGATTTCAACGGCGGCAGGTTGCGGATGCCTTCCTCGATGTCATTGGCAAAAGCCTCTGCTTCGTCCGGAGGCAGGCGGGGAATTGCCGCCAGACGCGCTGCCAGTTCCTCACACGTCGCGGCGGGACGGTCCACGGGAACCAGCGTGGCGATCGGACGGCCCTCGCGCGTTATCACGGCGGACTCCCGACGCCGCTCCACCCGCTCCACGAGCTTCACAAAATCATGCGCCGCGTCCGTCACGCTGATGGCAGTCCCGCTCATGGCCACAGGCTATGACAGCCGGAGGCCTCCCGCAAGCGCGCCAACCGCGGGCTGAGCTGGTCCCCGAAAACTGGACCAGAGGTTAAGTGATGGTTTTGCGGGTCTGATCGAAGTAGAAAAGAGAAGCAATGGGGTCGCATCTAAATAGTTGACACATGAGCGATGGCCGATGAGAAATGCGGGCATGGCGAGTCCGTTGCGAATCGACCTGGCGAGGACGTGGTATTACGTGATGAACCGGGGAGGGACACTCTATCGGACGGACGCCGATCAATGGCGGTTCCTGGGATCAGTGGGCGCGTTGCCGGAACGCTTCGGTTTGAAGATTCAGGCCTTTGTCCTGATGGACAATCACTCTCACCTGCTGGACCGAACGCGTTTGAGCCGGGATTTTTTCAACTGCATCGGTTCGGTTCAATCCTGACAGTTTTCCACCAGCAGTCTGGGCACCCGGCTGAATTCATGGACGTTGCGGGTTACGATCGTTGCGCCCAGCCGCTGGGTCTGGGCTGCGATCAGGGTGTCCAAAAGAAAGTGCCATGTTCAAAGTCTGTAACACATCCGGAGTGGAGGAATTGAATCGCTTCCTGAGAAGTCATCGTGTCCTCAACGTCGAACGGGAATTGGTCACCCTTGGAAACCACGCGATGTGGACCTTTTGCGTGGAATACCTGGGAGGAGCGGCGTCTAGCAAAGCCCTTGGCCCGGCCGAGGAGCGGGTGGATTATAAGGCGGTCCTCCCGCCACCGCTATTCGAGAAGTTTGCCGGGCTGCGCGTCGTGCGACAAGGTGTCGCGGAGAAGGAGGGCATTCCGCCTTATGCGGTGTTTACGAACGGGGGTCCGTGACGACATGCAGAAATTCAGCGGCCGCCAGCGGCACCAACTGCAACGAATGTCCAGCCGCCCGCTCCTCCTCGCATCGGTGTAAGGTCCGGTCGTGAAGCGCATGATCGCCCATCGCGAGTTGCACCAAAATGTTGCAATCCACCCCCGTGATTATCGGCTCTCGAAGAGTTCGTCAGCCAGCTCGCTCTGGGACACCGGAGGGAGGGAGATGGGACCGCCTTGGTGCGCGTTGGCTCGAACCCAGTCGCTCCAACTTGGAGCATTGCGCGCACGCTCCAACGTCGGTAAAGGCCCCAAGACTCGTGCTACCGGCCTGTTGTCCCGCGTCACCACGAGTTCATGCCCGGCCGCTACTTCCTCGAGCCAGTCCGTGAAGTGCGTCGCCACGTCTTGGACGTCCGCAGTTTTTGTCATCTCAAAAACCTTAATCATGCGCACTGCCAAAGTCGAGTGGCACTTGGGCGGGAGATTCTGACTGTCGACACGTCGCTTGATCCAACTTCGAATTAGTGCCTATACTAATTGACTGACATTTAATGCATTTTCCTGAGCATCAACCGTGTGATCCGCGGGGGCAGTTGGAACAACAACGGGCAGAACTGTCGGACAGCGATCCGGAACAGGAACAACCCGTCGAACCAGAACGACAAC
>JAYVTS010000077.1:0-19823 GCA_043788645.1 Verrucomicrobiota bacterium
GGACGGCCACAAAACGCGAAACACCGGTCGAAAATTCGATCTGCTGTACCACCTGTCTCAATGGAAGCGGGACGTTTGTTAGGCCGATACCCGACCTGAGCGGATGCATGGAAACGGCTCGATCATCGACGGCCAATATACTTTGTCCGTCGAGGGCCGGGCGGACGAGCCGCCAGCCTGGGGATTCGCCGAGAAGCCTTCCGGTACGGGCGTCCCACCACCGAGCTTCTCCCCCTTCGGAAACGGACCAAATTCGCCCGGTTGTGGCTTCGGACCAGAGGCGGCGGACGGCAGTATGATGGGCTGAAACGATGCTGGGTTGCAGGTCCGGGAGAGCCCAGAACCGCAACAAACCCGTCTCATCTCCAGCCACGACGAGATTGCTGTTCCAAAGGGCCGCCGTGGGAGGTGGACCACTCCAGGGCAATCGCCGGACCGAAACACCTTCAGGATTGACTAAGTCCAGACTATCGGGCCGCGGGACGAGTATCCCCAACGCTCCGTTTACGCTCGCTAGAATGGGCGTCGCCATGGGCGATGAATGGAGCGGGGTTTGTCCCACGGCCACTCCGGAGGCCAAATCGAAATGACGCAATTCATCCCGTTGCAAACTGCTGAAATGGCGTTGATCCGGTGAAAAGCCCGCCCAAGTCCCCGACACGGCTTGGCCTCGTTGGCCCGAGGCGACTTCATACAACCCGACCGCGGTGGGATCGACACCGATTGCCAGCCAATCGCTGCCGGGGCTGAATTCGAGCACTTTGGGCGTGCGCGAATTGTTGAGTCTTAGATGCCATAATAATTTCGCCGAACTCCGGCGCCAAACTCGGACATCACCGGTGGCACTTCCGACGGCAATGAGATCGAGATCTGGGGAGGCTTCTACTTGGTCCAGATCCGGGCCGAGCGCATGTCGAAGCACTTCCTCGCCGACATCTGGCGCGGTGAGTTGTAGCACTGCCTCGGATCGGAGTGCCGTCGTGACCCTGACTTGCCCCGCTTCATGCAGGAGATTCAACGCCGTTTGGCGTTGGCCCAGTTGACCGCGATGACGCAAAGCCTGAGCAGCGCCCAATCGGGCATTGATGAGATCCGTCTCCACGCGGTCTTGAGTTAACAAGCGGAAACGGTCAAACCGGATCATTCGGCTCACGGCCACTCCCGCCGCGGTCAGCGCCACCAACCCGAGCCCGATGGTGAGCAGGCCGGAAGTCGCCGTGAGCTTATGACGGCGAATCCATCTCAGCCAGCGTTGCCAGAAAGTCGTTGCCTGCAGCTGCAAAGGTTCCCCGGCCAGCCAGCGCCTCAATTCATCCCTCAACGAACTGGCTGATGGCAGTCGTTTGCTGCGCTCGTGTTCCAAACAGCGGAGGCATAGCAGCTCCAGTTCTGGCGGGATTCCTGCGATAAACGAGGAGGGCCTGGGGACGGGTTCACTGATCACCCGCCGCATGTGCTCGTGCTCGTTGGCTGCCTCAAAAGGCCCGCGTTGAGCCAGGAGTTCAAAGAACATTAAGCCCAAGGCATAGACATCACTGGCCGTCGTGGTCGCGTCGGCTCCCCCTTCAATCACCTCCGGAGACATATATCGCGGAGTCCCAACCAGATGAGAACCTTCGGGTGTTAATACTCCATCTTTCTCTAATACGCGAGCCAGTCCGAAATCCGAGACATAAGGTCGATTTGAATCATCAAACAGGACATTCCCAGGTTTCAAATCCCGATGGAGAACTCCATGCTGATGCGCAAAGCTCACGGCGTCGGCCAGCGTCGCGATCAATTCGGCAATTTGGGTCCACTGTTCGCGAAACCGCATCCGACGGTGATGAAGCGAACCGTTGGTGGCCAGCTTCATGGTGAAGAAGGGAATGCCCTCGTGTTCACCGAGATAAAAGATGGGTAAGATGTTCGGATGATCGAGCCGGGCGATGGCGCGGGCTTCCAACAAAAAATGGTCGTGCAGGTGCTCCATGCCCACTTGACTCGCGAGCAACATTTTCAGGGCAACTTCTCGACGGGGATCCAATTGGGTGGCGCGATAGACAATACCCATTCCACCGCGGGCAATCTCCGCAGTCACCACATGCCCAGGGACGTCGAGCAGGACGTTTTTGGGTCGGATATAACCGCCCGAACGAGCGCGCCCAGGGGCCTCAGTCCCATCCGAGGTTCTGCCGACTCCCGCCCCACGCGAGGGCGGCTCGGAGGTTGCCTTCCCACCCGTGCGACCGGTCGGAGACGGGGCCTCCTTCGTTCTCGGCGGGTGGGTCGTTGTTTTCGTCGGTTCGGGCAGTTCCGTGCCCAACAAACCGGCCAAACATGACGGGCAAATGCCATCCAGCAGGTCGCCGTTCAGTGGCGAACCACAGTCAGGACAGTTTCGCAACTCCATATTTCTGGGCTAGGAAACCTCCGGATCAGAAAGTCGGCTTCCCCGATCCATCAGGATTTGCTGGAGCCATTCGAGTTCCGCCTCGATTTCATGAGGGGCCGACACGGTTTGTGAAACTTCGGCTCGCACATTTGACTTGAAAGAGGCCCGAAGCCGGTGGATTTCTGTCTTGAGCGTGGCCAAATGCAAACTCAGTTTTTCCGCCATTTCGTCATAGGCAGGGGGCTCCTTCCCGGCCGGTAGAAACGCCTTGAGCGCCGAAAAGAGATGGGCCTTTCCGCCGGCGGAGTATTCGTCTCGGGTTCGGGCCAGGGCTCGAGTCATAATTCCCAGAGCCCAATTACGATCAAAGGTCCGAACAATCTCTTCCGTGAGTGCTGCATCCGGGAGGTTGTCGGCCATTTCTTCGTCGTGAGCATTGACGTGATCGACATCACCGCCGCGTTTTTGAGCGCGACGACGCATTTCAATCTCACGAAGAAATCGCGCCAACGCCCCGAGTAAGAACGAACGGAAGCGGCCCCGATTGGGGTCCGCCCGTCGCCACAGGGAACTATCCGTCAGTTTTACGAGGAATTCTTGGGTGAGATCTTGGGCTTCTGCTTCCGGATAATTCCGCTGACAAATGGTTTGAAAGACGGGCACCCAGTAACGTCGGCAGACTTCCTCTAACGCCGCCTTAGCCCGTTCGCCGCCACTCATGGTGGCGTCGCGCAGGATACTCCAATGCGTCGAAGGAAAGTTCACGCGCGGACCGTAGCGGAGGTCCGTGACACTGCTAGTATAGGAAAAGGCGGGAAGCTACCCTTAGCCCTCACCGAATTGCTCGTGAAAGTGCTTCGAGAACCCCACCTTTGGTGAGAAATTCTCCGAGCACTTCAGGGGGACGGGTCAGATCTTTTGAGTAAACCAGCACCAGAGGCACGCCGGCCCGACCGAATTTTTGCAATTCCTTCAAGATCACCGGGTCCTCCAACGTAAAATCTCCGGTAAAAGTGGCGGCTCCGATCATTTTCACCTTAGCCGCCACGGCATCCACTTCCAGAGCCAGAGCTTTATTTGCCTTGCAGGTCGCGCACCATTTTGCCGTGAAATCCACCAAGACAGGCCTGCCCGCCGCCCGCGCCGCCGCCACCGCACTCTCTGACCACGGTTCCCAGGGTAATTTCTGACGATGGCGTCGAGCCCCTCCCAACGCGCCATTTTTTCCGGCATCCGTGGCGGGCATCCGCCAATCCAACTCGTGCTCGAGAAAAAATCCATAACCCGCAACCAAAGTCACCGCGAGGGTGGCCCAAGCGAGTCCCGGCCGTTGGCCGCCGCGCTGAACAAATTCGCCAAAAATCCAAGCCCCAAGCGCCAGCATTATCAGAAACAACCCAAGCCACAACATACCGTCCTCACCAAAATGGTTCACCGCCAAAGTAAAAAGCCAGACCGCCGTCGCGAGCATCGGAAAACCCATCGCAATCTTGAATTTTTCCATCCAAGCACCGGGTTTGGGCAGCAACTTGAGCCAAGCCGGATGCCAACACAGGAACACATAGGGGCTTGCCAAACCGACCCCGATTGTTAAAAAAAAGAGGCAAATCAATCCAGCCGGTTGCGCAAAGGCATAGCCTAACGCCGCGCCTAAAAAGGGTGCCGTGCAGGGAGTGGCCAAAATCGTTGCCAAAACCCCATTGGCGAACGCCCCCGGCAGACCTTCGCGCCGGGCCAAACCGCTCGCCGCTGTTAACGTTCCACTCCCCAAGTGAACTTCAAAGATCCCAAATAGATTGAGCGCCACCAAAGTCACCAAGGACGTGATCACGACCAAAAAGCGCGCATCTTGAAACTGCATCCCCCAACTCGCTCTCCCCGTCGCCGCCTTGACCGCAATCACCAACGCCGCCAAAAATAAGAACGACGTCAGAACACCGATCCCATAAGCAATCCCGAGTTTCCGAACTCGACCTGGCTCTTCCTGACTCTGGCGGACAAATCCAAGAATTTTCAGTGCGATGACCGGCAGCACACAGGGCATGATGTTCAAAATGAGCCCTCCAATGAAGGCAAATCCGAGCATCGCCCAAAACGACACCACTGGAGCAGCGGGAACTCCATTCCCGGATTCGCGGTCGCTTGGTCTCGCCATTTCCGGCATGGCTCCAACCACCGCCACGGCCACAAAGGCTTCGAGCGGCTTGCCCTTTTCATCCAGTCGGGCAACCAGCCCACGCAACGTTGGAGGCCAATGGGGAGTCGATTTTTGTGCCTTTTTTTCCACTCGAAATCGGCCGCCTGATTCGCTCACTTTGCTCGGGCCAAATTCTCCAAAGACGACGCCTGGATTGTCGAATGGGAAGAAATCCCAGACTCCCGGTCGCCCATTGAATTCAATCGCAAACCCTCGTGGATCCGCGGTTTCAGCCTCCAGCCACCGTAGATTTACCGAAAAACCGGCGGGAAGCGGAAGGCGTTGTCGCGCGGTCTGGAATACTTCCGTCGTCGTCGCCTCCGCTGGCACAGCCGGGCCTACCGCCAAACTAACCCGCACCCCCATCGAGGCGGGAACGCACCGAGTGGACGTGCATTCTTGCCAATGGACGTCGCCCTTCAATTCCAAGGAACCCGCGGCTGTGTTTTCCGCAACGGAAATTGGGGCCAACAACACCTGTTCACCGTGATAGACATAGGAAGTATCATTCAGGACCGGATCAAATTTCCGGTCGGGAGTCGGCCATTCAAATGGGCCAATCGACACTCCGGACGGAAGTTCCCATTTGACCTTTGGCGCCTGACCGATCGAACCCGAATCGCTGGGTTGCTGCCAATAGGCATACCAACCCTCAGGAATTTTCATCCGGAGCGCCAACCTATTGGTCGTGCCCGGCGCGAGAACGGCTTGGTCCAACAAGACATCAAACTTCACCTGCGGCAGTCCGAGCTGTGCTCGTGCTGAGGTCGCCGCAAGGCCAAGCAGTAATAACCAAACGGCGCGAGAAATGAGCATTCTGATGTAAATCGACGTACCTAGAGGCTTCCGGACAACATGCACAATGAAATCATCGCTCAAAATGGGGGTCTCCGTCGAGGGTCAATCGGTCTTTCAGACGAGGATTTTTCACAGCAAGGCACGAAAGCACTAAGAGATTAACAAGAGGCCTTGCCAACAAAATACTACGGAACTCAAATTGACTCTTTTGATCGTGAGTATAAATAACCTGTCTTATTATAATCTGAAACCCAACTTTTCAGACCGCTTGCCGCTGGATATTTAGAGAGCCCAGAATGCTCGGGCGGATGAAATCGGTTTTGTCATCGCATTTGACGCCAGGGTAAAGGTAACTTGATAGGAGCAATTCTTCGTTGACTCTGAGGACGGTTTGCGGTTTTCGATTACCTAACGATTACCTAAAGCAACGAATGCATCCATGAACCCCCCATCCGCAAGTCAGGCGCCGGGCAGCGGCGCCACCGATCGCTTAGCTGCCTCCGCGAAGGTTTGCTCCCTTCGCACTTGGCCCGCCTGGCTGATGATCGTGCTGATGATCGTCGCACGTTACGGACCCACCTACTTGGAAGGCGGGCTGTCGACCTATTGGATGATTGCCGTGTTCGGTCCGCTGTTGTGCTCCGTGCTGCTGGTGATTTGGTGGCTGACCGCGAGTCGTGCGACCTGGAAGGAACGCCTGTTCGGGTTCTTGGGCTTGATCGGTGCGCTGGGGATCACGTCGCTGCTGGTTGATCCGACGATGCGTGGGCCGGGTACCATTAACCTCACCGCGCCGATGGGCCTGCTGGCTTTTGCTTTAGGGGCGGCCTGGCTCCGGAAACATCGACCGACGCTGAGAACCGGTGTTGCCTTGATGCTCGCGTTCGCCGGTTTTGGATTTTCACTCTTGCTCCGCAACGAAGGCATGACCGGGGACTACGCGATGGGCCTGCACTGGCGTTGGTCGCCGACTCCCGAAGCTCTAATGCTCACTAGCCACCAGCCCGAAGCGGGTCTCCCGGTCAAGAGCACGCGGAGCCCGGACGCCGACCAAATCAGCGCCGCGTTGGCAAATCCCGAATGGCCTGGATTCCGCGGGGTAGATCGCGCAGCAAAGGTGAAAGGAGCGCAAATTTCAACCAACTGGACCGCACGACCACCGAAGCAGCTTTGGAAAATTCCGGTCGGCCCGGCGTGGTCGTCATTCGCCCTCGCCGGCAAGCGGCTCTTCACCCAGGAACAACGCGGACCGAGAGAGACGGTGGTTTGCTACGATGCCGATACCGGCCGCGAAGTCTGGATCCAATCGCTGGAAGCCCGATTCGATGACCCGCTCGGAGGGCCAGGCCCACGGGCCACGCCGACTCTGGCGGAAGGCGGACTGTTCGTGACCGGGGCCACCGGCAGCCTCCGGCGATTGAATCCTGTGACAGGCGCCCTTGTATGGGAACAGAACTTGAAAGAGGTCGCCGGTCGCGAAACTCCCCTGTGGGGATTTGCGGCCTCGCCCCTGGTCGTCCGTTCGACCGTCATTGTTCACGCGGGCGGTGGCAAAGGTCTGCTGGGTTTTGACTTGGCGTCGGGAGCTCTCCGCTGGTCGGCGGCCGACGGGAATGATTCCTACAGCTCACCCCAGCTGAACACCATCGCTGGCGAGGAGCTGGTGCTCATGCTGACCAACGACGGCCTGCTTTTGCTCGCCCCAGCCACCGGCAAGGAAAGACTTAACTACGAGTGGAAGTTTGGGAACTACCGCTCCTTGCAACCCTGCGTGGTGGCCGATGACACGGTCCTGCTGCCGACCGGGATGAGTACGGGCACACGGGCCATCCACATCACCAAAACCAATGGGCAACTCGCCGTGGAAGCCCTGTGGACCTCCCGCAATTTAAAGCCGGACTTTACGGATATCGTGGTCTTCCGCGGTTACGCCTACGGTATCGATTCGGGGATTTTCACCTGCATCGATCTTAAAAACGGCAATCGACGGTGGCGAGGCGGTCGCTATGGCAAGGGCCAGGTGGTGTTGTTGGAAGACTCCGGATTGCTCCTGATCGCCGCTGAAGACGGCCGGGTCGTGCTCGTGCGGGCGGATTCCAACGAGCCTATCGAAGTGGACTCGTTCAAGGCACTCGAAGGCAAGACCTGGAACCATCCAGTCGTCGTCGGTGATCGCCTCTATGTCCGCAATTCCCAGGAGGCCGCCTGTTTTCAATTGCCTCTGGTGGGGACGAAGGCGTTGGGGATTTGACGGCGAAACCCCGTCAAAAGCGCCTCCCCGGTCGGACTAGCCGTAATAGAAGGCATCGAAACGCTAGGCGTAAGGTGGCAGATTCTCGGCATTTGAGGTAGGCTGCAAGGGTTATGATCGTAGCCATAGCGAGCAGGAGTGAAGGCATTCCAACTTCCGGGTAGAAGGTTGGCGACCAAGGCCACGGAACCAAATGACAATCCCCACGCGCCACCCCATCGAACACCCGCGAGGTTCCTCCTCACGGCTCTCGGATTAATAGTCGGCTTTTCCTTCGCGTGGTTGGCCAAGAAGACTCCCGGGCTGCGCCAGATCCTGTAAAGCTGGCAATAGGCTAGGAACGAGCGGAGCGATTCATTATCCCGAACGCCCCGGGCTAAAAGCGCACTGCGAAAGCCGCCGTGACCACATAATCCGCGAAAGCGGCGTCTCCATGAACGTTGGTGCCACTCGCCGCGGACGCCAATTGATCGGCCACGCTCCGCTCTCGATTGCGATAAAGTGCGAACGGAACATTGATATTAAAGGTGTACCGCCCGTGAGCTAACTGGATGCCGGGATCAATACTCACGCCAAAACCAGGACGCCGAAATCCGTTGCTCGAACCGAGAATATCTTCCACCGGAATGCCTTCCAGACGCCCCGCCAAACTCACCGTCAAACCCCACTTCGGTACCACTGTATAGCCGAAGCCACCGCGAGCAAAGTACTGGTCTGGAATCGACATCAGATTTTCATAATATCCGGCGCGTTTGGGATCATTCCGGTAACGTCCAGTAACGGTGTCATTGGTATCCTCCGGATTCAATAGGTAGGAGGCCTGGATGAAAGCGACGGTCCGAGGAAGAATCTGTCGGAAGGCATTCACTTCCAAGGCGACACCCCAACCGCCATCACCGGGTTGGATGGATTGATCGACCGCGTGAACGCTCGACGCCGGTGTTCCGAGAAAAGTGCCTTGAACATTGTCGTCGCCCGTAGGCGCCTTGAGACCGAGACCCAGTTGGATATTTCCGCGGGGATCGGCTTTCGGATCAAAAATCCAGTAATAGCCGGTCAGTCGGGCATCGCCGATACCGCTCGCTTGGGTCTCAAAGCGGACACTGGGTGTTCCTCCAATTTGAGAGCGAGTTGAAGTCACAAACGGAAGTGTGACAGCGACGTCCCAATGTGAACCAATTCGATATTGCATTCCGAAATCGATGAAATGGGAATGGTTGATCACCTGATTGCCGGCGACCGCTCGTTGAACCTGTTCGACGTCACCGACATAGTGCCGGAACGAGTGGAGGTATCGGTAAGCGACGCTGGCCTGCCAGGGGTTAGCCTCTACGTCGGCTCCTTCCTCGCCAAGATGCAGTGAACACATACCGCCGCCGCGGACTGCAACGCATCCTTGCGCGGAGACATCCGATTGAAATAGAACCGGTAGTGCGAAGGTGAGCGCGCCCAATAAATTAGGTAAAGTGTGCTTCATGGAACTCTTTCACTGGTAAACCATTCGTGCGTTATGCCAAGTTGATGGGGGCAAATGGCGTATTTTCGGGGGTGAACTGCGGTCGGATTTATTCCAATATCGCGTTCAGAATGAGATTCAGCGGTCAGAGGACTACCACCGCCCAACACGCCCGATCCGCTAAGGCACTGGCGGTGTGGGCAGCACCTCGACCGGTCTGATCGGTCCCTTGATCTCTGGGGAGACGTCCTTCGGCAGCAGTTCACGCAACGTCTTCAGAGGGCGCAACGGTGCCAACAGGAATTTGGGCACATATCGCGGCTCCGCTTTCGGTTTCCGCAAGGTCCCTTTGACGTCGTATTCAAATAGTTTCGTAAACGGTGTCAGCGCGAAATTGAGCACTGGACCAATCAACGGAGCGTCCCGGAATAACTCCGCTTCCATTCTCGCATCGAGTTGCGAATTCAAAGCTACTTTACCGCGATAACCAAGCCGCATCGCCGATGATCGCACTTCCAGGTCGCGAGTGCTGAGGACTGAATTCGTAACGACGAAAGACATATGACCCGCCTTAAAGCGGGTTTGTCCTGACCCGGGCAAAATGGCGTCAAAGAGTTTCGAGAAAATCCCGAATAAAGGTAGATCCCAGAGGAATCCGTCGCGCAACGTAGCATCGCCATTCCCCGCCCAACTATTGGTATCACTCGTATGACCCGCCACCCGCACGTTGCCGTGGAGCATCCCTTCAAGTCGGTTGGTTGGCGATACCAAGGTATGCATCACGCCCGCCAAATTCACGTTGGTGGTCTGCAAAGTCGCCCGTATCTGTGTGTCTCCCTTTTTTGTCCAATCGAAGAAGAGATTACCTTGAGTGCGCCCCCCGTAGGTTCCGGCATCCAGGTCCGTCAGTTCCAGAGTTTCACCCCGGAAATGCAATCGAGCCGAGGCGTTCGTCAGCCCGATTCGCCACCATTTGAAATCAGGAACAACCGCCGAGAAAATAATATCTGTATCCGCCGGATTTTTGGCCGTGCTAATAACGCCTTGAAGGGTGGTCGCAGGGGGAACCGTAAAGACGTAGTTTGACATCACTTGCGAGGACTTGGGACCAATCACTCGGGCGACCCTTTGAGGAGCCAGAGTCGTCGTGGTGTTGGTGAAACTTAACCGATGGTGGACCACATCATAAGCACCTCCTGGTACGTGTGCCTCGCCGTCCGAACGTAAGTAGGCGTCGGCAAAAACGACGATCGCATTGGTATAAGCCACCCGACCGTTGATCGCTTCAATCGCCTCACCGCGAAACACAAAATTGGTGGCGGCGATTTGTAATTTAAAGCCCGTCTTCTCCCGAGCCTTCCATTCTCCCCAAACATCCCCGACGATGTTTGGTGGACTTATAAACTCGAATTCATCTAACACCTGACGCTGCCGTTCTGATTCTAATAAGGGGCGGATAATTTTTGGATCGAGGGTGCTTTTAAGGCGGAAATGATAGGTGTGACTGATTTCATCGCCTTCATAGGCAAAAGCAACCTCGCCTTCCCCGCGGGTCGCCGTCATCTTGGCCACTCGCCAAATATGATTGGTATAGCTAAAATCTCCTTGAGCTTGATCTCCAGAAATTCCGCGAAAAGAGAATGGCCCGCCGTTGACATGCCCTGCCAGGGTTAGCGTCGGAAGCACTTCTCCGCGCCAGTCCGGGTGGCGGTTGGTCCAGGCGGACAAAGTCAAAGCTACGGAACCTTGAAATTGCGGTGGGCGATTTGAACTCCAGCCATACTGCCCCAACCAGTGTTGAGCGGCCGGGGTCAAAAGCGCCTCATAGGCATGTAAATCCACCGCTCCCTGAAACTCCACTTCTGCGTGTCGTGTCGGAATGTCCAAATTCCCAAGGCAAGAAAGAGACCCGGTCGGGAGTTCGGCGTTTAGACTCTTGACTTGAAGTTGATCACCGGTCCACGAAATCTCGGCGGCAATTCGTTTCCCTGAAAAAGACCGCTGACGAACCAGATCATGGCCTAGGATATTGAAGACCTCGGTCTTTCCCTCGAGACTCACTGTGCTCAGCCACTGCAAGAAGTTCAATTCCCCGATCAGCCGATTGGTACTCTGGAGCCCGTCCAATTGAAGGTGGGCAGAATCCGCGTCCGCCCATTGGCTACGGAGGTTTCGGGTGAATAATTCTACCGAACTCGATTGCCAATTGGAAAGGGAGTGACGAATTTTGAGTTCGAGTTTTAGGTGATCCGCTTCACCTAACCCGGGTGGTTGGAGCAAAAGGGCCCGGGTCCCGGTAAGCTGAAGAGTGGAGGCGAATGAACCATTCGTCCGGAGAGTATCACCTCGGGCCACGAGATCCGTTAAGGTCAACCACGGCGATCGGATTCCATCGGTGCGAAACGACCATTCCAATTGATCCGGTATTGCGTTAGATGGCGAGAGTTCACTCGAGGCGTTGAGGACAAAATTGGAGCACTCGCCCCAGCGAGTTACTGCCCGAGCGGCTTCTACGCGAAGCGTTACCGGAAGCGACCCATTGGTGCCTGGAGGTTGATTGAGTCCGGCGCTGAGGGTCACACCGGAAAAGGCGCCTGCCTTGAGGTTCATGCCCGGGGCTCGCACTTCGATATCCGCGGTCGCCCGCTCCGGAAAACGCAGATCCGCGTGGAAAGCAACCGAGAGGAGCGGGGGTTCAGTAAACCGTGCGCGATCCAAGGCGCGCCCGAACTCCAATAGCGACTTTTTCCAAGCATCAGAAATAGGCTGTTTCGGATTGCGCACGCGACGGAGGATCGAAGTGTTGGTGAGACTACCAAAAGCTCGAAAACGCCCGCCGTGACACGCCGCTTCCAATGACTGGAGTTCCCATTCTTCGGTGCTAAGAAAAACCACCCGTCCCATTACTTGATTCACCCGAAACAAATACGGTGGAGCGCCCGGCTCCGCTGGAATGGGAATGGTTACTTCGCCATTGCGGATTCTGAGCGATTGAATTTCAGGGATGCTGAAGTCCCAGAGCGGCGCCCACCCGAGTTTGAGTTGAAGTTCTTCCGCAAAAAAATGCTCGCCGGCTCGCTCACCCGGGTGCTCGACCGTGACGTGTTCGGCGACCAAGCCGCGCCCGATGCGTACCCGCAATCGGGAGAACTCCAAATTAAGCCCCCGCGCCCTGAGTTGTTCTAACAACGGCCCTTTAATAAATCCGGGTAAACCGATTTGATTGAGGTGAACCAAACAATAGCCCGCACCCACTAAACCGAGCAACATGACCCGTCGACACCACCGAACGCCTCGCCAAAACCACGAGGGCTTGGGCTTGGGCTTGACGGTGGGAGGCTGAATGGTAGGCACGGTGAATCGGTCTGTCTAGCCAGGGTCAGCAGAGCCCAAGCGGGAAGCGAGGCCGCCCGATCTGAGGATTGTGCCCAGGCCAGCAAATTGCACGGTACGCAAAACTTCGCTCGTTGCCGTCAGAAGGGGCCAACTCTTAAAGGTCAACGGCCGCATAGTCCGGAAGCGTTTCACGAAGAATATCGCGAAGAAGACGACGTTCGCCGGGTTGGAGGTAGGTGTAGCGGGCATCCGCCTCAAGGGAGGTTAGTACGGTTTTTAGGCGCCGGAAGACTACCGATTTTAACGAATTGGGCAGGGCCGTGAACGAGTCGTGATAGATCAGGGGGCTGCAACGATACCGAAACACTCGGGTTTTGAGGTCAAGTTGGGATAGGCTGGATCCGTCCTTGGTCCGCCGTCCTCGATGCTCAAACGCGGATCGAAACGCGGGATTTCCATCGACCCCACCGTCCGGTAAGGGTACCTCGTCCTTGGAGAGCAAAGCATCCAGAAGATCCTGCGCGGCTGCCGCGACCGCCCGCTGAGTGCTTTCGTAGACCGGCTCGGTCGTCACGGGTTCTCCGAGGCCTCGCTGAACGCCCTGTTGATAGTAGAGCATCCGTCGGGTGTGATGACCCGCTTGAGTAATGGCATTGTGAACAGCCAACTCGTGTTCAAAGACTAGAAGCGCCACCAAATCGCTACCGGGCGCAACATAATTGGAGAGATCAACGAAGGGTTTCAGGTCGGTCACGTTTGCTCCGCGGTCGCGTTCGGCCGCGGTGAGTTCCCCGCCGTCAATCGGGATAATATTGCCTCGATGCCGTGCCCGGCCGTGGGTTCCGGTCACATACCATCCACCCCACCGTTCGCTCCAGGGGGTTGTTGGGTCGACCAACTTACCACCCAACGTTCCAGTGGGCCGACCCACGCTATCGACCAGCACGGACCGGGCAAACAAGGCCGGAATATCGCGGACGAAAGTCCCGTGACAACGGAGACAATCTGATTCCCGACGAAAATGCGGCGGCGCCTTTTGAGGGATTTCGTCAGGATCCGATCTCGGCATGGTTGCGGATGGATCAAACGTATAAAATACCGGACCTAAATGGGGATCAATCGTCGCTATTTCAACCAACCCCCCGGGCACCCAGCCCACATAGGTGTTTTCATTAAAATACAAAGCCCGCGGGTGCTGGGGGCGAATGCGGTCGTTTTGGAAACTGGTCTGGGAAAAAACTAATAGTTGGCTTGCCTCAGAGATGCCGAACTCCCGCAATAGCAGACGTACGACCGCTCGATCATCGCCCACGGGTAATTTTAAGGTTCCGCTGGCAATCCGTCCTTCCAGCACGGTGGCAGCGTCTTTTGCCTCCGTTACGGAATATCCAATAGGCGGTCGTTCAAATTCATCGATGCCCTGGGCCAGGAGGCCCGTCGCCGCGAACCAAGGACCCATGAAAGTGAGGGCTCGAATCACTGATCTATCCAGTCGTGATTCGAGCCAGTGCAACAAGCGCATAGGAATTCCAATTGGACGCCCCAGTCCACCGCCTCAATTCACTTTGCTGACGGCGAATAATTCCGAAAGTGATACCCTTGGGCATCAATGGCTCCGGTAAAGACGGAGATACCAAAATATTTCTGTACCAACCCGAATTCGGGCAAACTCTTGAAGTCAAAAAGTTCGGCTAATTCTCCCCGCCCCATGGGTGAACGATCCAGCCCGCCCCCCCGTAACACCCCCCAGTTGGAGCGCATCGTTTCCCGTTGGTTTTCATAAATAAAGATCCCCTTCCCAAAGCCGCCGATCTTGTCCGCGGCGGGCGACAATTCCGGATTATCTTTGAGTGATTTACCGCTGCCCTCGGCGCTCCGAACATATTCCTCCAACATCGCGGGCTGGGTACTGAAGGCGACGTATCCGCCGCTCGCCGTGTACTCAAGTGTCCCTTGGGGTTTGCCCGGCTGGGGAAAGGGAAGGCTCTGTATTTTTTTTCCCGCAACTTCCCGTTCTTTGATAGAACTGGCGCCTCCCGGTGCTAGGCTCCCGGCGGCCTTGATTCCACTGACTAAGTCGTCGGCTGCGGGTGAGGACAAGAGGGTCAAGGTTGGAAGATTCGCTAGCTCTTCAGGGGTCTTATTTTTGCCAAGTCGTTGATACACCACCAAGTCATCGCCGAGATTGACGAACACCTGTTTCCGAAGGTCGAAATTTGGATCTTTGTCCTTGCCGGCTGCCCCGACCACCATGTTGAATACTCCGCTCAATTGTGGGGATATCCCTTGTAACACCTCTTCTAGGGTGCCGACAAATTTACGCCAGTCGATACGGGTGCGAGTAAAAGTAATCGCATCAGCGGGGACAAACGCCAATGGCCCTGCGTCTTTGGCTTCGAATTGAAGCATTTTGAAGAGACCCGCTCGCTCGGATTCAGGCAGATTCAAATTGAACTCGCCTCGGAGACCCTCTTTCTCCGCATACAAGGCAAAATCGACGGTTCGGAGTGCCTTAAGACCGGTCGCCTTAAACATCTCCTTGGGGTCCACACCGATCCCTTCCAGCTGCTCATTTTCCGCCAATGCTTTGATGATGCCTTTCCCCACAAGGCTCCAGTTTAACCATCCGAACGCCGACGCGTCCCGAAATCTGGGCTCGCTCTGGGAAAAAGTAGCCTCTTCTCCCAACGCCGGCACGCTGCCGCCCGTCATTCGAGCGACGAGCTTTTCTAATGGCTTCGTAGAATTGGCCACCAACAAGGCCGAATCCACCTGCCCAAAAACATACGTCTGTTTTGAAGGCGTTGGAGCTGTGACATCGACCTCGTCGTCATCCGCATCCTTATCTTTACTGGCCGCTTTTTTCTTCTCAACCGGCTTGGGCTCAATCGTGACACTCGTGAATTGCAGGTCGCGAATCTTCTCGGTTTTGGGGCTCTTGCCATTCTCCGCGAGTTTTTTGCGAACCTCCTCAAGACGGGCTTTTAGTTCGCCGGACTTTTCCTTGGCATCAAGGACGAGCACCCAGTCCGGGCCGTTTTTGCTGGTGCCATCCCAGTCGTCTGCAATCGCTGCCAAGGTCAATTGACCCTGCAATAGCGGCAGGTAGTCCGCCGTCTTGATCCCGAGATCCTGCTCCAGCTTTCCCAGCACTTGCTCTTGGAATTTGAGTTCAAAATGATCGCGAAAGGGTTTCATTGCAGTATCGTTCCAAAGTCGGCCTAGGGAGGTCTGACGAGTCTTGACGCTGCTCTCGACCCAGTCAGGGACCGTAACGAACGCCATCGTGTCTTGAGGGAGGAGTTTGGCGACGGGGGGTATCGCAGCATGGAGCTGGGCGATAAGCCCCAACACCGCCCAAAGGGTCATGGTGTGGCCGACCCGAGCCGGCAGAGAGGTATAGTTCATGGATTTCCGGAGCTTTCGACAGGATTCAGAGAATGACTTCAATAATGTTGCAAAGGAGGGTTAAACCCGGAACTGAGCTTAATAGAACAGAACGGGTTGAAACCGCCAGCGGCAAGAGGGCGCTTACGGGTTTCACAAGGTCTCCATCCAGGGGCAGAGAGGTTTCAAGTCGGTGTCCTTGATTGCCATGGCAATTATTTCGGTCTTGCCACGGAGTTTAATCGCTCGCTGCAACCATTCGCGGGCAACCCCCAGGTCTCCCAATTGGCAGGCGTAGCAGGCGAGATTGTAGGGAATCGTGCTGTCGTTTGGAAACCGTTCTACCACCGGACGTAACAGGTTCCATGCTTCGTCGGTTCGTTCGAGTTCGTGCAACGCATAGCTTTGGTGAATCCAACCGGTGGGCCTTTCGGGCGCGGCCATCACAACCAGGCGGGCCAGGTCGAGCGCCGCCGCCCATTGGCCCTGATGAACGGCTAGGTTCCAACGCAATTCGAGGACCTCTGGATGGCCTTGGGCGGCCGGGGTCAGCCGACGCAATTCGGCGGCGGCATCTTCCATCGCCCCGAGCCCAACCCAGCCCTCGGCCGCACGGACATGATGCAAATCTGGAAAAGTAAGGCCCAGCACGCCTTTTCCCTTATGTTCTCTCCGTGGGTTTGGCAAAACGGAAGTTGTCTATGATTGCACTACATCCAGTCGGTGGGCGGGTGTCCAGCGCCTCAAAAAAATCGGTAGGACACGCCTCAAACACGGGTTTTGTTCGGATTCTCGGGGTGCCGGTGTGGTCGTGTATGACCTGGATTTTTCTGGGATTTGGACCCATTGCTCCGGCTCTCGAAGCAGCGGGCAGCACCCACCTCGACCAGTTGCGTCGAGACCTCTCCGTGGTTCTGAACAACCCCCTGGCGCCCGGTGCCACTTGGGGGGTGTCCATTGTGGGATTGGCCAACGGCACGAACGTCTTCAACTCTAACTCGGATCATCTCTTCACCCCGGCGTCGTGTACCAAGCTCTTTACTGCGGCACTCGCCTTGGATTCGTTGGGAGCAGAGTTCCAAATCACCACCCCGTTGCAAACCTCCGGCGAAGTCACTGCCACCGGCTCGCTCGTCGGCGACGTCGTCTGGGTGGGACGAGGGGCTACGGATCTGAGCGAACGACGCTCAGGCAGTCTGGCCGCGACGCTGGCCCCGTTTGTCGAGGGTGTGATCCGTGCCGGTATCAAACAGATCACCGGGTCAATCGTGGCCGACGAATCCTATTTTAAAACGCACCCGTTTGGTCCTGGATGGAACTGGGACGATCTTTCCGAAGGGTACGGGGCGGCGGTCACGGCGCTGACGCTCAATGACAATGTGGCCCGAGTTTTGGCCAGACCGAGCCAAGTGGGATCAACCGTTACCCTCCAAATAGAGCCATTCCCGAACGTATTCGTAATCGTGAACCGAACCCGAACCTCAGGTCCCGATACCAAGTCTAGCCTGCGGTTTGAACGTCTTCCTAACCATCGTGATCTTTGGGCGTTCGGTGAGATGCCCGTAGGATCAGCGATGCACGAGGAACGCTTGGCCCTGCCCGAACCCGCCCTGGCTGCCGCCGAGGCCCTGCGTGAAGCTTTGGAAAAGCGTGGAATTCGGGTCGATCAACCCTGTCGTGTTGTCGGTGAGTCGGAAGGGGCGGAGGGCTTTCCAGGGGTGGAAAGAGCCCAGGCCATCGACGGATCCGTCCAACGATGGCGTCTTCTTGCGGCGGTCACCTCGGCCCCGCTCGGCGAACTGGTCCGAGATTGCCTGAAGACTTCGCAAAATCTCCACGCCCAATTGCTCTGGCTACAAGTTGGTGCCGAGTTCCAAGCGCATTCAGGACTCCATCCGTCGCCGCCAATGGGTGCGGTCACGGATGCAGGTGCCCAGCAAGCTCTGGTCCAGTTTTTACGGAAATTGTCTTTGAACGGGAACGACTATGCCTTTGAGGAAGGTTCGGGTCTATCGCGAAAGGATCTCGTCACTCCGGCGGCTACGGTGAAATTGTTACGTTATATGAACACCCACCCTCGGGCAGCAGTGCGGGAGGCGTGGATGGCGGCACTACCCATTGGCGGCATGGATGGGACGTTGAAATCCCGCTTCACGCAAGTACCTACCCGAGGCAATGTTCGGGCCAAGTCCGGCTCGCTGCGTTATGTCCATGCCTTGGCCGGGTATGTGACCACAGCGGGCGGCGATCCCTTGGCGTTTGCGCTTTATGCAAACGGTTTCGCCTCTGCCGATCCCCAGGTATCAGGCCGAGAGCAGGTCGATCGACTTGTCGAGATTTTAGCAGCCTATTCGGGCCACCTCTGACCGGCACCCGTCAATTTGCTGACAAATTCCAGTTCTGGCCGAAGACGAACATGGTTGCCCGAACCGGGAAATTACGCCGAACACGTCGACGAGGTTGCTTTGCGCGAAGCCGAAGGCACCCCATCTGGCCAGAGGCCCTCGCCTAAGCCACCTGTGTTCTTACCCAGGATGAACCCACCGGACCGGTCAGTGGTCGCCCCGGTGATCGGGAGAGATTCGACAAAGGCATTCTTCGCCAAGATATTGCCCCAAATCGATGCCGGGCAACTCCGGTTTGTTTTTAGGATAAATCGCATGTTGCCTTCATTTACCCCGGGACAGTGGGTCATCGCCGCACTTTCCGCGCTCTGCATTGGGGTCAATAAGAGCGGACTACCCGGGTTGAGCTTATTGTACGTAGCCACCTTTGCGCAATTGTTCCCCGGCCAGGCCTCGACCGGAGTGGTCTTGCCGATGCTCGTCGCCGGAGACATTAGCGCCGTCTGCCTCTATCGGCGGCAGGCCGAATGGAGATATATCGTCAGAACTTTACCCATTGCGCTCGGCGGTGTGGTCCTTGGGTGGATCCTCATGCGGGCTCTCCCCCATTGGGATTTTCGGCGAATCATCGGCGGAATCGTTCTGGCACTGGTCCTGGTGCAGCTCGCACGGCATTGGAGACCGGCTTGGTTTGTGCAGTTACCCCATTCACCCGTTTTTGCGTTGGGCATGGGCTTGGGCGCTGGCATCACCACGATGCTGGCCAACGCCGCGGGACCAGTAATGGGAGTCTATTTCTTAGTGGTAGGTCTCGCCAAAGACGGGTTTGTGGGAACGATGTCTTGGTTCTTTCTGATTCTGAATCTGTTCAAATTGCCGTTCAGTTGGCAACTCGGCTTAATCCAACCCCAATCTTTGGCGTTCAACGCCCTCTTCGTACCATTGATCGTAGGAGGAGTATTCCTGGGTCGTTGGTTGATCGCCCGCCTTGCTCAAAAAACGTTCGATACCCTCGTCCTAGGATTTGCCGCCGTGGCTGCAGCCAAGTTGCTATGGGGATAAACTTGACCCGGCCAGTCCGAAATTCCCCCGGAGTGGGTGCCGCCCCGGCACCCACGCGCGACGTAGGGAGCGCGTCCCTGCGACCACAGCCTTATCGACAGAAATCGGTTCGGATGGAACAGGCGCCTCAACCAAACACCGCCACCCGCAGTTTCCGAAGGGTGAAGAGTCCCTCGGATGCCAATCCAGTCATCGTACGGGCTCCGCTCTGGCGGGTTGGACCGAAGCGGTCCCTGAATTGGGCAAACACACCCTCCACAAACGCCCGACTTCCCAAGGCCGCTCCATCCGCAAAATACCGCACCCGACAGCGCACATATTCCGTAGGAGAAACTATCCCTTTGGCTTGAATTACCTGTAAAACCGTTTCCCGTTTGAAACCGCGACGAAGCGGCCGGCCAGCCTCGTCCGTGCCTTCCCTTTCTTCACCCTGACCAAACAAACGTCGCCGGTAGAGTTCCAGGGCTTGGGTTGCCTTCTCATCCTGGCCATTCATTGCCCGGGCGATGAATTGGCAAGGGGTGCAACTCACGCCCCTCGTGGTTTGGCGGTGAGGAGATTTGAGAGGCGAAATATTGTCGGACAAAGTTCGGGACTCTGCTGTCTTTTCCCGGCAT
>JAYVTS010000078.1:0-10718 GCA_043788645.1 Verrucomicrobiota bacterium
TGGAATCCCTTAAGCACCGCGATGGAACCGGGCCCAAATCGTTTCCTCAAACCGAGCGCAGATCCGATACGGTCCGACTGAATTAGATCGCTGGTTCGTCCGAGCAGACCGGCAGCCTCGCCCGGATGAGGCGTCACCACGCGAGGCAGGCCGGGCCGCGCCGGGGCCGCCACCACCCACGGCAAAGCATTGGCATCGGCCAGAACGGGTCCAGGAAAGTCCTGCCACAAATGCAAAACCAATTGGACGAGTCCGGGAGGCAACTCCCGCGAAGCAAGGCCGGGCCCCAGTACGACGGCGGATACGGAATTCGGCATGCCCCAATTGGCCGACCAGGGGTGCACCATGGGCTGCGCCAACTGAGCGGCGATCGGTCCGTAGACACCCGGATCGGTGAGCACCGTCACCAAACCCGGCCCGGCCCGCAGAGCCGCCTGAGCGGCCAAGACCGCAGCGCCATGATACCCGACACTGCCCGCAACGATCAGCAAGTGACCAAAGGTCCCCTTGTGCCCACTGATCGGCCGGGCGGGGGGGAAATTCGTGAAATCATCCGAGTCTAACCAATTCAACGGAGCACTCTCATCGATCTCCGCGTTGGATGGAGCGCGTTGCCTCGGGAATAATCCCACGTCCCGCAGCACTTCCACCCGGCCCGCCGCTTCCAATCCCACCAGCCCCCGTTTCACCGCCCCGACGGTCAGCGTAAAGTCGGCACGGACGATGGCTCCGGCGTGGTGCCCCGCATCGTCCCGCAACCCAGAAGGAACATCCATCGCCACCACCCGGCACGGCTGTTGACGGGTCATCTCATTGAAATCTTCCAACAAGCGCCGCCACGGTTCCGAGAATTCCCGATTCAACCCAATCCCAAACCACGCGTCGACGACCCACTCAACGCCTTCCGCCAAAGCTCGGCGAACTTCCGCCCATTGCGTGGCGGGATCGGTCACCTCGATCACTCGGTGGCGGCGGCGCCAGCCCAACCACTGGGCCGCGGCCCGAGCGTCGTCCCCGTTATGCCCAATACCCGTCAAAAACAAAATTTGATCGTCTAACTGGGTTCGAGCGAGCAGCCATTGCCCCAGCCGTTGACCGACCGTTTCGATCACCTCCCGCTCGTGAATTCCCGCCGCCCAGGATGCCGCCTCCCAATCCCTCATTTGCGCCAGAGTGAGCACGGGTGAAGCCATGATCTGAGATGCCTCTATTGGGCGCTCATTTCGCGGCTTTGACCGACTTCACCTGCTTCACCTTTTCCCACTTCCGCGTCCCGGCGGACTTGAGCACCGCGTCGGTGACGTAGTCCGTTGCTAGACCGTCTCTAAACGTCGGACTCGCCGGCGTGCCAGAGTCGAGCCCGGCCAGGAAGTCCGCCACTTGATGCACGAAGCTATGCTCGTAGCCCAACTGCAATCCAGGCACCCACCATTTGCCGACATACGGATGATCCCCGTTATCCGAGACATGGATTGATCGCCAGCCGCGCACCGCGCCTTCATCCTTGTGATCAAAATACTGAAGCCGATGCAAGTCATGCAAATCCCAAGCAATCGACGCGTGCTCACCGTTGATCTCAAAGGTGTAAAGTGCCTTGTGCCCGCGGGCGTACCGCGTGGACTCAAAGGTCGCCAAAGACCCGTTATTAAACCGCGCCAGGAAGGCGCTGGCATCGTCAATCAAGACCTTTTGAACTTTGCCGGTAAGAGTATGTTTACGTTCTTTGATAAAGGTCTCGGTCATCGCGGTGACTTCCTTGATTCCACCATTCAACCACAACGCCGTGTCGATGCAGTGGGCCAGTAAATCACCGGTGACGCCCGATCCTGAGACACTGGCATCCAGGCGCCATAGCCCGGCACCACCCTGCGGCAACTCCGGGCTAATGGTCCAATCCTGAAGAAATTTGGCTCGATAATGAAAGATTTTTCCTAGGCGTCCTTCATCAATAAATTGTTTGGCTAACGTCACCGCCGGGCAGCGGCGGTAATTATACCAAACCATATTCGCTACCTTAGCCTTCTCGATGGCCGTAACCATTTTCTCCGCCTGGGGCCCATTGAGAGCGAGAGGTTTTTCGCAGAAGATCATCTTTCCGGCCTTCGCCGCCGCGATAGCCATCTCCGCGTGAAGATTATTGGGGGTGGCAATGTCGATGAGATCAAGATCGTCGCGAGCGATCATTTTGCGCCAATCGGTTTCGATCGACTTGTATTTCCATTGGTCGGCAAATCCTTTCACCGCCGCCTCGTTCCGGGCGCACACCGCCTGGAGTTCGACCTGATGGCCGACGTCAAAAAAATGGTTGACCTGAGCGAATGCGTTGGAATGAGCGCGGCCCATGAAGCCGCAACCAATGAGCCCGATGCGAAGAGGTTTCTTTGCCATAAATTAAGAATGCGGACGTCAGCGTAGCGCGAAGACCGGCGGTGCGGGCAAGAGAATAGATTCTCCTTTCCTACGCCCGGAATGCCCTCTCAGCTTGTCGGATGCCCCGCTTTCTTCCGCTGCCGAAATCTGGCTTCAAGCGCTGGTTGGCTCTCATCGGCTACCTGGTCGCAGGCCTCATTCTGTTCGTCGTGATGGTCGGGGTCTCGGTGGTCATTTTGTGGAAAACCTCGCCGAACTTTCAGGGTTGGATTTTCGAAAAAATGATGGGCGCTCAAACGTCGGCCGAAGAACGTCGCGACGGCCCTGGATTGACCGCATCCTACTCTGGCTTCGCCCCCCGTGCTGACGCCGTCCAGTCCGCCGCTGATATCTACCGTGCCACAAATCTTTGGACGTTTCGGTTTCATTTCACGGCCGCCGAATACGACGCCCTGGGCCCAAACCGCATCGCGTCCTCCTCCATGAACGGTGGCGACCATGCCGGGCCCGTGCTCCGGAATCCAAACGCCCCGCGGAACGGTCTCGCGGGTGTGCTCGGTTTTGATTTTCCTTCCTCCACCGCCCTCGTAGAAATCGGGGAGCGGCAATTCTCCAATGTCGCCGTCCGCTTTAAGGGCAACGGCACCTTTCTCAGCGGCCTGGGTGGTTACAAGAAACCCCTCAAACTCGACCTCAATAAACACGAAAAAACTCAGGACTTCGGTGGTCGACATACCTTCAATCTGGGCAATCTTTCCGCTGATTTCACCTGCCTCAGCGATACCCTTGCCTACGAATTCTTTCGTGACGCCGGAGTCATCGCTCCCCGCACCGCGTTCGCCCGGGTTTTTCATACAATTGATGGGCGCACCCAGGATCGCCTCCTCGGCCTCTACGTGTTGGTCGAAAATCCAGACCGCCTGTGGGCCAAAGACTCCTTTCAATCGGAGGAGATTGCACTTTTTAAACCCGTCACCCCCTCGCCCTTCACCGATATCGGTCAATCCTGGTCCAACTACGCCGGAATCTATGACCCAAAAACCAAGCCCACGCCCGCCCAAACCCAACGCGTCATCGACCTCGCCCAGTTGGTCAGCCACTCGGATGATGCCGAATTCGTTCAGCGAATTGCCGAAATGGTCGACCTCGAACAAGCCGCGAAATTCTTCGCCTGTGAAGTGCTTTTGGCGAACTATGATGGGATTCTTGCTCAAGGCCAAAACTACCTGACCTATCATGATCCGAGGTCCAATCGCTTCGGCTTTATCCCCTGGGATCTCGACCATTCCTGGGGTGAATTCCCCTTTATTGGGAAGGCCGAGGATCGGGAACAGAGTAGTATCAGGAAACCGTGGGTCGGTGAGAACCCGTTTCTTCAACGGCTGTGGGCGACCCCCGCGTTTGAAAAACGTTATCGGGCCGAGCTTCAGCGCCTTCTAGACACTCTTTTTACTCCCGACCGCTTGGAGCGACGGATCGACGAACTTGCCGCCGTCATTCGCCCCGCGGTTGCCGAAATGCCCAAGAGCCGACAGGAAAAATTCGAACATGCGGTCTCCGGTCAGATCAGCAACGAGCTTCGCGACGGTAAAAATCCCATGGATAACAGCCGGCCGGGTTGGCAACTCAAGCGTTTCATTCGGGCCCGAGCGGACCATGTCCGCAAACAACTGGCTGGCGAAGCGGAAGGGATCACACCGCTCCGGATGAATTTCTGATCCGTTCATCGCCCGAGATGAGGAAACGAAGCTGAAATTGCCGCTCGGGAATCCCCGATCTTTTTGCTCACGGACCTGGACGGCTTAGGGATCCCGAGTAACAACTCATGGCTGCTCACCTGTATAGTGCATTCTGGACCAAGTTAATTTGGTTCCGCCGACGATTCGGAGCATCGGAAATGCTGCTCAAACCGATCCGGCGCACTTTTGCGCCGGTGATCCTCCCCTGCCTCAAGCGACGAACCTTTCGGTGGGAGGGCCAGGATCTCGCCTGTTTCTATCATGCGTATAATATGACGTGGGTCGGCGAACGCGCCGCGGAGATTCCCATTGCAAAAAACTTTCTGGATGGCGCGAACGGAAAATCGGTTTTGGAAATAGGCAACGTCCTTTCCCACTACTTTCCCGTCACTCACACGGTGGTCGATAAATTTGAGGTCGCGCCGAAGGTCATCAATCAGGACGTTCTTGATTTCCGACCCGAAACTCATTTCGACCTCATCCTCTCCATTTCCACCTTTGAACACATCGGTTTCGACGATGATTCTGTGAGTGGTTCGGGTGAGAAAATAATCCGAGCGGTGAACCATTGCCGTTCGCTGTTGACGGCCACGGGTCGGCTCGTATTGACGATTCCGCTCGGCTACAATCCGGACTTGGATGACCTCATCGCCTCCAACCAATGGGGTGCCGAACCGGGGCGTTTTTTATACCGGACGGGCTTCACTCAATGGCAAGAATGCGATCACTTGACGGCGGTCGCCCATCCGTATCGCTGCAAGTTCCCGTACGCCAACTCCCTCATGATCGCCGAATTCCGGCGCCTGCCTGATTGAATTGGTGTAGGATCGCCGAGGTGTCGATCACCACCAACTCCGCGGCCACGGGCGAGAAACCCATCGCTAGGGGCTTGTGTTCCAGTTCGAAGCTGGGGCCAAAATTTCCCGACGGCAGTTCGATGAGGCGGACGACTCGTCTTTTCATTTGAAGAACTCACTCAGCTTGGATTGGCCACCCAGGAACGCAAAAAACACAAAGATCCGAAACCCCTTTCTTTTGCGTTCTTCGCGTTCTTTCGCGGCTATCCATTTGAAGCGCACAATCGCCGAACCGTAGATCGCACGTTGCGTCCGGTTCCCGGACATCCTAAGCTCACAACTGACGGATTGAAGCTAATTCTCTAAGGGTACGATCAGTAACACCAGAACATGAATCTCACTCTCAAAATGGCTCGGTTTGGCTACTGCCTCGCTCTCGTGGCCACGGCTCTGTGCTGTTCCTCCCGCCCCCTCAACGCGGCCGAGGCTCCCAGCGGTCCATCCACACTTTTGTTGACCACCAATAGCCATTTTCACATCCAGATTCCCCTGGCGGCGTTAGGAAAAGAATACCTGATGTCCGCCTCCGTCATCCCGCAAGCCTCCGCGGCGACGAGCACGGGGTTGGCGGGGAAAATTGTGCGCTTCGAGCTTTTTCATGACGGCGTCGATTTGTATGAATCCACAAAAGGCCTCGTCGTCACCGAAGACCTGCCCGCACGACGCCTGTTAACCACCTTCCCAATCGTCGAGCAAGACAACGGCAAAGTAGTCATTGACTTCAACCGCGGCATGCGACGGGTCTTTACCGAAATTTGGTACAGCTCCGGCAGCGGGTTTGATGCGAGCGCCAAAGATCGCTCACTCGAAGTTCCTCAAAGCCGCGTTTTCGCGGTCGATGTCCGCGACCCGTATTTGGTGATTCGCCAGAGTGTGCAAACGAGAGATCGCACCGGCGATGCCAACCTGGAAGCCCAATACGAAGTGCGATATTTCTTTTCCGCTTACGTCGAGCCGAAAAACTCTGGCCGAGAGCAAAGCCCGGCCGAAACCCGTTACGCCCGCTTTTTTGAAACCGCTCCCCAACTCGAACCTACCACCGGCCGGTCCAGCGGTCGAATGGCTCGGTTTGATCTGAGTCAACCTGTCATTTTCCATTTCAGCGCCAATACACCCAAAGATTATACCCAGGCGGTTCGAGACGGAATCCTCTATTGGAATCGGGCCTTTGGTCGCGATGTCGTGCAAGCCGAACCAGCGCCCGAAGGCGTCACCGCCCCGGATTCCCGCTACAATCTTGTCCAATGGGTTCCCTGGGATAACGCGGGTTCAGCCTACGCCGACGTCCTCATCGATCCTCGCTCCGGCGATTCCCGCCATGGACAAGCCTACATGACCAGCGTTTTCGCACTCAGCGGAAAAGCACGGGTCCGGGCTGCCCTCCGGTCCATGCGCGAACTCTCTGATAAAAAGGGGGATACCAAATTTGCCGATGCCCACTCCGCCTTCGCTTCACTTGAGACCGCAAATGCTTGTCGGCTCGATCCCACTGAATTTGCCCGCCAATACGCCCAAGGTCTGGAAGAACTCCTCGCCAGCGACACCCTCACGGATCAGGCCGTCCTGCAGGCCTCCCAGGATTATGTGAGAGAAGTCGTCGCGCATGAGGTGGGACATATTCTGGGACTCCGACACAACTTTGCGGGAAGCCTCGCCACAAGCCTGAGTGCACGGGAATTGGATGATTGGTTCAAGGACTATCTCACCGGTAAGAAACTGGACAACTACACCAACCAACTCGCGTCCACTTCGATGATGGAGTACAGCCCGTTCAAAGCGGCTGTTTTCACCGGGTGGAAAATGCGGACAACCCTTCAGGTCTTGCCCCATGATCAAGCGGCGATTCAATGGGGTTATTTTGATTCCAAAGAGCCAGCCGATAAGAAAATGCTCTTTGGAACCGATCAAGACGTGGGGCGCTATGGAGATGTCCAGCGCTTCGATTATGGCAATGAACCGGTCGTAGCCGCCTACAGCGAATTAGCCACCACCCTGCGAACCCTGCCCAACTCGATCATCGAACAATTCATCGCGGCCAAATCGCCGCGTGATCTCCATGATCGGGTTCCCCTCGAGCAAGTGAACCTAAACGTTAAGAGCCATGCGAACGCGGTGGCGAATCAATTTTCCAGCATCCTCACCTGGTTTAGTGCGAGCGCCCGCTCGCTCCGCGTCGAGAACCAATTTGATTTTATTGGAGATCTCAACCGCGACGCCCGCCTGGACGCTCACTGGAAGGGGCTCACCAATCAGCTCGAAAAACTGGGTGGCGTCGATCGAGTGTTATTCTCTTATGTCCCGGTGGAGTTGAAGCTGGAACTCAAAGACTTGGGGACCAACGGGGTTGTCATTGAGCGGATTCAAGCCACCAATCTTCAAGCGCGCCTCGCGAAACTGCTGGATTCAGCAGCCTATACCAATTTCGTGGGATTAGATGAAAAGAAGGCCTCGTTTTCTCCGGAAGAAAAAAGCCTGATTCTACAACGTGGCGAGACGTTTTTTGCGGAATTTGAGAAAGCCGTACTCCATCAGCTCTGCCGAAAGCTGGAAGATGTTCCCCGCGATTTAGGGCTGGAAGCGAGCAAAGGCATTGCGGAAGCCGATCCCGTGGCCCGCCTGGAACAGCGCATTGTCGATCTCGCCCGCGCCGTGCTCACCGCGAAGGAAGAATCCCATCATGTGAAGGGGAAAGTGGATAAGAGCATTGTAGAAGTGGTGGATTTTCGTTACGACCACGAAACCCGCATGGCAGCGGCCAAGACACTCAACGATAAGACGGGGTCGTTCCGCGGTTGGTCCGCGGACGCGAAGAGTGACCTCAACAAGTCCCTGAAAGAGGACGTCGAAGGCGCGCTCAACATTGCGAACCTCAAGGAGTTTAAGGACTCGAGTCTATCGCGGCCCCTACGTGAATGGTATCTCCGACAACAGGAGATATTAGGACTCCTACCGGCCAAAGCCGGCTCGGGCGGAAAATAGCGACCCCCCGCCGCTCCTCATTCACGACGCTCTGCGAGGTGGCTGTTGGTTTGTTTTTTTCAAACGAATCGCCGCCCGAGAACGCAACGATCGCAGAGAAGCGGAATTCCCTGGGTCTTCTGCGTTCATTTGCGGACCCCTTCCCGCGTTGAAGCGGGATTAAGGCCGCGCCCCGCCTCGCACCCGCATCCGCCAATATTTGAGGCGCTGGTACTGGCCAAATTTCTGATCCGCGCTCGGCGGTGTACATCCGCGGTTCTCCGCTTCTCCGGCCCACGACTGTTTTAGAACGATTCGCATTGACATGTTACAATTGTAAATGGAACATTACACACGTAAAGAATGAATGCACCCCCTGAATTGACTGAAGCAGAATGGGCCCTCATTAAGGCCGTTTGGGAACTGCAACCCTGCCCGGCACCCACCGTCCAAGAATCGCTCGCCACGACCCGTGCCTGGAGTTATTCGACGGTCCGGACGTTGCTGGATCGCATGGTGGGTAAGGGATTATTGACCGCTGAAAAACTTCGCCATTTAACCCTGTACCGTGCGGTAGTGACCCGGGAGCAGGCGCAGCTGGGGGAGTTGCGATATGCCCTCAAACACGCCTTTGACGGCGCGCTCACACCCTTGGTGCAATGCTTATTGGATTCGGAGAAAATCTCCTCCAAACAGCTCGATCAATTGGAGGCCCTCATCGCCGCCAAACGTAAAACGGCCAAAAACCGCCCCGGAAAACCGTAGTCTCCTCCTCCATTTCTCACATGCACACCTTCCTGATTTCAACTCTCAACGCCCACGATCATGAGGCGATGATGATCTGTTTGATCCGGCAAAGTTGCCTTGAGGTGGCGCTTCGTGACGGAATTTCCGTTCCTCAGGATCGTTCAGCTGCCAAGCAATACTCGCGCCGATTGTGGGCCAGCTGACGCGCCGTAACGCGGGCAAATCCCCAACCCCGAACCCGAGCCAGATGCGCCTCCAAATCGCGAGCCTGTTTCCAATCCGATAGCTTGATCGTGAGCAAGAGCCCGGCGATCTGACTCGTCGGGTAGAGGACAATCGATTCCACCGTATCTAAGGTGTAATCTGGGGCCACGTTCGCATCACAAATCAGCCAGCGAAATGGCTCGAAGAGTCGCCGCTTAATTTGCAGACTGCGAGCTCGCCAATGTCGGAATTTCGGGTGGGCCAGAATTTCCGGAGCCATTTCTGCAGGATCGATTCCGGTGACGTGCAATCCCATCTCTAAGAGGCGCTGGCAGGCTCCGCCCGGCGCGCTCCCGATCTCTAGCACCTGCTCCCCAGGGCGCATCCGCAATCCGCTCCACGCCATCGCTTCCGCAATTTTCAAGTAAGCTCGGCTCACCATGTTGTCTGGAGTTTTCATGGAAAACGTGCCCCCGGGCCAGCCGTCTGCACGAGTCACCACCGGGTGGGCGCCCAGCCACCACTGATCCCGTTGGAGGACGATCACATCCAGTACGCGTTGTCCGACGGCCGCGTCGATATTCACCCGCAAACTTCGGGGATCGTTCCGGAGCTGCAGCGCCTGGACAAAGGCGGCCGCCACTTCGCGAGACGTGACGGAGTGATCCGGCTCAAACCCTCGCCAACCCACTTCAACCGGATCCCGCTCCCACACGTGCATCGCGGTCCAACCGAGATCTGCGGTTTCATCTAGCACCTGTTCTACGCGGGGGCCAATCTCCGGTCCATCCACTCGCTTTAACGCATGGGATCGAGCCCGGATAAAGGGGCCACCGGGCAGCTGATCCGACCACACTTCCGAGCTCACCTCGGATTTCAGAGTGACGAAGCCGCGTTGTGAATACGCCAACCGATAAATACCGTGGGGCGCACAGAGAGGGCCTTTGATCGTCGGTTCTGCTCCGTGCTGACAAACAAAAAAACAAAAAGGTGTCTTCGTGGACAAGAGGGCAAAGTCGGCGGGTTCCGGTGGGGAAGCTATAAAATTCAGCAAAGGGGCTCGAAAACGAGTTTTCTTTGTTTCCGCCGCCGAAAGTCAAGCCTAACATCCTCCCCAAGGTGGAGGCAGATGGGGCGCGAGTTGCCTGAAATCCGAAAATCCAGCTAGCTCGATAGCAGTCTCGCTCCACCGGGCCACGGGTGGGCCACCGTGGAGCAAGAGTCTCGGCGAGCCCGTCCCCTCATGAAAAGCTGGGCTCCGGTTTTCCTTCTCGCCGGACTCCCCTGCGCTGCTTATGAAATAAAATGAACCTCCCGGCCCCGGGCCGCGATGAACGGGTGTGAAGTATCACCTTAAAAAAATACGACTTATGAAAACAACACCACTCGGGGTGCTGCTCGCGGGATTGTTAGCGGCGGACGGACAGGGCCTCGCCGGGGCGCCGTATCGCACCGACGTGAACCCGGCACTCGTTTACTGGCAGGTGCTGGCGATCCTCCCCAAGGACGATCAAAAAAACATCGATTCCTACCAAACGGCGCCGCTCGACGAAAAATATCGCGCGTTGGTTGCGTCCTATGACACCCAATTTCGATACGTCCGTCGGGCGGTACAACTCAAAGAACCTTGTAATTGGGGGATCGACAGTGCGGACGGTCCTGAAACCATGCTTCCTCATTTGGGCCTTGCGAAAAAGGTGGCCAAGGTCGCGGCTTGTCGGGCTCGTTATTTTCTCAGTCAAGGACAGGAAAACGAGGCCGTGCAGGATCTTTTGGGGGCATTCGTCTTGGCGCGGCGGGTCGGTGATGACCAAACCCTCATTAGCGCTCTCGTACAGATCGC
>JAYVTS010000079.1:0-7480 GCA_043788645.1 Verrucomicrobiota bacterium
ACGGCGATTGGTTGCCGAAAATTGCGCCAACCATTTGAAGGGATCATGGAAAATCGGGCAGTCCAGGCGCTGAACGGGGCGATTCCAAAGGTCCCCGACCACGAACTGTATCGCTGCATCGGTCGCGGTGCGTCGGGTCAGGTTTGGCTGGCGCGACACACCGTCCTCGGGCAGTGGCGGGCGGTGAAACTGGTCGGGTCCTCAGATGAAGCGGCCCGGGAACGCGAGTTGCGCGGTCTGCACCGCTATGAACCGGTCTCGCGGAGTCATGCCGGATTAATGCCGGTGTTGCAGGTCGGCCATACGGGCGATGGCTGGCTCTTTGCGGTTTTGGAACTGGCGGACAACGCCTCGGCGCCCGGGATCGCCGCCGCGACGACTTTTGACCACCCGCACATCGCGGTCCCGGGCAAATTGGCCGAGACCAACAGCGTCGGGCGGTCCCTGTCGCCTCGGGCGTCGGAGGCGGAAATCCAAGCCTACCGCCCGCTGACCCTCGCCGAAAGTTTGCAGCAATGCGGCCGGCTGCCGGTCCGCAATGCCATTGGCCTGGGTCTCCAGTTGATCGATGCCGTCAGTTTTCTCCATGCCCGGGATTTGGTGCACCGCGATCTCAAGCCTTCGAACGTCATTCTGTTGGGCGGCTGCCCGAAGCTTTCCGATCCGGGGACGGTCACGGAATCGACGGGAACGCGTTCGCTCGTCGGCACGCCGGATTTCACGCCTTGGACGGGCGCCGGAACCCCTTCCGCGGATCTTTATTCCCTGGGCAAGATTCTTTACCAGGCCGCCTCCGGGCGGGCACCGCGCGACGTGGCGGAGCTGCCGACGCGGTCGCTGGACCTGACTGAGCAAACCCAGTTTCTCGAACTTCAAGAGGTGTTGTTTCGGGCGTGCGCAGAGAATCCCAAGGAGCGCTACCCCACCGCGGCGGCCATGCGGCGGGATTTGGAGCGTATACTCGAAGGCAACTCGCTGCGCCGGGAGCGCTTTCTCCGACACTGGACGCAGATCGGGTTGATCGGTGCCGCCCTGGCGTTGCTGGCGTTGGCCGGAGTCGGTTCTGCCTGGCGGCATGAAGTGAGCCGCAATGGCACGATTCGTTTTTTGGCGGAAGAGAATCGACGGCAATTGGTCTATTCCTACACCGCCCACGGGCAAAGGGAGATGCAAAATGGCGGACTCCTCGCCGCCGCTGCGTGGTTTGGTGAAGCGCTGAAATCGGCCTCGCCCGGCGAGGAAGAGTTGTTGCGTTACCGGATCGAGACCTGTCTTCAGCTCACGCCAAATCTTATCCATGCGGGAAACCACCAGCGCGCCATCAGCGAAGCGAATTTCAGCCCGGATGGATCGACCTTTGTGACCGTCAGCGAAGACGGGACAGCGAGAATCTGGAGCACGGCGTCCGGCCAGGAAGTGGCGCCCGCCATGGAACATGGCCAAGAGGTCAGCGTGGGCCAATACAGCGCGGACGGAACCCGGTTGGTGACCGGATGCGTGGACGGCAGCGTGCGAATTTGGGACCCGTTCACGGGAGGATTGGTGTTGGGACCGCTGCGGTCCGGTCGGGAAACGCTGGCGGCATCGTTCAGTCCGGACGGGCGTCTAGTGGTCGCGGCCGACCGCAGCGGCGAAGTTCGCGTCTGGGTGGTGGCGTCGGGAGAATTGGCGTTTCCCCCGCTGTTCCACCGGCCTGCGCCCAGGGCGCCCGACATCAACATGGAGCACGCGAGTTTCAGCCCGAACAGTCGCTGGCTGGTCACCGCGGGTAGCGAGGGTGAAGCGCGCATCTGGGAGGCCGCGACCGGCGCGCAGCAGGGTCCAGTCATTCACCACGCGGAAGGCGTTCGCTACGCTGTGTTCAGCCCCGACAGCCGGCATCTGGCAACCGCGGGAACGGACGGAATCGCACGGGTTTGGGACGTGGAGACGGGTGCGTCTATGATTCCACCCATCTACCAGGCGGATCTCTACTTCGTGGCCTATAGCCCGGACGGAACTCGCCTGCTCACGGCGGGGGGAACCAGCTCCGGCATCGGCGAAGCCCGCATCTGGAATGCCGCCACCGGAACCGCCGTCTCGGTTCCCATTTATCACGCCGCCCGGGTGAAACATGCGGCTTTCAGTCCGGATGGACGCTGGGTCGCCACGGCCAGCCAGGACGCATCCGTCCGGCTTTTGGACACGACGACGCACGAGTCCAGCATCGTGCAGTTGCCCCATTCTCAATTCGTGTGGAGTGTCGCTTTCAGTCCGGACGGTCGCCGATTGTTGACGGCTGGCCGGGAGAAAACCTGGCGGCTGTGGGATTTGGAACCGCGCTCCCGGGCGATTGGCGAATTTGGACCGCAGCCCGGCGTTTGTCCCGATGCTGAATTGACACCAGGACAGCGGCTCGTGACCGCCCGCCAATTTCCGCCCGGGGTCAGCATTCGGAATTTGGCGAATCGACGATCGCTCATCTCGATTCCACTGGAAGGTTATCCCGGCGAACCGATTTTTAGCAAGGCACGCACGGAAATGCTGATTTCAGATAAAAACGGCAACGCCGCCGTATGGCGCATTGAGCCTCCAGAACGGATTCGTGAGTTGCCGCCGTTCGTGTCCCAAATCGCCAGGGTGGGGTACTCCCTTAGCCGGTCGCGGATCGCAACGATCCAAGCCGTCCCCGGCGCTAAGCCCGCGGTCGCCTGGCGACTCTGGAATGGCGAAACCCTGGAACCGATGAGCGAATTGGTGCCGGTGGGTTCGCCTTGGTCGCAGGCAAGACAAGTTGCAATAAATGGGAGTGGCACTCAGGTGGCCGTTGGCGTGAGCATATTGGATCACCTCGAACGGGGTCTGCTGGCGGTGTACGACGTGCAAACCCATCAACTGGCCTGGCCGGGCATCGAACTTCCCGGAATTCCGGACTCCGTGGAGTTCAGTCCTGACGGCATTCTGATTGCCGCATCCTGTGGCACCCCAAGGATTGCCGGGCAGGCGGTCCGTATATATATCTACAATGCACAAACCGGGAAACGCGCCGGGCGTCCTTTAGATCACGGGGACGGCGTTGCGGCGGTCGCCTTCAGCCCGGACGGGAGGCTGTTGGCGACGGGATGTGAAGATGGGAATCTGCAATTCTGGAGGGTGCCGGATGGGCAACCAGCCAGCCTCCCCCACAATTTGCACAACCGGGGAATCATCGAGATCGCGTGGAGCCCCGACGGCCGGCGGCTCGCCTCCAGCCACGCCGACCATACCGTCCATATCTGGGATCCCAGCACAGGGAACCTGCTCTCGCCACCGTTGCCACACGGTGGAGACATTCTAAGAATCCAGTTCTCGAACGACGGAAATCTGCTGATGACCCGCGCCTTGGACGGGTTTACCAGAACCTGGAATTTGTCGGCCGCAGCAGGCTCGATCCCAGAGATTAGGCAACGAATCGAAAAAGCCTCTGGGCTTCGGATCGTAGCGGGAACCGCCGTTTCGGCGGTCGATGATCCGACCACCGTGACGAAACCGGCGGATCGGAACTAGGGCACAAATCCGGTTCGTAACGCCCGCGCCCCGGCGCCCGCACTGCGCCTCGTGCCGGAGCGCGTGGTCGACCAGCACCAGCGCCGTCATGGCCTCCACCATGGATACCGCCCGCGGCAATACGCAGGGATCATGCCTCCCCCGCCCCTTCAGCGTGGTATTCTCATATCGTACATCCATTGTATCCTGCTCGTGTGAAAGGGACAGGAGAGTTGATAAACTTGACCGGCGGGACTTTCACCCGCGAACCCACCCACTTCACTAGCGCTCGCGTCCAGAATGCTATGAAAGAAGCCCGATAAATCGATGCAAAATCGGGACTCGTTGGACTATCCGTTGAACCAATCTGGGATAGACGAGGGGCGTAACTTCTGGTAGAGTTTAAGTATTGATGAACCGTCACAACACAGCCACGAGCATGGTCCGATGCCCGGTGAGTCGGACCATAAGAACTAATTTTTGGCTCGCTCGCCTCTCGTTATTTGCTTTGGCAATTTGTTCGGCGGAACTCAGGTCCCAAGATCTGCCGGTAGTCGTCGGCAACCATAATGCGGCTTTAGCGACCACGGTATCGCAATCGGTTCGTTGGATTGGCAAAATTCAAGCAGAAGAGACAAATTCCGTCGGCCCCAAAGTCGTGGAAGGAAGTTTCAATCATTCGCAGTGGGTTCTTTTCCAGCCGCCCGCACCGGGTCGGCTGGCCGTGGAAATTCCTTCCTTCACGCCTGGCATTTTGAGTCTCTATCTCACCGTTTTCGAAGTGTCCAGGCCCGAGCGCACACTCCAGCTTATCGCTGGCGCTATTCCGTGCATTTCTTCGAATCGCCCTGGTATTGTTCTAAGTTTCCCGACAAAACCCGAGAAAGACTACCTTTTGGGAGTGGACGCCTTTGATACTGCGTTCACGAATAAAACACCACCAACGACGGAACTACTTTTCGATTTCGCACTACTTCATGACGGAAGCCCTGCCAATGATGATTTCGAACACCCAGAAGTCCTAGTGGGTTCTTCCTTAAAAGTTCGCGCAGACCTCCGTGGGGCAGGACCGCAAACGGGTGAACCGCCATTAGCAACCAGTAATGGGACTTTCTTAGCCAACGGATCGACCGTTTGGTACTCTTGGACCGCACCAAAGACTGGGTGGTTGCAAATAAACCCCAACGCGCCCGACATTTACCTGCCCATCACTTCATGGACCAATTACCCTGTTTGGACGGACAGACTGAGTTTGATCACAGCTGGAGCCTGGCTAAACGAGTACTACTGGCTGCCCCCGGGATATTCGGGAAATGGGTCCGGGGTCTACGGAAGTTCATTTGTATCTACATCCGTTGACGGCTTTGCCTCCATTTTTAGGCCGGCGGACTGCAATGAATTCAATCCCGCGTTCGGAATTGCGGACCAAGATCGACTCGAATCGATTAGCTGGATCGCCACAGGCGCGGAACTTCGCCTACCAGTCACCGGCGGCCGAACCTACCGGCTCATGGTGGATTGCACTGCTCGAAGCCGAGGTATTGCGGAGTTCAATGTCGAATTCACTCCACGACCAGCGAATGACGATTTCGAAGGACGTATCTCTTTGACGGGCTCAGCCGTCACGGCACAGGGCAATACGGTCGTTGCGACTTTGGCGAGCGATGAACCAAAACCAAGCCAAACGACGAACGATCCTCCCATCGTCTGGTGGTCGTGGACCGCACTCGCTGAAGGTCCTGTCTCGATACACGCCACTTCGTCTAATCACAACGTCCGGGTGAGTGTCTGGACAGGTACTACTCTGGAGCGATTGGGACGCATTGTCGAACCGCCTACCTCGGGCGCGGCAAATCAGGTGTTTTTCTACGCGGTGCCTGGAACAACTTACCAAATCGCTATAGGAACGCTCAACGCTCCTCTCCCGATCGGTCAACCCGTATTTCCGCAGCAGGCCTCCTATATTTTCGAATTGAAACAGCTCCCAGCGCGCCTCCGCCCTGTCACTGCGGGGAACGGTGGATTGATCGTCTCGGATACGCGGGCGGAAAATATTATCGTCCAAGAAGGCCTACCCACCGGATGGTATGCTTCCGCTCTTCTCGAAACCGCCCGCGAGATACCAGGTCCAGGCTCGGCATCCGCCATCTTTATTCCTTGGCCTACGGCCACTAACTTTCTCAGTTCCGGTAGCTTTCGAGTTTGGTTGCTCGACCTTCCTCAACTCCCCGCGCCGAATGTGATCCGCATCGTCGAAACCTTTCGAGACTCGGGAAAGTTCGAAGTGCAGATCGATCGCATGCTTGGCGAACGCGCCATCCTGGAACGGTCCAAAGATCTTGCAAGGTGGGACCCGGTCGGGATCTTTGAACCCACAGCGAGCCCAGTGTTGTTGGATACGAACGCTCCCGTTGGGAGTTGCTTCTACCGCACTCAGGCGATTCGCACGTCAGCCTTACGTTTAACAATAAAGCCATAGCTGCTTCGCCATCAGTCGCCGCTCGCAGCCTGCTTCAACGGCCGCTTCTGCCGTAGTTGAAAAAACGCCAACTGCGCCGTGAGATCCGAAATATCTTTTCGCGCAAGCTCGCTCCAAAAACGCGTCGGACGCGCCTCTCTTCTCCACTGCGAAAGCAAGGGACAGAAAGCAAGGGACAGGCAGATTGAAAACAGGTTCCACCTAAAATTACATGATAGTTATATTGACTTAAATTTATTCCCCTCGTCTGTCCGTTTTTTTAAATCAAACAATTACGGAACGTATTGGAAATTCGAGTTGTGAAAAGCCATCGGTTTGTTGAACAGTTGCAACGCGCAGCACGGGCCATTGCCATCGAACGTAGCACGGTCCAACGCGTGTGTGCTTTCGAGAGCAAAACTGCCAGCGACAGGGTCTGCACGATGACCAAACCAGGATATGCAAAAGCGTAATGATGCACCCGCAACGGCCTTGGGATTTCACACGACGCACTGGACCGTCGTGTTGGCGGCGCGCGAGAAAAATGGCGCCACCGCGAGGGAAGCCCTGGCCACTTTGTGCTCGGTGTATTGGTCGCCCCTGTAGGCCTTTATCCGACGACAAGGCTCCAATCCCCATGAGGCCGAAGACCTCACGCAAGAATTCCTTTATCGTTTCCTGGAACGAAACGCCCTCGCGAGCGTGCGGCCGGAGGCGGGTAAATTCCGTTCCTTTCTCATCGCTTGTCTGAAAAATTTCCTCGCCAACGAGCGTGAACGAGGGAAGGCCCAACGCCGGGGTGGCGGCCAGCCGCTGATTCCATTGGACAGCACCGAAGAGGAAACGCGCTATTCACTCGATGCAGCCGACCACCGGACACTCGAGGCCGTCTTCGAGCAACGCTGGGCTTTTGTCGTCCTTGATCGAACCATGCAGAAACTGCGGCGCGAGCACTCAGCGGGTGAGAAGCGGGCGCTTTTCGACGAATTGAAACAAGGGACAGGCAAGTTGATAAAACCGGTCATTACTACAATAGGCTGCAGCGTTTGTAGGTTAACCTGTTTATTAAACTTGCCTGTCCCATTAAGTTCGGCACCGTCGCGCCGGGAGGTCAGCGAAAGCGTCGGCCAGTCCGAAATACCCCGGAGTGGGTGCCGCCCCGGCACCCATGCGCGACTTAGGGAGCGCGTCCCTGCGACCACAGCCTAACTCACAAAAATAGGTTCGGATGGAACCGGTGTCTCAACCAAACACCGCCACCTGCAGTTTCCGAAGGGTGAAGAGTCCCTCGGACGCCAGTCCGGTCATTGTACGTGCTCCGCTCTGGCGGGTTGGACCGAAGCGGTCCCTGAATTGAGCAAACACACCGTCCACAAACGCCCGACTTCCCAACGCGGATCCATCCGCAAAATACCGCACCCGACAGCGCACATATTCCGTGGGAGAAACCATCCCTTTGGCTTGAATCACCTGTAAAACCGTTTCCCGTTTGAAACCGCGACGCAGCGGCTGGCCCGC
>JAYVTS010000080.1:0-9804 GCA_043788645.1 Verrucomicrobiota bacterium
AGTCATCGGATTAATTTTGCGTTTCACCTCGTCGGTCCGATGAAACGAATTGTTGCGAATGTAGGCAATCGAACTCCGATTCGGGACGGCGCTCCGAATGATACCGACGATTGGGTGGCCATTTTGGCACAGTTTGTCAACGGAGCTTCGGGCGTCTTAGAGAGTTCCAAACTTGCCAGCGGGGTGAATGAGAGCTGGCGCAGTCCGGATCGAGTGGAATTGAATGGAAGCGCGGCGAGTTTCAGTTTCACAACGGGTACCTGGGGTGAATTGCAATACGGAAAGGTCGGCGGTCCAGGCCTGACGAAACTGGAGGTCCCGCGGGAATTCTGGGTTTGGCCGGGTTCACGCCGGGACCCATCCGTGGGTGATCCACTCGTTTCGTTTCGTTACGATCAGGCGATTGAATTTGTAAATGCCATCCGAGAGCAACGACCTTGTTCCGTCACCTTTCACGATGGAGCGCGGACCCAAGCCGTAATGGACGCCGCCCTGAAATCGACCGAATCCGGGCAATGGATTGATCTGTAGACTAAGTCAAATCCGGCTCAAGCTAGAACCAACACTCACTGGGACGTCTGATCATTCAGCCGTTTCCCCATTGGACTCATTTTAGGAATGCGCGTAGCACGCGGCTCGATTGCAACGAAATTCACCGTTTTTCTATAAAGCGAACAAGGGATAGGCGAGTTGAGAATTCCCGCTCCATCCGAAACGATTTAGAAGTGGGACGATTGAACCGCAGATGAACGCAGATGAACGCGGATAAGAAAAACTGTGAACTTTCCCCATCCGCGTGAATTCGTGTTCATCCGCGGTTCTCCCCCCTGTCGCGGTCCATCCGAAGCAATTTAGAAGTTGGACCATTGAACCGCGGATGAACACAGATGAACGCGGATAAGAAAAACTGTGAACTTTCCCCATTCGCGTGAATCCGTGCCATCCGCGGTTCTCCCCCCTGTCGCGGTCCATCCGAAACGATTTAGAAGTTGAACCATTGAACCGCGGATGAACGCAGATGAACGCGGATAAGAAAAACTGTGAACTTTCCCCATCCGCGTGAATCCGTGCCATCCGCGGTTCTCCCCCCTGTCGCGGTCCATCCGAAGCGATTTAGAAGTTGGACCATTGAACCGCGGATAAACGCAGATGAACGCGGATAAGAAAAGCCGTGAACTTTCCCCATCCGCGTTAATCCGTGTTCATCTGCGGTTCTCCCCCCTGTCGCGGTCCATCCGAAGCGATTTAGAAGTGGAGCCATTGAACCGCGGATGAACGCAGATGAACGCGGATAAGAAAAACTGTGAACTTTCCCCATTCGCGTGAATCCGTGTTCATCCGCGGTTCTCCCCAGCCGCGGTCCACCCATGAAAAAGCGATCAAGGGCAGGCGAGTTGAGAATTAAAATGGTCAACATGAATAACCCATATCATTAGGATGCGAAGGCTGTTTTTTTCCGCCGATCCCCCGTTTTGAAGTTTCAGGGATGCCGCATTTGAAGATCGATTCAACCTCCAAAGAGTTGATTCAGATTCAATCGCTCGACGATTCCACTCCGTCGAGTTAGAAGACCCTGTCCACACTTTTCTTGAACACCAACCCGTTCACGTTCATCGCCACCAACGCGCCGAACGAAACCCTGAGCTTCTACCGGACGGTGAGTTCCTGATTTTTGACTTCGCCAGGCGACTCAAGTTTGCGTCCAAAGCGGTAGTTTGGGAGCGTAGCAACGCCGAGGCGAAGTTTGCCTTCGCCCTTGATCATTCTCTTCACCTTCGGGTTTCGTCCGTCCACATTCCGAGACTTCGATTGCATGACTCCCATTAAATTCGGTACCTCCGGTTGGCGCGGTCTGATTGCCCGCGATTTTACGTTTGAAAACGTCCGCGTAGCCACCCAAGGCATCGCGGATTGGTGGGTTGCCGAGTTGGCTCGGGCTGATTCCCCGATTTATGGACGTGCGCCCAAGGTGATTATCGGGCATGACACGCGGTTTTTGGGACGCGAATTCAGTTTGGCCGTGGCCGAAGTGTTGGCCGCAAATGGACTGAAGCCGCTGTTGTGCGAGCGCGATGCGCCGACGCCGGTGATTGCTCACACGATTCGCGCCCGCAAAGCCATCGGGGGAATCAACCTCACCGCCAGCCACAATCCGGCCGAGTATCAAGGGCTCAAATTCAGCGTTCACAGTGGAGCCGCCGCACCTCCGGAAGTCACTCAACCCGTCGAAGCCAACATTCAGACACGCCAAGCCGCGGGCTGGACGTTTAAGGCCGGACTGGTGGGCTCGTTTGCCTGTCCCACCATTGATCCGGCGCCGGCCTATCTGAGTCAACTGCGCAAACTGGTAGATTTCCCTGCGATCAAACGCGCAAAGCTCAAGCTTGCGGTTGAATTCATGTACGGCACAGGCCGAGGATATCTCGATACCCTACTCGAAACGGACGGCGGGGCGAAGGTCCTGCGGTTTCATGACCAATTGAACCCTCTCTTCGGGGGACATCATCCGGAACCGAATGCGGCGGGCATGAGCGAAGTACGGACGGCAATTCTCGCTGGCAAAGCGACCCTTGGCCTGGGCCTCGATGGGGATGCGGATCGGTTCGGAATTGTGGATCGCGACGGGACGTGGCTCCCACCGAACCAGATTCTGGCTCTGGCTCTGTATCACTTGAAAAAGAACCGGGGTTGGACTGGGGCCGTGGTCCGTACCGTGCCGACGAGTCATCAGGTGGATGCGGTGGCCGAATTGCTGGGCGTACCGGTCCATGAAACGCCGGTGGGGTTCAAATTCATCGGCGCTTTAATGGAATCCGAGCCGGTGATTTGTGGCGGCGAAGAGTCCGGAGGGCTCAGTGTGAAGGGGCATGTTCCCGAAAAAGATGGTATTCTGGCCTGCTTGCTGATGGCGGAATTGGTCGCCGTCGAGCGCAAATCCCTCGGGGCGATCTTGAAATCCCTTGAAAAACAGATCGGGGAATTTCACACCGACCGGATCAACGTCGCGATACCACCCGAGAAAAAAGCGGCGCTGTTGGCCAAGTTAGCGGCCGGGCTTGAGCGGATTGGGACTGCCCGGGTGCAACAATTTATCACGACGGACGGCTTTAAATTTTTGTTGCCGAATCGCGAATGGGTCGCTTTTCGGGCCAGCGGCACCGAACCGCTGATTCGGTGCTATTTGGAAGCCAAATCGGCGGCGGGGTTAAAAAAACTGGCCTTGGCCGCAAAAAAAATTCTGGCGAGTTGACCCGGAGACCCCTTGGCAGCCCCGTTCCTTTCCTGGTGGATGGCGGACTCATCCGCTATCCCATTTGCAGAAATCGCCGCGAGGCGCAGATTCTCTTTATGCCACTCATCGTCAATCTCCGGCTCCTCGAACAGAAGCCCCAGCGAGCCGTGGGCGAACTGTCGGTAGCGGAATTCGCTGAAGGATTTACCGATGGTTTGATGCGGTTTATCGCTCCGCTGAAGCACGACCTCGAAATTCGGAAGGAAGGCGCGGAGCTATTGGTGGAGGGTCGGCTGACCACCGAATTGGAGTGTGATTGTTCGCGTTGCCTGAAAACGTTCCGCCAACCGTTGGAACTACTGGATTTTACCGCGCTGATCCCTTTAACAGGTGAGGATGCGATCCCGGTCGGGGGTGATTTCGCAAACTTGACGCCGCGGTTACGGGAAGACAGCTTGCTAGCCTTGCCAACGGCTCCGTTGTGCAAGCCCGACTGTCGCGGACTGGCGGCGAAGGCCCCGGCTCGCGATGCGCGTGTTCGGGACCCGAGTGCGGCCGGACCCGGTGCGGTGAAGTCCCCGTGGGACGCCTTGGAGCAGCTGAAACTGAAGTAATAATAAACGAATTTTTATGGGATTACCGAAACGAAAACCGTCGCATAGCCGTCAGCGGATGCGTCGCGCCTACAACTCCGTGCTCACCTTGCCGCAGCTTTCGACCTGCCCACAGTGTGCCGCACCATTCCTCCCGCACCGAGTGTGCCCGGCGTGCGGCCACTACAACGGCCGTCAAGTGATCGCCGCCAAGAACCTCGCGTAATCGAACTGATCGCGCGCCGCTTCCCTCGTGTTTGAGGACGGCGCGCTTCCTATTTTATGCGCCTGGCAGTGGACGTCATGGGCGGCGACCACGGCCCGGAGGAGTTGCTCCAGGGCGTGAAGCTCGGCCTGGCCGCTGAGCCCGGGATCGAACGTTGTTTCGTGGTCGGTCGCGAAACGGATATTCGCCCCTTGCTCTCACGGGTCGCCCTCACCGATCCGCGGGTGGAGGTGCGCCCCGCCTCAGAGGTCATCACCATGGAGGATGACCCGGCCCTCGGCGTGCGTCGCAAAAAGGATTCTTCCGTACTCCGTGCCGTCGAATTGGTTCGCGATGGCCACGCAGATGTGGTTATTTCTCCCGGCAACACCGGCGGGCTTTTGGCGGGTGCTTCCTTTCGCCTGGGTCGCCTCCAAGGAATTAAACGGCCGGCCCTCGCGTGCATCATGCCCAATCGAAAAGGGGCCTGGGTGCTCCTGGACGGAGGCGCCAATCCGGCCTGCACTCCGGAAATCTTGGTGCAATTTGCCGCAATGGGCTCGACGTACGCTCGGGCGATGCTCGACCTGGAGAACCCAAGGGTCGGCGTGCTGGCCAATGGAAGCGAGGATACCAAGGGTACCGAGCTGACCCGTGCGACCATTGCTTTGCTGCGCCAAACGAGCCTCAATTGCCGCGGCTACTGTGAAGGCTACGAACTTTTTCTCGACGGCGTGGACGTTTGCGTGTGCGATGGGTTCGTGGGAAATATCGTACTGAAGACTTCCGAGAGCCTCGGCAAAGCGGTCGGTTCCATGCTGAAAGAGGAACTCAAAGCGAATCCTCTCCGGCTGCTCGGCGCGCTCCTAGCCAAGGGTGGGCTCGACCGGATCAAAGAACGCATGAATCCTGAAACCTACGGTGGTGCGCCCTTACTTGGGGTGAATGGTTATGTCATCAAAATCCACGGCGGAGCCAAACGCACGACGCTGCGGTGGGCGATGCATCAAGCCCGCAGGTTTGGGCAATTGCGCCTCAACGAGACGATTACTACCGCGGTCGCTGCTGCCACACAGGCGGCTTCGTCCACGTACCCCGGGCTCTCCTTAACCCCGATTGTCCCACCGGCGGTTGTCTGAACCGAACCCCGCCCCATGTCCGCCACCCCGCATCCCCGGATGAGCCGCCCCCATTTGCGGAGTGTCTCGATCACCGGCGTGGGCTCCTATGTTCCAGACCGGGTTCTGACCAATGCTGAGCTAGAACGAATGGTCGATACCTCCGACGAATGGATCCGATCACGCACCGGGATTCGAGAGCGCAGAATTGCCGCGGACGATCAGGCCACGTCGGACCTTGCCGTTGCCGCGGCACGTCGCGCCTTGACCAGCGCCGGACTCAACGCGGCGGACGTGGATCTCATCATCGTCGCAACGATCACGCCCGACATGCTTTTTCCAAGCACCGCGTGCCTCGTCCAACACAAGCTCGGTGCGACCCGCGCCGCCGCCTTTGATCTCGAAGCGGCGTGTTCTGGGTTTGTCTACGCACTCGACGTCGGCGCGCATTTCGTTCAATCGCACACCTATAATACCGTGTTGGTGATTGGAGCCGAGAAGATGAGTTCGGTGGTTGATTGGAAGGATCGGAACACCTGCGTGTTGTTTGGGGACGGGGCCGGGGCGGCCGTTTTGCAAAATCGACCGAGCGCGCATGGGTTGTTGACCACCTGCCTCGGTTCCGATGGCGGCAAGGCGAAACTGCTGGAACTCCCAGCGGGCGGCAGCGCCGTGCCGACGACGGCCGCGTCCGTTGCGAATCGTTTACACTATCTCCGCATGGACGGCAAAGAGACGTTTAAGAGTGCGGTCAATGCGATGGTGTCCGCGGCCAATGAGGCCTTGAGCCGGTGTGGCATTCCGGTCAGTCAGCTGAAGTGCATTATTCCGCATCAAGCCAATCTGAGAATTTTGAATGCGGTCGCCGAACGTCTCAATGCCCGGGAAGATCAGCTTTTCGTCAATGTCGATCAATACGGGAATACGAGTGCTGCGAGTGTAGCGATTGCACTGGACGAAGCGGTGCAACAAGGTCGTATTCTTCGAGGGGATCTGGTATTGCTCGTCGTTTTTGGGGCGGGACTGACTTGGGGCGCCGCCGTGATTGAGTGGTGATTTCAAACGCCCATGGCTCGGTCGCCGTTTCATTCCACTCTCCTTCCGCCCTCCCCGCTTGGGGTCAGGAGTTCTGAACTGGCGGACGCCGGGTTGGCCGTTGGCCTACAGAACCAATGCCAAGGTTCGTACGCGATTCCGTGAGGGTTTCCGGTGGGAAAACTGAGGCGCCATCCGCGAACCGGCGCATGACGTTGTAACCAGTCAAACGCCGGCGTTTCAGCAAAGGCCACTTCCAAAGGCGGACTGCCAGGAGTTCCAATATCAACCGCGCGTCCCGTGTGATGTTCGGAGTAACCCGGCGCCGCACTCAGACAGAAAATCTCGTCCCAACTCAATCCTCGGGTGCGTTTGCGCTCGATCATTCCGCGTTGATACGCCACGGAACGGAATGCTGAGATCAACTGAAGTTCGATGCCTGCGCTCGCCGCAGCCGCTTTGAGTTCGAGCCAGGCCTGGGCAGCCGCTGGGACTAATTTCCGAGGCCGACCTGCTAGATCGAGGCCGACCTCAACAAGTTCAATGGCCTCGGGCTGAAGGGGCAGCGAGCGGCCCTGAGAGTAATCGTCCGGAATCTGCAATTCTCGATGAATCGCGGCAATCTGATCGGCGTATTCCCGGGCCGACTTCATTTCGCCAAACCGCGTTGGCTGGCCTTCGCAAAGGTGATGAGTTGCGCCATTTCGGGTGATTCGGGTAATTCTGCTTCAAGCTTGAGCAGGGCATTGGCCGTGGTCAGCCCTTCGCGAAAGAGGATCTTATAGGCTTTGGTGAGGCTGGCGATCAGTTCCGGAGCAAATCCCGAACGTTCGAGTCCAACTTTGTTAACAAAGCGAGTCTCCGCCGGATTGCCATCGGCCATCATAAAGGGAGCCACGTCTTGCACCACTTTGGAACACCCACCGATCATGGAGTATCGGCCCAAATGACAAAATTGATGGACCGCTGCCAAGCCCCCGACCACGACATAGTCTTCGACTACCACATGACCGGCCAACGTGCCAACATTCGACATGACGATGTGGTTACCCACTTGGACATCGTGGGCCAGGTGCGTATAAGCGAGAAAATGATTATCGGAGCCCACTCGGGTGGAATCTCCATCATGGGTGGCGCTGTGAACCGTCGCATATTCCCGAAAGACATTTCGGTCTCCAATCTCAACTCGCGTCATCCCGCCCTTCCATTTTAAGTCCTGCGATTTTAGGCCTAGACACGCAAAGGGGAAAATTTCGTTGTCGGCACCCAGCGTCGTATAGCCGTCAATCACGACGTGCGAATGCAAGCGACAACGGGGCCCGAGGATGACGTGTTCTCCGACACTGCAAAACGGACCCACCTCACAGTCCGTGCCAAATCGGGCTCCAGGATGTATGATGGCAGAAGGATGAATCATACGCGGCTCAAGTCGTAGGCGGCGGTCACTGTTGCCCTAATATTAAAGGACCGTTTGCGAGAACTCATGAGAATTACCGATCCACGAGCATAAACGTCACATCCGCTTCGCTGACGGTTTCGCCCTCGACGCTACAGATGCCTTTGGCCTTGCCGATTTTGCCCCGGGATTTCGTCAGTTCGACTGAGATGACGAGCGAATCGCCCGGACGCACCGGTTTGCGCCAGCGAACGTCTTCAGCCGACATAAAGTACGCGAGTTTTCCAGCATTCTCGGCTTGGCGCATCATGAGGATGCCGGCGACTTGAGCAATCGCTTCCAGTTGGAGCACGCCGGGCATAATCGGGTGACCGGGAAAATGTCCCTCAAAAAAGGGTTCTCCAATAGTGATTTGTTTGAGGCCAATAATTTTGTTCCCATCAATCTTGGTCACTCGATCTACCATCAGAAAGGGGGGGCGATGCGGCAGGATTTTCATGACCTGCATGGTATCGAGGGTGGCACCATCTCGAACGAGTTGTTCCGTATTCGAGGTCGTATTGACGGTGGGCGAGAGGGTCGTCGCGGGTTTTGAGGCGCGAGTTTCGGATTTAGCGAGCGACCCTGGAGGGACGGAAATTTCCGGGAACACCATGGGGGTTGGCGGGGGCGGCGGGGCGAAGGTTTGGACGGCTTCCAGGGGTTTTCGCATTTGGGCCAGGATTGCTTTGGCGAGTTCGGTGTTCGCTTGGTGGCTCGGTTTGATGGCGATCACATGGCCCTGCAACCGTCGGCCGAGAAGAGCCAGGTCTCCGACCATATCGAGCAGTTTGTGCCGGACAAATTCCTCGCGGTAACGCAAGGGTTCGGTGGTAAGGATGGCGTCGTCCCGGATGACAATGGCGTTTTCGAGAGAACCCCCCTTGATTAAACCGTTTTTAATGAGGTACTCAATTTCTTCGTAGAAACAAAAGGTTCGGGCGTGGCTCAATTCTTTTTCCCAACTCTCCGGCGTGAGTTCGAGACTAAAGTACTGAGTGAACCGACCGCCCCGATCACTGCTGGTACAGGTGAGCTTGAATCCGGTGTGTGGAAAGACCGCCATCTGCGTTTCACCCAGCGTCAGTTCGATGGGTGTGGTGACGCGGAAGGGTTCGCTCAGTTCGTTTTGAGCCACCACGCCCACTTGGTGAATAATTCGCGCAAACTCGCGAGAGGAACCATCGGCGATAGGCGGTTCACTGGCGTCGAGTTCAATGATGGCGTTATCAATCCAAGCGCCGGACAAGGCGGCCAGGACGTGTTCGACGGTGTGGACCTTGACCGAGCCTCGGCCCAGAGTGGTTGAGCGTTGGGTGTCGGTGACCCATTCAACTTTGGCTTCGAGTTCAGGCCGACCATCGAGGTCCACGCGCCGGAAACGAAGGCCAGAATTTGGCGGTGCGGGGAGCAGGGTTAAATTAACCTTGTTCCCGCTGTGAAGTCCGATGCCCGAATACGTGGCCGGTCCCTTAAGTGTCTGCTGCTGCGGCACAGGGAAGTTTCTAGCGGAAGAGCAGGGGTTGCAAAACTCCGAATACAGCACACCGCCATTTCTTTGAAAGTGGGTTAAACTCCTCAAATTCGACAATTGGACCCGTGCGCTGTTTTGAAAACCAGGAAAATATCTCGTAACCACCTTAAAAGCCGACGGTTAGCGGAATATCGACAGGGCTTTGGTGCGGCGAATTCTATGAGTTCCGGTGTCCGCCAATCGTCTGTCGGTGCGAATTCCATACCCTGAGTAGGAGGATCGAGAGGAGGGCGGAACGAAATTGTACCCAGGTGTACCCAGGTTGTCGGCTTCCGAATCGGTCACGGGATCACCTTGAAGCGTGTGATACGTTTCAAAATAGTCATTTTTCGACCCGGACTTCCAGCGCGACGAAGCGCGGCCTTTAGCTCATCCTCACCCACAGAAATCATTCAACCTACCTGTCCCATTAAATTCCGGAGTGGGTGCCGCCTCGGCACCCACGCGCGACGCAGGGAGCGCGTCCCTGCGACCACAGCCTAACTCACAAAAATAGGTTTGAATGGAACAGGCGCCTCAACCAAACACCGCCACTCGCAGTTTCCGAAGCGTAAAGAGTCCTTCGGACGCCAGTCCAGTCATCGTTCGCGCTCCGCTCTGGCGGGTTGGACCGAAGCGGTCCCTGAATTGAGCAAACACACCGTCCACAAAC
>JAYVTS010000081.1:0-11314 GCA_043788645.1 Verrucomicrobiota bacterium
GTTAGTGGAAAGGGGCGGGAGCACGCGGGCAATCACCTTACCTCGCCGGGTCACCTGCACCTCGTCGCCCCGGGCCACCCATCGCATGACCTTGGAATAGTCGTTGCGAAGTTCGCGAACCGTGGCTTGTTTCATGTGCGACACTTTGTAGCACATTGCCGCACTGTCAAGGAAGAGCTCCGCTACTCGATTAAAGTGCAATCTTCATACTCTTTCGTCGCGAGACGCAGCGAAAGCCCGTCTAGCCAGGCGGGCGAAGCGCTTCCGAGCGGGGCTGTATGGGGACATACTGTCCGGCTCGGAACGCGAGGCCAACGCCGCCAGACGGGCTTGCAGCAAGTCGTAGCAGAAAGAGGATGAACTATCCGGGCTAGTGGTGGGGCGCATCCGCTATGAGCTCAGCGATATCTTCCTTGGTTAACTCGATATACTGGGTGTTGGTTCCGGTAGAATCCGGACGGCGAAAGGTGTAAACAATCCGGCAAGTTCGTGCTCCAAGGGGGATATTTGAGGAAGGGGCATCAAGGAGTCTACTCCGGAATTCACTGAAGTTGGCCACTTTTTGTTCGCCCACCATCCAAAAAACGTCGCCCCGCTTTAAGCGTCCAATTTTCAATCGATCACTCTGTGCTCCAGGATCTAAGACCATGACCCCGGTGCTATCCCAAAGATGAAAGGTCGCCTTCAAGGTTGAGTTAACGTCCACCAGTTTGAGGCCAAATACTTCATGAATGACGGTTCCCTTGGGGATCTGAGCGGGTTGCAGGGTGAGGGTTCCGATGTTTCCGACGGTACGTTCGATGGCTTTGTTTCCAGTTAGCGGCGGTGTGTCGAGACCATCGGAGAGAACCTCCAACGTGGCAGATTCATCGAGCAGTCCTTTCATTTCAAACTGTCCGTGGACATCCGAAACCGTCCCGCGATTCCGGTCCAGATGCGTTTTGAACGTCACCTCGACCAGGGCGCCGAGAACGGGGCGACCCTCGGAATCAACGATTTGGCCGGAAATGGTTCGGCCCTCTTGCAAAACAACCTGAAGGTTCGCGAGTTGTTTCTGGCTCTGCCGTTGTAGGTCATCCAATTGAATGATGAGGTACTTGGGGTGTTTGAATTCGAGCCGAATCGAATCGTTGCCAATCTCGCTCCGTTTCAGGCCCGACAGGGCTGTGGTGCACCGAATTAAGAAACGCCCCCATCCATCGCTTTCGGCAATCGCAATATTGCCGTATCCAATCCCGTCTGGGATGCGGTGAGTCGCGGTCACTTCGACGCCCTGAACCGGTTGACCGCGCTCGTTTGAGATCAAGCCAGCGTAGTGGAATGGAGGCGTGGAATCCGTGGCTGGGCTGCCTTTCGCATCCTGAGCGAGTGATGTTCTGATTGCTCCGCTCGAATGCAGCGCGAGTGCGACCAAGCTGGCCTTGAGACCATAACGACAACTTAGGGATTTCATTTCCTTGAAATGTTAAAGCAGAATGTGTGCCGGGCGGTTTTACCTCGAACGGCCCCCATTTTTATCATATTGCTGCCATTCTGAAGTCGAGGCACGGGAATACCGGCAATTTTTGGCTCAATCTGTACAAAAATGCCTAGTCCGGATATTTCACATGACAGCGAAGTGCGAAACATCTGAGCATTTGAATGATTCGCCACTCGCCTGAAAAAATCACACCAGAAATGGGGGTGGCGGACTCCGGTACGCGAATTGTTTCGGCCTGGGATGCTATTTTACGACCGAAGACGGTGACTCCGCCGACTCCGCATGCGCCAAAAGTGTTGGGCGGAGGCGCCCCACGCGGCGTCTGAGGCTGGCGCGCTCCCCGTCGCTACGCATTGGGAATCTTGCGCATTGCGCCGACTTCGGTTGGCCATCGAGTGGTTATTTGGAAGCAATTGGATTTTGAGGCATCGCGGTAAAGTCCTGATGGGTGCCATATCAAGGAGACCAAGGGATGGGTCGCGGCGGCTTCATTGCTCGTTCCGTGATGGCGTGCAAACGCGGGTGACGATGGCCTTACCCAAAGGCAGTTTTAGCCGGATACGGCGGATGTTTTCTCCGCAACCGGTCGGGCAGTAATCGGTCAAGGTCAGCGTGTGGACGCCTACAGCATAGCTGGTCGAGGGTAGGCTGGCGGCAATGCGCCCTCCCAAGCCCGAGGCTTCGGCCGACAGGGTTGCACCCCCCGGGATAACGACGATCCGCAAATCGACGGAAAGTTGGTCCGTGGCGAATTCAATGAGCGTTTCCCGAGTCAATTCCAGCCCGGTCTCGCCAGCTTCCGTGCGGAGGGCTGACGAGGCCAGCGCACCGGTCGCGTCGTAGAGGGTCCAGACCGTATCACCCAAAGGTTGGGGATTCCGTGTCGGTCTTACGACAAGGTCTGCGACTTCGCGGCAGAATGGAACTACGACTGGACCGCAACAGATTTTTAGCAAGCGGGTCTTGTCGTTGGGCGTGGTGATGACGATGCGCCCAATCGGTCGAGTGCCGCCCGTGAAGAGATGGGTTTCTCCCGTTGTCGCCGTCACGCGGTCCAAGTGGAATCGATCCAGCGGCGCACCCAAATCATCGTAGGCTTGAAAGTCAATCAAGCCCGAACCGGAGATGAACTCGATCTCGACCTGTGGACACGGATGCGCGAACTTCAGTTCGACCTGATATTCCACCTCATAGCCCACCACTTCGTAACCCGGCAGGAACCCTCCATACGGGCTGATGCGGGCAGTGGAAGGAGTTCGACCGTCGGCTGAGTGCGCGGTTAAGGTGAGGTCACCTTGAAGCCAAGGATTTGACACCTCACCCAGGGCCGCCGTGCGGAGCGGCAGGCACTCGCGCGATTCCTGTGCGTCGGAGAACTGGAAGGCGCGCAGGCACAATTCACGAAGATGAACTGGCTTGGCGGCCGCCGTGATTCGCAGGCGGCGAAGCGGTCGGCCGGCACGGGCGCGGAGCGTCACCAACTGCGTGTGATCGGTGACTGGAGCGCTGGAGACAAAGAGTTCATCCGCTTGCCCGACTTCATCAAAGGCCTCAAATTTGATAGGGGGTCCCAACTGAATGAATCCAATGTCCACCCCCGTTGCCGGCGTGGGCAGTTCGATGTCCATCCGCCCGTCGAACCAGAGCGCGTGGCTCACCCCCGACTCAATGATCTCGTTGACCGGGTTGTGCGAATTATCCGGGCGGAAGCGATCGAATTTCCAACCGGCGAACTCCCAGAGATTCGCTCGGTTCCCCAAAGCCTCGGCGGAGAAGTTCAGGCAGCCTTCGGTCAATTCTGGATCGACGAGCCGCGTGTAGCCTCCTGCGCCGATCGTTTCCATTGCAAAATGGCGCTGGCCATTGGGTAATATCTCTCCCGCGCCGAAAACCCATGGGCCGTCCACGTTTGGCGCGACCTGAAGCTTGGGAATTCCGTTGGCGGACTTGGCCCAGTCCAAATTCAGCTTTCCGGCGTCGAATCCGAACTTCAACTTGGGGACCAAAGGCGCGGTTCGATCGCCCAGATTCAGCAGTCGTAACGTGCCAATATTGCTGGCGCGCAGTCCAAAAACGCCGCAGGGGTCTCTTGGATAGGAGTTTGCATCATCTGTGACGATTTCCACGCGGTCGGCAAGGATGGAATTGCCAACATTACAATAGATCAGACGATTCCAGCTCATAATCCACATGAACTGTCCGTTGACGACGCGCGCTGCGACGTGATCCGGCGCGGCATCCGGGGCCAGATTGCCGCGCGCATCCTCCGCTTCGCTCGGGCGACCTTTTTGTTCGAAGCGCAGTTGATCGCCGTGGAACAACCGCAGCGTATTGTGGGTGGCTTGCAGACCCGGGAACCGCACCCCGAAGAAATAAGGACCGCCCGGCGAAATAGTATGGCCTGCGAGCACGGCATTCGTCGGAGCGCCTCCTCCAGCGCTACGCACTTGAAAGTCCAGCCTGGCGCCTTTTCCTGGGTATTGATTCCCACTGACGGGCTGGTAGCCCAGATCCACTGAAGCAATCTCCTGAGGGACTCCTGGAGGGGCCATTGGAGTAATGGGGCTACCATTATACATTGCAATTCCATCCTCGGCGCTCTGCGAAAGGCCGCTGAGCACAAGACTGCCAAAGGCATCCTGACGGAAACTAGCATTGCCTAGCGCTTGAACACGCCGGCCGACGAAATTGCTAGGCTCCGTGGGGTTGTCCGCGCTCCTGGTCAAACCCTGGATGGATACGGCTGGGACTTTGTCGCCGACGAGCAACAGGCCGCGCAGGCTGCCGGGATTCCAAGGGAGGGGCTGAGGACCGGCAAGCGTCCAGTTCATCGACCTGACCTGAATATTTTCGCCACTCGCCAACCGGATAAGACTCGGATCCACGGATCTCGATCCCATGGACAGCCGACCATCCGGGCCAATGGCGACAGGAAAAAAGACGGGAGGCACCCCCACCGCCGCGTCCCAGCTCACACGCAGTTCTCCTTCAGTGCCCTCCAACCTGCGCACGGTGCCGTCCGCCAGAGTAATTTCCAGCCGTTGGTGCCCTTGCGGGACTTCGAGTGTGCCGTCCGTCGGAGCGATTTTCAGCCGTTGCGGGAATATTGGGTCCCCCGGACCGATGGGGAAAAATCCGCCCAGTTCGATTCGACCTCCTTTTCCTTCAAACAACAACGAACCCATTTCGACGGTTAACGCGCCGGGCAGAGGATCAATCGCACCACCTGCCACAAAGCGGAGTTTTGCGCCCTCGGCGAGCGTGGGGAGGCTCAACTTCAATTCCGCACTCGATTTGCCGGGACGATATTTTTGCAGGCCCAAAGGAGAGGTGGCCTTGTCCGTGAGATCGATTTTCACGTCCCAATCTCCGCTCATCCCGAGCGGATTATACACCTCAAAAAGTCCCGCGTAGCCGGAAGGGTTCCCCGGGCTGAGGTCCGTGAAATAGCCGAGGTGATTTAAGAGATCCCACGGGCCGGGAGCCGGTGGATCAACCGGAAGCGGCAAAGCCGGTGGCGCTGGCTGGGTCCGCACTTCGAGTTCACCGTTGGCACCTGCCAGCAAGACGCCCTGACTGGATCGGACTTCAACACCGAATTTTGTCAGCGCTATCCCAGTGATAACGCGTTCACTGATCCCGCTGAAGCGCAGGTCGAGTCCGGAAAGCTTCAACGGGACTCCAACCACTCCGGCTGGGCCAGCGAATATTTCCATGCGGTCGGGTAAGAAATCCAATTCGTTACGGTTATTGAAAACGATCACGCTGCTGCCGACGGCAAAAGAGTATTCGAAGACCACCCCGGCGTCGGGCCTGAGCGACGCGCGAATCGCGATCGGTTGTGCGGTGAGCATGACGTGGTTTTCAAGGGGAAAATGATTGGCCGGTGGGGCAGTCCTGTTTCGCGATTCATAGAGCAGGGTGGAACCGTTGTAGAGCCGCAGCCCATAGGTGGCGGCACCCTGCCCGGTGAAATCAGGAATCGTTTCAATCAACTGATACGGGATACTCCGCTGCAGGAGTAATGAGCCCATGGGCGCCCCGGCATCCCCCCGTACAGTCACCTCACAAACCGCACCCGCGGGCAGATTGTTCGCTCGAATGATGGAATCGAAGTCCAGTCGGACTCCCTCCACGCTGCCAAAGTCGAAGCGCACACCGTCCAAGCCGGAGTCACCCAGATGGTAGAGGCGCAATGAACCATCCGCGCGGGCGTCCGCTAGGGCAGCGCCCTGGAGCACTGATGATACTCCACCGTAAAGTGGCGCGGAGCACTTGGGATCGGACAACACCGTGATGGAGAAACGGCACGAGTTGGATTGGCCGCTGCCATAGGCGGTGGCGTGGACCATCGTCGTGCCGAGCGGAAAGCAGTCGCCGGACGAATGATCGGTAACGACGTGGAGATCGACCGGGTTGCATAAATTGGTGGCCCAGAGAGAGAAGTCCACCGGCACGCAATTGGAGCTGCAGGTGTACCGAATGATATTGGTCGGGCAGGCAAGGCTCAGACAGTGGGGATCAGGCTGAGGGTCGGGTGCCAGGACACCGCCGATCATCTTGACGGTGGGGGTGAATGACAGATCAAACACAACCGGCTGTCCGACGACGCTGGTCAGGGTCGCTGGGGACGAATGCAGGGTGCCACCCGGTTGGAAGGCATACGTGTCCAGGCTGTAGTTCGGATAGACGGCGGCAACCCCTTCGAGCGCCGCGAGCCAGAAGCACGAGGCGAGCACGGGGAGTAAATTTCGTTTCATGGTCTGAACCCTTTTTCTTTGCTGGTTGGTTCGCTGAGTGGAGGCACCGCCCGACGGCGATGTCACGCGCAAAACTTTGGGCCTTTACCGGGTGACTTCCGTCGCATCGATTCGCGCGCACCACTTCACCTCTTCGGAGGCGAAGACGGCAATGCGCAGGGTGTTGTCTCCAGCAGTGCCAGTATTGTACGGTGTGGCTTGCCACGGGACTGCGCCTGGAGTTTCAAAAATGGCTCGCGCGGTTCCCACCGTGGCGCCAGAGCCATCCATCAAATGAAAGCTGACGGCACCGCCGACGTTGGCGATCATCCCACTGACTTCATACGAAGCGAAGTTCGCCCCCGTCACGCTGACAGCGGAGATCTGGAAACGCAGCGTCCAGACTGCGCCGTCGGGAACGAAAATGCGCTCCAGGCCGCCATTGCCATCCAGGAACAGCTCCACATTGCCTTTCAATTTGCGACGCAGTACGAAGGTGGACACCTGCGCATCTCCCGGAGTATCGAGTTGGCCGCTGGCGAAGGCGAGTTGGCCGTGCGATCGCGCGATCGCCTGCAAACCGCCCGGGATGACCGACCAAGCGCCTAACGTCGTGTTCTTTTCGCCACCCGAGATCGTTGAAGTGGAGCCGAGATTCGTGTTGCTATTGCCGCCCAAGATGGCCGCAAAGTCGTTGGTCACACCGATTTGGTTGAACTGGCCGCCCGCAATCACCGAGGCACGAGCTGCCGTCCCGTTGCCGAAACCGCCGCCAATCGAAGCATACGCGGCACTGTTATGGTTGAAAGTTCCACCGGCAATCGTGGAGTCGCGCCCGAGAGCAATATTCTGAAAACCACCACCGACCACAGCTTCCTGGTCCGCGCGGTTGTTGCCACCACCTCCCACGGTTCCCAACTCGCCGGCCACAACGTTGAATCCGCCGCCCCCAATGGTCCCCTGACTCACTCCGATCACCTTATTCGCCGAGCCACCACCGATCACTCCCACGTAACCGTTCGTGATCAGGTTCTCCGAGCCACCTCCGATGAAGCTGGCATGTGAAAAATTCGTTCCCCCGCTCTCCACGATGAGGTTCGCAAAGCCGCCTCCGATGATGGAGTCCCGGGAAGTGATCAGATTCGAGATGCCACCGACAATCGCGGACCAATCGGCCAATATCGTGTTGGGCCTTAATGCGATACCGCCGCCGGCAATGACGGAACTGCCGCCAACGATGACATTGCCCTGAAACCCGCCCACGAGACTTGGTCCCTGTAAGTTCGGAAGAATTCGTAACGCGGGCAAGCTATGCACCCCAATCGTCAGCGCCGTGTCGTCAATGGTGCCAAGGAAATTGGTTTTTGGGTTGGTGTTTTCGTTGCCGAGGAGCCTCCAGAACGTATCGCCGAGCAGGCCCGGAGACAGATCGGACGGAGTGATACTTCCGTCCGCAATGGCTACCGTCCCAACTGATCCCGGGGCAAGTGCGACCGCGGTCACGGCGCCGGGAGTGACCGATGACGCAACGGAAGCAGTGCCGGCCGAGAAGGCGTAGGTGGCGTAGGGCGTCGGCAAAATTGGGACGCGGTCGGACAGCGGATAAAACGGGGTGCCCGGTTGGGACTGATTCGTCGCGTACTGAACGTCGAGCCACCGTTCAGACCCATTAAAAACGTTCGAGCCAAAGTTCAGCAATACATTAAAGTATCCGTTGGTGACGGACGTGCCGGGTACGGCCACCAATGGGCCCACCTGCTTGCCATTCGTTCGCGAATCGAAAAGTCGCACCAGAAAATCGACGAGATTGTTGGCCGGGGCGTTACTTTCGTAAAGACGACCGGTGAAATTGAAGGTCGACTGGCTATAGACATTGCTTTGGGACCAGGCGGGGGTAATTCCGAACCAGAACGTAAGCAGGGACCAGCTGAGCAAGAGAACGGTGCGCTTTTTCATAATTGTTTTGTGGTTGATGGATGAAATGTTTCGCTTAAGAGATCGAGGACTAGAAAGAATCACAGTTTGGCGAGCTGCCCAGACTCGCCGTTGGCAGCGGCGAACCTGAAAGCTCTCATGGAACTGCGCCACCAAGGGGCGTTCTCGAGATGGCGGAATGCTTTCACAATAGGCTTGAGAACGGATTCGTGTTCCCGTCCCACAAAGGCAACCGCCAGCAGAAGTCACAGTAAGCCGAAAAAGTAGTAGAGGCGTTCATGTTGCGAGCAAATCGTTCTAGCAAAAATCAGTTGCCGTCAGCTCTGTAAGCCGAAAGACGGACCGTGGATTACCAAGAAAGTCATTGAAATCTCATTCTTTCTGCTTTTCTTGTTATTCCATCTGGGCTCTCCCCGACTCGATGCGATTTAATTCACCGCCGCCGGAATCGCCCTTCATCCTTCAAAGCGAAATTCCCGGGCAAAAGCGGACAGACGAAATTCTCCAGTGATGTCCTGCGGGAGACCGTCGCGCATCGCAAGACGGCGGGCGGAGCGAGCGGACGGGTCGGTCCGACTGCGCTTTTCCACGTCGGGGCGGTGCGCGGAACCCGATGGCCCCGTGTCAAACCTCTTTCCCGTAGCCGTAACGATTCAATTGAACAGAAGGGAACGAAGGGAACGAAGCCCGGAGGCGGGGAAGAAGCTCATCTGACGATGCTTGGATTCGCTCACTGTTTCGTTAATAGGAAGAAATGCGTTCCCGTTCGGTTGTCTCCGCTGCCATACTTCGTTTCCTTTGTTTCCTTCTGTTGAGACCTGCAGTGTTACGGCTTAGTCCCTCGGTCCGTTAAGTTAGCGCTCGTCTCCAAGGCGAACCTCAAATACCTCGGGTTCTTCGCAAACTTTAATATCCTTTGGGAACCGGTACGGCGGCGGCGAGGACGTGACGGTGGGAAGTTCCATCCGATACCCCTGAGCCGTGAGCAAATACCTGAGCGGAGTACCCGTCAAAGGTTCGGTCGGCCAGCAGCAGTTCTCATTATGGCAGAATTGATAGGAAAACGGCTGGTTTCCGCGGTTGACCGGACATCGAGGCAACGTCGTCGCAGACGTCAGCCCTGCAAAAAGCTGAGCAAACTTAAGTGACTACCTCAAATCCATGAGAGGTGCAGGCTCACGAAACAAGCCGAAAACCAACGAAATCGCCATAATGAGACTTGCTGTCGTCACCAAGGCCTACATCGCGAAAACGAAGGAACCCTGGTCATCTACGGGCTAAAAACTCGCACCATTGAAATACCGGTCTCAACTTTCGCCGCAACCAGACCGCCTTAATAGAACACCGAGATGCGGCCTTGCCAAAGTCAGTTATTGCATCGGCCAACTATCGGCCCGACGATTGGGTTGCTTATCAATAAACTACTGCTAGGTTTTGCGCCTGAACTGCACCTGAACTGCACCTGAACTGCACCGGAACGGCGGCGGAACGGCGGCGGATGGCTCACATGCCTGATCGCATTGGTGCTGATCGCGCGCGCGGAAGATTGGCCCATGTTGGGCCGGGACCGGACACGCAACCCGGTCAGCCCCGAAAAGGGCGCGCCGTTGGAATGGGACGTGGCGACCGGCAGAAACATCAAATGGCGCGCCAAAATCGGCGGTAATATCGTCGCCAGCCCAGTGGTCGCCAAGGGACGGGTCTGGATTGGGTCCAGCATGGATTCGCCACTGCCCGACGGCGGAATGCGGGAGTCACCCGTCTTGAAATGCCTCCGCGAAAGCGATGGGCAGATCCTTTGGCAGTGCATCATGCTGCCGACCAACGGAATGCCACAAGCTCACGGATGGATGAGTTATCATTCTTCACCGCTGATTGAAGGGGACCGCTTTTGGATGACCACCCGATACGCCCAGGTGCATTGTCTGAAGATTGGACCAAGTCTTGGAGGAATCGTCGAGCCCGCACTCCAGTGGACGCTGGATATGGGCACGGCGTTGGATGTTCACCCTTTTTATAGCGTCATGTGCAGCGGGCAGACCTGCTCGATTGGCGCCTCCTACCGTGATCGGATTTACGTCCTCACCGGCAATGGGATTTGGGGATCGCAGGCGGAAAAGCAGATGGAACGGTTTTATCAAGTCCATTCGCCTCTGGCGCCGAGCCTTGTGTGTGTGGATCGCAACTCGGGAAAAATGCGCTGGCAGGACCATTCGCCGGGCACCAATATTTTCTGGGGCAGTTGGGGCAGCCCGTTAGCGGCGGAGATCGGTGGTCGCGCCCAGGTGGTGGCGCCGATGGGAGATGGTTGGGTGCGATCCTTCGACGCGCTGACCGGAGAGCTGCTCTGGAAGCTCAACATCAATTCCAATTCGATTACGAATCGTCATCAACGAAATCACTTTCTGAATGCTCCGGTGCTCTATGAAGATCGCATCTATATCGGCGGCGGTTTCGATCGAGATGGTGGCGAAGGGTTGGGCCGACTTTATTGCATCGATCCGTCCCGACGCGGCGACTTGAGCCTTGAACTCGCGGATGGCTCAGGCAAAGTAAAAGCCAACTCTAACACCGGCGTCGTCTGGCATTTCGACGCTCTGGGCCGCACCACTTCGCAGCCGGCCATCCAGGATGGGCTGCTGATCGCAGTCGGTTTTAATGGCCTGGTGCATTGTCTGGATGCACGCACCGGACATCCCTATTGGCAGCACGACACCAAGGCCTTCGTTATGGGTTCACCCCTGCTCGTGGAGCGGCGCATTTACGTCATCAATGAGGATGGCGACGTCCATATTCTGGAATTGGCGCGCCAAAAAAGTCTAATCGCCACACGACCCATGGACTCGCCCTCCTGGTCGGCGCCCATCTTTGCCAATGGCGTGCTTTACGTGGTGGCCGGCGACACCCTGTACGCCATCCAACATGAAACCCATTCGCTGCCAAATCCATGAATACCGATCTAGCCACCACCCTCCGGCACCGCTGTGTTTGGATCCCGATCCTGCAACTCGTCTCCACGCTTCTATACGCCGAAGACTGGCCCATGTTTGGTCGGGACCGGACGCGGAACCCGGTGAGTCCCGAGACAAACGCGCCGGTCGAATGGGATCTCAAAACGGGCCGGAACCTCAAATGGAAGGCCGCCATTGGATTGACGACT
>JAYVTS010000082.1:0-9244 GCA_043788645.1 Verrucomicrobiota bacterium
TGAGCGAACCCAAGCATCGTGATAGGAGCTTCCTCTCTGCGTCCGAGCTTCGTTCTCTTCGTTCCCTTCTGTTCAATTGAATCGTTACGGCTTAGGCGCCGGAACCGAGTAACGGTAGCAACTTTGCTCCACCTTCTGGTCCCACTCGTTAAATGCGTCTTTCCGACCGGCCTTGGCTCCCGAACACCCTCCGGCAAGTCGATGGAGGGAAAGTTGTGTTCCGGACTTCATTCAGAGAAGGTCCCCCCCATACGATTATGCCAACTCGCCACGCTGACGATCCGCTCGCGCAATTGCTTTGGTTAGGTCACGAAATCGGTCGTGAAGACCGCGGCCTGGCTTTGCCGGGAGAAGGCAGCGTGTCGGTTCGGCTCGGCGAAGGCCGATTTGGCGTGCGATGCAGCGGCACGGCCTTGCATGAACTGACCAAGGCCGACATTTGCCAGTGCGATTCCAAAGAAATCATTGGTTTCATCGATAGCCAGGGCTCCGACACCTCGGATTTGCAAGCGGCCTTAGTTAAGACGGTCCCAACGGGTGCTCCACGGCCCACGACCGAATCTCTTTTCCACGCCTGGTTGTTGCAATTGGAGGGTGTCCACTTTGTCGGGCATTGTCACCCGGAAGCGTGCTTACAAATACTCTGCTCGCCCGTTGCTGACCGATTTGCCGATCACCGGATGTTTCCCGATGAAATCCTCAATTGCGGCCCGCAGTCAACCCTCGTGCCCTATCTCGAACCGGGCGCCCAACTCGCTCGCGAACTCCGAGCCAAAGTCAATATTTATATCCGCCGCAATTTTGGTCGCCCCCCTCGCCTCATTCTGTTGCAAAACCACGGCATTATCGCCCTAGGCGAAACGGCGAAGGGAGTTTTGACCACGCTTCTGATGGCGGAAAAGGCCGCCCGAATTTTTGTCGGGGCCGCTCAGTTGGGTGGACCGAACTTTATGACGCCGGCCATGGTTACTCGCATCGACAACCCGGGCCGAACCCGCCGATAGTGTCGTGCCAAAGGCTCGTTCAGGTCTGGGCATTGACGCCCTGGTCCCGACCGCTAACATACGGCGGTAAAAACCGGTTGAGTCAGCCCGAGGTTTACGCCTCGGGCTTTTCGCTGCCAAAATATGGACAAAACCGCTGCGACCGGCGCGGCTCAGCATGAAGATCAGATGACATGGCCAACGTGATTCTCGTCGGTGCCCAGTGGGGCGATGAAGGTAAGGGCAAGATTATTGACGTCCTGACGGAAAAGGCGGAAATCGTCGTCCGTACGCAAGGCGGCAACAACGCCGGACACACCGTTTTTATCGGTAAGAACAAGTACGTTCTCCATCTCATTCCCAGTGGCATTCTTCGCTCGGACAAGGTGTGTATTGTGGGCAATGGCGTCGTGCTGGATCCGGTCAGTTTAGTCGCGGAACTCGATGGCCTGGCCAAACTGGGCATCGCCGTCACGCCCGCCAATTTGATGATCGCCGAGACCGCTCATGTGGTGTTTCCGTGGCATCGCGAACTCGATGGCGCCCGCGAAACTCGCAAGGGCAAAAATAAAATCGGCACGACCAAACGCGGTATCGGCCCAACCTACGGGGACAAAGCCGCTCGGGTTGGCCTGCGGGTGATCGACCTCATTAACCGCGCCCGATTCCCGCAAAAACTCCGGGAACGCCTCGACGAGAACAACGAAGTCATTAAGGCCCTGGGTGGAACGACGATTGAGTACGAAAAACTGCTGGCGGACTATACGGCGGCGGCTGATCGGCTCCGACCCTTTGTCCGAAATACCGTGGTCTATCTCCACGAAGCCACTCAACGCGGAGCCAATGTGCTTTTTGAAGGAGCCCAAGGAACGTTTCTCGATCTCGACCACGGAACCTATCCGTACGTGACGTCATCGAGCACGACTTCTGGCGGCGCATGTACCGGGTCCGGAGTGCCACCGAACCGCATGGATAAAGTCGTCGGCGTGCTCAAAGCCTACACCACCCGCGTCGGTGAAGGACCTTTGCCCACGGAAAATGCAGTCGTCAGCGATATGCTCCACGGCATGGGCCGCGAATTTGGAGCGACCACGGGTCGGGCTCGCCGCTGCGGTTGGTTTGACGCCGTCGCCACCCGGCACGCCGCCATGGTCAATGGCATTGATGAACTGGCGATGACCAACATTGACGGACTTGACACGGTCAAAGAAATCCAGGTTTGCGTGGCCTACCGCGTTGATGGCGAGCGATTGCATCATTTACCGAGTGATTGCGAACTTCTGGCTCGGTGTGAGCCGGTTTACCAGATGTTCCCCGGCTGGAACACCCCTACCGACCCAATCAAACGCTGGGAAGATCTGCCGGTGAACTGTCGCCATTATCTTCTGAGCTTGGCTCAACTCACGGGAGCGCGGCTCACGATTGCTTCCGTCGGTCCTGCCCGCGACCAGACGATGTTCTTGTAGCATCCCTATCGAGGCGAGCGGCGATTGGTTTGGCGAATTGATCCTGCCCCTTAGAGTGAGCGGATGTCGCCTTCTCCGTTAGCGCTTCCTGAAGTCATCCTCACTCACGAAAGTGATTTGGATGGATTTGTTTCCGGTTTTTTGCTGCAACGGTTGGCAAAGCATATTTTCGGCGGTGATTTTGAAGTCCAAGCCTACCATTATCAGGGCTGGAAGATGCGAACCCTTCGGGAGCGCGTGGCTTGGGTTGCCGATTTCACGTTTGAAGCGCGTCTGGATCGGCCGGATTGGCTCGTGTTGGATCACCACGCCGCTCCGGCGCAAGTGAAGCACGCACGGTTAATGCATGATTCTACCAAATCCGCGGCCCAGCTCTGCTACGATTTAGCCGTTCAATACGGGCTCAAAACGCCTAAATTGGATCGCCTGGTGCATTGGACAAATCTCGGCGATCTTTTTTTGGAGCAAGACCCTGAATTTGGTTTGGCGTGTGACTATGCCGCCTTGGTTAAAACCTACGGGTTTTGGAATCTGCACCAGATTATCGGGGGTGATCTAGAGGCCTTGTTTGAGCATCCGTTGTTGGAAGTGATGAGCACCAAACGCCGGGTGGAAGACCCGATTGGCTACGCGTTGGCGGCCAGTAATCAAACGGAGATCTCACCCACGATTGGCACCGTGCGGCCGCCCGTCGGTAATACCAACTTGATTGTCCATCGGCTGTTAAATACCGGCGATACGAAGTATTCCGTCCTGTTGTCGCTTTACCGAAAAGGCGTCGGCAATTTCGTCGTGAGCTTCCGCAGCCTCAACGGTGAAGCGCTGACCGTCGCGCAAAAATTTGAGGGGGGTGGTGGGCATTCAAATGCGGCCGGGGCGACGCTTCCGAAGGGCATTAACAATTATGATGACGCCATTGAGTATCTCCGCACTCGATTCAAGGCGAACCCAAGCGGTGCCACCAGCTCAGCCAGTGGATTGAATGAGGCCTTCGCTGGTCTATCCTGGCCCGGGCAATGAGGGAGACGGCAGGTTGGCCCGCTTGGTCACTCACTGTCGGCGTCCCCCCCACAGGCGCACGGAGCCTTCGCGGTCAGCGGGTTGACCGCCTGGTCGTTCCGAGGCCTACGGCATCGCCTTCATTCCGTTCTACCCGGGACGAAAAAGTGGGAAATATCCCCACTAATTCAAAGCCTTAGCTAAGACCTCAGCCAAGCGGAGTGCGGCTCGCTTTGTTTGGGTACCAAACCGGATGAGGTCAGGAATCTTGCCCGGCGACCGCACCAGTCCTCGCGCTAACCGGCCAAATTCCAATTCCATTCGCGAGTTCATCAGCGCATTAAAATCGAGCGGTAGATCCTCCTCGGACGCGTCCGAAATAACCCGCACCGTCGCCGACGGAATTCCCCGGGCGCGGGCGATTTTGCGGATAATCTCCGACTCCATCTCCACGACGTCCGCTCCGCTGGTTCGTCGTAGTTCCAATTTCTCCGCCCGGGTGATGGCGACCCGGGGAGCACAATGAAAACTCACCCGCCTGGCTCCTGCTGTCAGCAACCGATTATCCAGGAAAAAATCTGGATCAGAATCAAATACCACGGCCCCGGATGGGAGTTGCGGGACGAGGGCGCCCGCAAATCCGCAGGTGAGTACAAATTCCGGCAATCGTTCCACCCGCCCTAAAGCCGTCAGGAATTCCCGCTCAGCATTGGCTGCTCCCATTCCAGTAACAAGCACCCGAACGGGATCCCAGGCCGTTGACCCCGCGGGCCGAGTAATTCCCGAGTTCCCTTTACTCCTGGCGCCCGAAAACGGCCGCGCCTCCTCCTTCACGGCAAAGAGGACCAGCGCCCGATCCCAGCGCGAAGGCGTGGTCGGTCGTTTCATGTTCCCCCTACGCGTCGGTCATGAATCTGGGGCAGGGAGTGGTGAGCCTGTCGGGAGGCTCGCTCCCTGTGCGCCCACCGAGATAGACCGGGGTAAGGTGAGAGTCTGCCCGAGCCAGTCGTCCGGTTCATGGAAAGACTCGCTGGAGTGGATGGACCGAGCTCGTCGCGCTTCAATTCCATCCAGCGTCCTCCGGACTATCCGCGAGTAATCGTTCCTGCCAATTCGGCCGACGTTTGAGAATCTGCCGCCATAATTGTTCCGGCGGAACTACGAACACCCACTCAAGCGTGGCGGGTTCAACTAACCACGAATCGCGTGCCAGCTCACCGTCAAGTTGTCCGGCTGACCAACCGGCGTACCCGGCAAAAACCCGCACCGGTGGCGGGCTCGGCGTCGGTCGCGCTAACGCCAGTAAGTCGTCCAATTGATGCCCCAACGCCAAGCCTGGTAGCACCAATGCTTGGGTGGCACCCACCATATCAAGTGCTTGATCCATTCCACGCAGAAAACTCAATGCGGCCGGCTGTACCGGGCCACCTCCATACAAAGTCAGGCTGCCGATTCGGTCTCCAAACTCCCCTTCCAGGACGTCCTCAACCCGGCTGTCCGAGGCTTTAGTGAGGACGAGGCCAAAAGCACCTTCGGCATTGTGTTCGCAGACCAAGACCACCGTGCGATGAAACCACGAACCAGCAAGCCGCCCGCCATCGAGCAGCAACTGGCCTTTGACTGACTTATGCGTCTTGGGCATCGAACGGGATCAGTCTTATCTGAAATTGCCCGGAAGACAACGCCGATTAGTCTGCTTCGAGATGTGCCGGGAAGCCGGAGTTAAACGATTTCGAGATGAGCGAAGAAAGCCTTCGGAGAACTAAATCGGATCGACCCGGTGGTACGGTGAAGTTCGACACCTGCCTTTTTCGCCAAGATCTTGCCTCAGATGGGTGCCGGGCAACTCCGGTTTCTAGGTTGAACTTGGATGGGTGATGGGAATTGCGAGTGACTAAAAAACTTCCTGACTACGCAGACCTAGCGGGGCGATTGGTCCTGTGGTTTGGCTCGGCTGCACGCGACTTGCCCTGGCGCAAGACCCGCGATCCCTACGCCATTTGGGTCAGCGAAGTCATGCTGCAACAAACTCAAGTTCGCACCGTCATCCCGTACTGGGAACGTTGGCTCCGCGAATTGCCTACGATCGCGGCTCTGGCCGCGGCACCGACCGACCGAATCCTCAAACTCTGGGAAGGTCTGGGGTACTATTCGCGGGCTCGCAATCTCCAGCGTGCGGCCCAAATGATCGTCCGAGAATACTCCGGTATTTTTCCTACGGACCCCGCCGCCGCGCTCGCACTCCCTGGGATCGGACCTTACACCGCCGGAGCGGTTGCTTCCATCGCCTTCAATCAGCCCGAGCCGATCCTTGACGGAAACGTCATCCGAGTGTTGACCCGACTCCTGGCCTTGGGCGGAGATCCGCGGGGGCGCGAGCTGAACCGCCAGTTGTGGGCCCACGCCCGATCTTTCGTCGAGGCCGCCGCGAAACTTCCTCCCGCTTCGCGACGCGGTCAGTCCGGGCATTGTTCGGTCTTAAACCAGAGCTTAATGGAATTGGGTGCCACGATTTGCACTCCCACTAATCCGGACTGCGCACAGTGTCCGCTCCAGAAGGGGTGCCTGGCCCATCGACTTCAGCGCGTGGATCAGTTTCCTGAAACCGCCCCGCGGCCTACGCTAACGGTCCGCCGCTTTGCCACCGCGGTGCTCGAACACAAAAGCCGATTTCTGATCTGCCAACGACCCGTCGGCACGGTGAACGCCGGCTTCTGGGAATTCCCGAACGTCGAACTTACTCCTGGCGAGGACCCTCAAACTGCGTTAGCCGCCATTTTGGGCCTACCCGCTCATCAATTAAAAGCCGATGGCGAAATTCGCCATTCCATCACGAGGTATCGCATGATTCAGAGAGTGTACCGGGCGAAAGTAGCCAAACCAGCTCCCTGGCCGGGCGGTCGCTGGGTTGGGCATGCGGAGTTGGCGGCACTACCCGTTACCGCCGCTCATCGGAAATGGGTGAGGAAGTTCGGCCCAGCGCATTGACTCCACCTTGGAAGATCGAACCCGCTCCGAGCAACGCTTGATTGAATTCTTTTGTGGACGTCATGCGGGTCGCCCGGTTTACTGACGGCGTTCCCTTCATGTGCGCACTACCTAATTTTTTGACAGCACAACCATCAGTAGTATCAATCCTATGAGTAACGGCAGCAACGCGGGCGTAGCGCCCAACGCAAAACGGCTCCTCTTCGCTGGCTTTTTAGCCATCCTGGCGGCCGGTATCGGCTTCGGCATTCGCGGCGGTATCTTAGCAAACTGGGCCGCCGACTTCGGCTTCACCGGTGCTCAACTCGGCGCCATCGGCGGGGCTGGTTTCACCGGCTTCTGTTTTGGTATCATCATCGGCGGTGTCGTGGTCGACAAAATCGGCTACGGCAAGTTGGTCGTCGCCGCATTCCTGTTCCATGTGCTCTCCGCCTTCATCACATTCGCCGCTACGAAAGGCCAGGCCCAGGAGACGGCCTATATGTTCCTGTACTTGGGAACCTTCGTTTTTGCACTCGCCAACGGAACCCTCGAAGCGGTCGCAAACCCACTGGTCTCGACGCTGTTTCCCAATAACCGCACCCATTATCTCAACATTCTTCACGCCAGTTGGCCCGCCGGTCTCGTGGTCGGTGGACTGGTCGGTTGGATTCTTGGCGACGGCATGCAGGTGAGCTGGAAGATCCAGCTGGGGCTCTTTCTCGTGCCGACCGTCCTGTACGGTTTCGCTTTCTTTGGTCAACAGTTCCCGAAATCCGAAGCGTCTGCCAAGGGCCTCAGTGTTGGCCAGATGCTCAAGGATGTCGGTATCCTGGGAGCCTTAGTCGCCTGCGGACTGATCGGCCTTTTCTTCAAGGATCAGTTGGGAGGCATTCTCTTTTTCTTCACCAACAGCCCATTTTTTGGATCGGACTCGTGGGGCTACCTCGCCTGGGCCGTCGCGCTGGTGCTGCTCCTCGTCGTTGCGCTCAAAACAAGTTTCTCGGTGGGTGCAGTCCTCCTGTTTGTCCTGTTTGCCACGCATGCACTCGTCGGTGCCGTGGAACTCGGTACCGATGGTTGGATTCAGAACATTACGGGCAATATTTTGACGCCGGCGGAAGGCAAAATCCTGTTTGTATTCACCTCGCTGCTCATGTTCTCGCTCCGCTTTTGCGCCCATTTCATTGAGAAAAGTCTCAAGCTTTCTCCCATTGGCTTGCTTTTTATCTGCGCGGTGTTGGCCGTCATTGGTCTGCGGATGGTCAGCGGCATTGAAACGTTTGTTGGCGCGATGGCCGCTCTCGCCGTTTACGCGCTCGGGAAAACCTTCTTCTGGCCCACCATGTTGGCCGTGGTCGGTGATCGTTTCCCACGCACGGGCGCCATCGCCATGTCCATTATGGGTGGGATTGGAATGATGTCAGCAGGCCTCCTCGGCGGCCCTGGCCTCGGGTATGCTAAGGATCGGTTCACGACGGAACACCTCACGGCGACCGCTCCCGCTGTTTATGAGCAGTACAAGGCGGCCACACCCAGTGCCTTCCTTTTCCTCGATAAAGTCACCGGTCTGGACGGATCCAAGCTCTCGGCCGCGCAGACCGCCAAAACCAAAACTCCGGACCAGAAGGCAGTGGCCGACGCGAGCATCATCGGGGATCGAAAAACGTTAAAAGCAGATTCGTTTATCCCCGCCACGATGGCTGTGATTTACCTTCTGCTGTTCTTCTACTTTAAAGCCATTGGCGGATACAAAGTGGTCAACATCGCAGATTCTAGAGCCTAGCCATCGAAAGTTTCTTCACGACGGCGGCTCCTCTCCCGGAGCCGCCTTTTTTGCATGGAACCAGAATAGACCCTCTTCTCGAAGCCGCACCCTTCGGTCACTCCCTTCTTCTTTACATCATCGACGCCAGCGCGTTTCTTCGGGCGGAACCGGCAAGTAAAACCCTCAATCCCGACTTGCTTGCTAAAGCTGAAATTTCTATTTCAAAAAGTGATTATTTCCGGGTCGCAGAACAGATGAAGCGCGCGGAAGTACCACCCGAGGTGATCGAAAAAATGGACGCCATTCGCGACGTGGTGCTTCCCCCAATGAGGTTAAGACCGGCCGACGGCTGGAAAAATGACTCTGCCAAAGGGCTGGCTTGGCTGAAGGAAAAGAGGTGAACTAGCCGGACTAGGGTCTGGGTTGAAGTGCGAGGAGTTGGGTGCGGGCCTGTTCCAAGGCGGTTCTCGCGGGGCCAACCGACGACACGCCAATCAATTCGTCAACGACCCCAATCTGGATCTCTAGTTGCTGCGCGCTCCAGCCATTGACCGGAGGGCCGACGAAGAAATTTTGATCTCCATTAATAATATGAGTGGCCTTTATCCCGCTGGCGATGGCCCCACGAGCTACCGCGTCCTGAACCGCATCCGCTAGTTGATACCGTTCTCCACCAAGAATCGGTGTGAGTTGTGACCAGTCGTGAGCCGAAAGACGGTCCGCTCGGACTTCTTCCAATAACGCAGCCCGAGCTTCCAGCGAGGCCCCGGCAAGTTGCCCCAGCATTTCCAGGGCTACAGGGCTCCCGCCCGCTGAACGTTCTTGGTTTTGCCGAACTAAGTAAGGCACGCCCGCATTGCCCGGCAGGGCCGCCAGAGTGATCGCCGAATAGTAACCCCATTTTTGGTTCGCCTCCGCGACGATCTCGGCCGCCGCCGCCGCGTTTTCTGCCAGCTGCGACAAAGTGGCAAAGATCGGACTGGGATCTACCTGGATGGAATTTCGCGGATCGACTTGATCGAGGAACTGGTGCGCCGCTTGAAGAATGGCCGTCGTCTGTT
>JAYVTS010000083.1:0-3704 GCA_043788645.1 Verrucomicrobiota bacterium
TTTGTTTGGTCAGGGTGAAGAAAGGGAAGGCACGGACGAGGCGGGCCAGCCGCTGCGTCGCGGTTTCAAACGGGAAACGGTTTTACGGGTGATTCAAGCCAAAGGGATGGTTTCTGCTACGGAATATGTGCGCTATCGGGTGCGGTATTTTGCGGATGGAGCGGCGTTGGGAAGTCGGGCGTTTGTGGAGGGTGTGTTTGCCCAATTCAGAGACCGCTTCGGTCCAACCCGCCAGAGCGGAGCCTGTACGATGACCGGACTGGCGTCCGAGGGACTCTTTACGCTTCGGAAACTGCGAGTGGCGGTGTTTGGTTGAGGCAATTGTTCTATTGGAACCTATTTCTGTCGACAAGGCTGTGGTCGCAGGAACGCGCTCCCTACGTCGCGCGTGGGTGCCGGGGCGGCACCCACTCCGGAAAAAAAGGGACAGGCGGATTGGAAAACAAAGAACAGGAGAGTTGGAAAATTTGATGGTCAGTATAAATAACATGTGCTGTTCCCATGTGAAACCGGGTCTCAAACGGCAGGTCCCTGCTTTAGGATGTCTTACGATGTCCGCACGGATGACGAGGGAGTTGGTAACGGTTGCTGGATCCACGCGGACGCTGAGGCTGCTTAGGTTCCAGTTGGACTTGAGCCGGTGCAGGGCAAACACGTTACAAAACTCTCCTTGGGACACCTGCAGAGTTAGTAGCTTTCGCATGCAGGTCAGACTTGCAACAGGCCATCGGTCAACGTAGCTATCGGGGTATACGACAAATCCCGACCAGACTGAGTTCCGATTACGGTGGCTGACGTAGCGAGTGTTTCTCATTTTCAAGCGAACCAAACTTTTCCTCGAAATCAACCGAACTTTCACATGAGCCTTGGAGACAAAAGCAAAACGATCGGTGTCGTCACCGAATTGACGTTGATTACCCCGATCCTACCGGGTAAGGCGGACGAACTCGCCGCCATTCTTAAGAAAATCCAACTGAATCCTTCGGCGGTCATCGGCGACATATCGACGATTCACTTTGCCCGCTGGGTCATCATTGACGACGGCGCCCGCCTCCTGTTCACGAGCAATTTCGATGGCACCTGGCAAAGTTATTTGAATGATTTCACGATCAAGATACCGGACGGGCTTGATCGGATCTGGGGACATTGTGTCGACTATCCCGGCACCAAACAGTTTGACCGCTTTTGCGCCTGGGTAGACAAATACCAAGTGGTCACTACTTGTTTCTACCCGGCCTATCCCAATTTCACTGTCAACGACATCAAGAAAGCGCTCCGGGAAAAAGCGCTTTTGGATGAGTTTTTGGAGAAATTGGGCTAAGTGAAGTTATGGTTGCCTCAGTGCCGACGGATCGGGATTTAGCCGATATTCAGGGCAATATTCTCCGTGCTTACGCTTTACCCTTTGCTCGGTATAGTTTTTTACAAATTTTTGACGCCGCCGCGGCCAAAGCGCTCCTCCGCTTGGTCGTCGACCAAATCACCACCGCGACCCGGTGGGATGCCACGTCGAAGCCACGGGCAACGCTGAACTTTTCGCTTAGTTTTTCCGGGCTGATCGCCCTTGGATTGCCAACGGAGACGCTGGCTAGTTTTCCCGAGGAGTTTCGGATGGGCATGGCCGGGCGTGCCAAGGTCCTCGGCGATAGTGGCGCCAACGATCCCCAAAACTGGCAATTGGGCGGGGCGATTTTACCCGTGGATGGTCTGCTACTTCTCACCGCCCAAACGGCGGCCGATTTGGCCGACCAAACCACGTTTCTCCACGGTCTGTTGGCACAACATCCCACCGCGTTAAAAGTGGTCTACGTTCTCGAAGCGGCCGCGTTGCCCAACGACACGGAGCACTTCGGCTTTGCTGATGGATTTGGCCAACCCGCGATCACCGGGAGCGGTGCGCCCGTCTACCCGGGCGACGGCACACCCGCCGCGGGCAATCAGTGGCAATCCGTTCGCACCGGAGAATTCGTTTTGGGTTATCCCGACGAAAGTTCCCAACTCCCGGCTCAACCCTCGCCGGACGAGCTAGGGCGCAATGGTAGTTTCATGGTGTTTCGGAAATTAGAGCAAAAGGTGGTCGCGTTTCGGAGCTACCTTCAGCGAACGGCCGACGCCAAATTGGAGGGCAATGTCGAACTCCTGGCAGCCAAAATGGTCGGCCGTTGGCGCAGTGGTTGTCCGCTCGAATTATCCCCTACCACCGACAATCCTGCCATCGCCAAGGATGCAAACCGCCACAATGATTTTCGGTATAACACCGACGCCACCGCTACGAGGTGCCCCTTCGGCGCTCACATTCGACGCGTCAATCCCCGGGATGATTTAGATATGACCGATGTGCTCGTCCGCCGCCACCGAATCGTTCGACGCGGTCTACCGTATGGCCCCTGGTTGCCTGAGGGTGCCGCCGCCGACAACCAAGAGCGGGGAATTGCCTTCGTCGCGATTAATGCAAGTCTCGCTCGTCAATTTGAATTCGTTCAAGCACAATGGATCAACAAGGGCAATTTCACAGCGCGGTTGGATGCCGATGATCGTGATCCATTGGTCAGCAGCTCAGAAGGGGCGACTAAATTCAAAATCCCCGGGAACGGCAAGCCACCGGTGCGCCTATTTAATTTGCCCGATTTCGTGACCGTCCGAGGTGGTGAATATTTTTTCATACCCAGTCTGACCGCGATTCGATATCTGGCGGCGCTATAAAATTCGGTTGATCAGGAATTGACGACCCGAAACGGGGGCGCCCGAGGTTCCCGATCAAGGCGGCCTTTCGTTTCGCTGAATCCATGACCCGTGCCGACGCGGACTTGCTTGATCGCGGAGCGTCAAAAACTAACTAAAATAAAGGACAGGGGTGGAGGGCGGATGCTACCCACCTTGGCATTTCGGACACCAATAGGTACTCCGTGCCGCTTGCACGAATTGGCGGATAGGGGTGCGACAGATTCGGCAGGGTTTTCCCCGTCGACCATACACGAGCAGCCGTTCTTCGTAGAATGAGGACGCCGCTTCCGCCTGGCCGTAGTAGAACAAACCATTTTTCCGACCGTTCTGGTCCAAATCCAGCGGAATGGTAGAGCCAAACTGGATTGCCTCCGCGAGCACTTCGCGAATGGTCTGCATCAAACCGATTACCTGAGGGATTCCCAATTTCAGCGACGGGCGCTTGGGATTAATCCCCGCGCGAAATAACGCTTCGCTCGCATAGATGTTGCCCAAGCCGGCTACCACGGTTTGATCGAGGAGCTTGACCTTGATCGGTTGTCGAGAGCGCCGTAGCGCCGCCACGAACCCACCTAAAGCGAATCCCTCCTCGAGTGGCTCCGGTCCCAATGGTTCCAGCAACTTCGTGTTGAGATTGAATCGTCCAAAGTAGCGCGTGTCCTCAAAGACGAACACGTCGGGTCCGAGATCGAGGGTCACCGCGGCGTGTTTCGGCAGCGGTTGAAGGCTAGGCTGGAGAAACATGTGGCCGGTCATGCCGAGATGGCCGACCACCGTTACCGCCGCTTTTGGGTCACCTTTGCCTCGGCGCCCCAAATCAAAGAGAAGGTATTTGGCCCGGCGCCGAACTTGGCAAAACTTTCGACCCACTAAGGCTTTGGCTAGGACGCGCCCTTTGAGAATCAGAAGTCAAACAGATTGGGTTGGTTGGCAAAGAGGAGAGCGTGGAGGCGTCGCGGACCTCCTCGGGCATTGGTGAA
>JAYVTS010000084.1:0-16556 GCA_043788645.1 Verrucomicrobiota bacterium
GGACCACGTCATTCCGGAGCCCAGGAAATTTCAGCAAGTTTTGGCTGACGCTCTCGATCTTGCCTCGCGCGGCCAAGTGATCGTCACCATCGGCATCCACCCGACCGGACCGGAAACGGGTTACGGCTATATACGCCATGATCTCACAAAACTTCCTGCTCCGGAAGGCGTCAAGCCCTACCAAACTGATTTCTATAAGGTCGAGCAATTTATCGAAAAGCCTCCTTTAGAACGGGCCTACGAATATGTCGCCGCGAGGAATTATCGCTGGAATGCAGGGATGTTTGTTTGGTCCTTTGTTACGATCACGAATGCTTTGGAGCAACACGCGCCAGAGATGCATGCCGCCTGCAAACGGTGGTTCGCGGCAGCCAGCAAGTCCCCCGTCTCCCTCCGGCGAATGCTGGCCAAAGAATATCCCCAGATTCGCAAGGTCAGCGTCGATTTCGCCCTGATGGAGAAAGCTCAGAACGTGGTGGTCGCCGATGGCACCTTTGCCTGGGATGATCTCGGCGCCTGGCCTGCTCTCAGTCGGCACGTTAAAAACGATGCCGAAGGCAACGCGGTGGTGGGCGAACTCATCCATGTCGATGCCGCCCGCAATGTGGTCTACGATGGCCGGAGCAAATTCCGAACCCCCATCACCCTAGTTGGCGTGAAGGATTCTGTGATCGTGCTGACGGACGATGCGGTGCTGGTGGCCGCGAAAGCGGAGTCGCAGAAAATTAAGGACCTCGTGAAAAAACTCGCCGCGAACCCGGTTCACGCGAAATTGGTTTGAGTTTTGGGGTTTTTTCACACGAAGAGGGAAATTTTAGGGGACCTATCCACACCAAGGCGCGAAGCCACAAAAAAGTGTTTTATTGGTTTTCATTGCGACAAACTCGATACAAATATTGACTCGACTTGTGTTTCGAGTGGAAAATCGATACCGCCCAAATCCAAAAAAATCTTTTGGTGGCTTAGTGCCTCCGTGCGAAATGCCCTTTTTTTGTGAAAAACACTTGGTGTGAAATCTCAATGCCTATGAAACGTTTTTTTTGGTGTGGAATGGCCGTTTTGGCGGTCGCTTTTCGGGGGGTGGGGGCGGAAACCAATCTGCTCACTCGCGCGGAGGCTAGTTGGAAGGCGGGCGATTTCACCAACGCATTGGCGCTGGTTGATCGCGCCATCGCCGCGTCGCCCAAAGAGGTCCGGGCACTGAATTTTCGGGCTCAAATGCGGGCGCTACTCGGCCGCCGCCCTGAGGGCATCGCGGATCTTACTCAGGCACTCAAGTTGGAACCTAAATCTGCGTGGCTTTATCATGAGCGCGCTGAACATCAGTTTCGTGCCGGGGCGTTTTCGGAGGCCTGCGCGGATTTTGCTAAGGCAGACGAACTCGCCCCCGAACGCGCCGCTCAGGATTGGCAGCGTGGTATTGCGCTTTATTATGCTGGACGCTTCGTCGAAGGCCGAAAACTCTTCGAACTCCATCGCACGGTGAATCCGGAAGATGTGGAGAACGCTGTGTGGCATTTTCTGTGTGTCGCCCGACTTGACGGGGTCGAGAAGGCTCGCGCCGTGCTCATTTCTGTGAATGCAGACGGTCGTGTCCCCATGCGCGAAGTGCAGGCACTCTTTTCCGGCCAAGGAACCGAAGCGGATGTCTTCCGGGCCGCCGAGCGTGGTCGAGACGACGAACTCCCACGACAACGCTTTTACGCGCACCTTTACGTCGGGCTGTATCACGAAGCGAGTGGTGCGGTCGTATTGGCTGAGAAAAATTTACGCAAAGCGGCTGGGCTGGCCCAATACGGTGGCTATATGGGCGAGGTGGCGCGGGTACACACGGAGCGGTTCGACCCATTGTCCAAGGCAAAAGACTGAAACGAGCCCGCCGAGCGTGGGACGTTTTGCCCATTTTTTGAGCTATTTCCCCGTCATTTTCCGACGGGCCGTATCCAGGGTCTGACGTTCGCGTTCGGTCAAACTGTGCAGACCGTGCTGGGCAATCTTGTCGAGTATCGGATCTACTTCGGAGGCGATGTAATCTGCGCTACGGCTTATTTTGGGTGGAGTATTTTTGACTCGTTCCGACCGCCCGCTCGAACTGCTCGACTTCACCGAAGTCACCGAAGTCACCGAAGTCACCGCCGGTTTTCGTTTAGGTGAACGTCGAAAAAAACCAAAGACGCGGGAGAACAAATTCTCGCCGGGCAACGGTTGAAACGCGTGATGCCAGCCTTGCCGAACCCAGAGAGTTCCAAACAGCAGCCCACCCAGATGGGCCGGATGCGCGACACCGGCGCCCATACCAGAGGGCACGAGCGTGAAAAAACCGGCTATTGCCGCCGTGAAATAGTATAGCGTCAGCGCCCGGACGGGCAGGACCAGCATGACGAGGAATTTCGTGTCGGGATGTAGCAACGCGAAAATCGCAAACAACCCGGTGATACCCGCTGAAGCCCCGACCACCACTCGACCGTAGTGCTCAGGAAACGCCGCCATGAGAAGCGACTGCAACAGTCCACCGACGATGCCCGCGCCTAGGTAGGCTCCGATAAAACGACCTCGTCCTAGGATTCGTTCGATCGGTCCGCCGATGAACCACAAACCCATCAGATTGAAGCACAAATGCAAAATTCCGCCGTGCAGGAATTGAAACGTCAGCAACTGCCAAGCCCACCCGCGGTGAACGCCTTCGGACGTTAAGGCCAGGTTGAAAATCACCCCGGGCGAACCCCAAACGTCGTTCAGGGATTGGACAATGAAACAACCGATGAGCGTGAAAAATAGCGCTCGTGTCACCGGCGGTAGATCGAACGTGAGCCGAGGCCCAGCGGGTTCCGGGTCACGCCAATAATCGCGGTCGGCAGCAGACATAGAGCATCCAGAATAGACTCATTTGATCCGGTATCAATTTACAGTGGTAGACCTCAGTCCGGCTTCCTGGGACGGATCCCGGTAGCGGTAGCCCAACGTGACCAGAATAAAGAGGACTCCAACCAGCGCGAGGAGGCCAGCAAACAAGAAGAACTGTTGCTGACCAGAAAAATACAAGACGTCAATTCCTTGGGGCGTTTTGCCTTTCACGTTAAATTTGATCAGCGAAGCGACCAGCAGATTGCCCAGCGCCGTGGTGAGGAGCCAAAAGCTCATCAAGGTACTCCGCATTTTCGCCGGTGCTTCCCGGAAGGCGAATTCTAAGCCCGTGGTCGAGACCAACACCTCACCCGCCGTCAAGATCACGTACGCCCACGACTGCTGAAGAATGGACAAGGGCTCACCGGCGCTCAGGCGTTGTTCCAACCACGCGATTAACACAAACGAGAAAGCGGTGAGGAACAACCCGACCGCCATGCGACGTAACGTCGTCACGCGGGCTCCGAGCGTCTCGGTGAGCGGAAAAAGCAAATAGGTAAATAGGGGCACCAAAATCATCACCACCAATGCGTTTAACGATTGCATTTGTTCGGCGCCAATCGTGTCGCCCACGATAAATGAGAGAATTGGACCCAGGATGCCATTTTCCATGACCGCCGCCGAAAATTTGTAGGGCACCATTTTTTCTCCTTGAATGACCCAAGTAGTGGAGTTTTGATCCCACAAAGCCCAGAAAAATGGGATGAGGGCGAAAACCCAAGCGACCCGACTCGCCGCTTTGGCTCCGTCGACGGCTTCGGCGGAAAACCGGCCGAGGCAACGATCCCAGAACCCTCGCCCGGGCAGCCCCTGTCTGAGCGCGTAAATCAGCAGGCCCCAAAAATTCTCCTCACTCGGACCCGCCGGCGGCACATGCACATAGTGAGGGCGTCCGAGCCAGAAAATCAGGGTTGCCAGTCCCATGAAAATGCCCGGAATACCAAAGGCCCAGCCGTAACCCAATTTTTTAGCGACCAAGGGAATGATCAGGAACGAAAAAAACGAACCAAAATTGATACTCCAGTAAAAGAGGCCGTATGCCTTCTGAAGTAGGTGATTTTGATTCGCCCGAAATTGGTCCCCCATAAAGGCTGAAACGCAGGGTTTGATTCCTCCCCCGCCAAACGCCAGCAGCATCAAGCCCCCATAAAGAAACCAGAGTCGACCCCGAATCATGCCCGCATTGGCCTGAGCGTAGTCCACACGGAGCGCATCGGTCAGGGGGTCGGGCAACGGAGGAAGCTTGCAAAACACATCCCCCAAGGCCAACAAAGCGTGACCCGCACAATAGAAGAAAGAGATGTAAAGAATCGTCCGATAGCGTCCGAGCAACCGGTCGGAGATCCAGGCCCCTAACAAGGGCAAAAAGTACACCCCAAACTTAAATAGATGTGAAATTTCCGTCGCTTCTGCCGCGCCTTGGGCCAGTTGGTTTTTAATGTAGAGGGTGAGGATGCCGATCATCCCGTAAAAACTGAATCGTTCGCAGGCCTCATTGCCGACGATGTATTTGATCTGAGGCGGAAATTTATCCGCAGCAGCGTCACGAGGAACAACGGTGGAACCCATCTGAGCCAATCCGATAGTTCAACCAACCCACCAGGCCAAGGGGCAGGTGAAAGTGATTGGGCTAGCCATGGGCCCAAATCATGATGACACTTGCTCAATGTCCTCCTCCTCAGATCCGGGCTTTCGTTGGTGGCACCTGCTAACCCGCTATCAATGGTTTGTCTTGATTGTCGCCGCGCTCGGGTGGTTGCTGGATTGCATGGACCAACAACTCTTCAATCTTGCTCGCGTCCCCGCGATGAAAGAGCTGCTAAAAGCTCAGTTCGGAACCGCCCCCACTTCCGCTCAGGTCAGCGAACACGCAGGATACGCCACCGCGGTGTTTCTCATTGGTTGGGCAACGGGCGGTCTTTTCTTTGGTGTGCTGGGGGACCGTTGGGGCCGTGCCAAAACGATGCTCGTCACCATCTTGATGTATTCTGGTTGCACGGGATTGAGTGCCTTTGCAACCCAATTTTGGGATTTTGCCCTCTACCGCTTTATTACTGGACTCGGGGTGGGTGGGGAATTTGCCGTCGGCGTGGCCCTGGTCGCGGAAGTGATGCCCGAGCGCGCTCGTCCTTATGCGCTCAGTCTCCTCCAAGCCCTTTCTACCGTGGGTAACATTACCGCGGCCGCGACGAGTATTACACTGGGTCAACTCGAGGCGACCGGTGTTTTGGGCCAGTTCCTTCATTGGTCGGCGTGGCGGTGGATGTTCATCGTCGGCGCAGTGCCGGCTCTGCTGGTCGTCCTCGTTCGTCGCAAACTGAAGGAGCCAGAAGCCTGGAAGCAACTGGCCGCTCAAGCCGAATCTAGAAAAAAACTAGGTGATTACGGAGAACTCTTTGGCAATCCGAACTGGCGCACTCCGGCTACCCTAGCCGGCGGGCTTTTGTTGACGGGCATTCTGCTCGCATTCCTCGGCCCGGTTGCTTGGTCGGATCATCCAGTGTTTCCGGGCTTCTCTCAACTCAAACTCATCGTGGCTGGATTCGCCGTGGCCGCACTGGGAGCGGGCTTATGGTGTGTCTTCGGCGGCGGTGGGGACACGACCTATCGGAAACGAGCCGTGGTCGGCTTGCTCCTCGCGCTCGCCGGTGTGATTGGGGTTTGGGGAATCGCGTTCTTTAGTTTCGATTTGGTTCGCTCTGTTTTGGAACAGAAGTTTAAGGCGGAGGGTTTCACGGGATCTGAACTCCAAGGAAAACTAACCTTTTGGGCGGGCATCACTTCGATGGTCCAAAATCTTGGGGCGTTTTTTGGGATCTATGCCTTCGGCCTCTTAGCGCAACGGACGGGCCGCAAACCCGCCTTCGCCGTGTCCTTTGTCGTCGCCATGCTCAGCGTGGCCGCCACATTTTGGTTTTTGCACGATTTCTGGGGCATTTTTCTGCTGGTCCCCGTCATGGGTTTTGGGACGCTCTCGGTGTTTGGGGGGTATGCCATTTATTTCCCGGAACTGTTCCCCACTCGGTTGCGGAGTACGGGAACAAGTTTTTGCTATAATGTGGGCCGGTTTGTCGCCGCCTGCGGACCCGCCCTGCTCGGTCTGCTGACCGGCGTGGTTTTTAAAGATACCGCCACGGCGGCCGATGCCTCGTTGCCCCTGCGGTATGCGGGGATCACCATGTGCGCAGTCTATTTCCTCGGTCTCATCGCCTTGCCGTTTGCTCCGGAAACCAAGGGGCAACCGCTCCCGGAATCGGATCAGGGGTTCGCCCATTGAGCTCCGGTCGGCCCGGACACTATGGACTGGACGGCGGAGTTTCGCGGACTTCGACGTTGATAAGGCTGAGTTTTTCAAAGATCCGTCCGAGCCGCCGCAGGGGCCACCAATCGTAGAGATAAATCTCCATCGGCCGCCACATAGCTACCCATCCGCCGATGGTGAAGCTTTCCCGGACCAGGCTGAGCAAGGTCCCCGGGGACTGGCGAGCGAGGGCTTCGCTGATCAAAAGGCAGCTCGCCAAAAAGATCAATCCAATCAGTAGGCACCGGCGGCCCTCCTGCATCAGTCGCCGAAACTCCAAGCGATTCAGGCGACACTGATCGGCAAAATGATGACGGACCGCTGCCTGAATGGTCCCTTGGGCGGCTGCGCAGTCAGAACACTCAGCCAGGTGGATGACGAGGGCGACCGGTTCGCGGGATGGGAATTCGTCGGCCCAACTCAAAATGAATTCCTCCGCATCTCGATCCAGGTCCTTTTCCCGGAAGGGCGAGGGATCCATGGTATTAAAGAGCTGCCCGACGTTCCGCAAATTGACCTCAATCTGATGCGGTGGACTTGCATAGGACAAACCGAAGGTGGAACTCATCCTCAGCAGCGTGGCTCAATAGCTCTCGGATTTGAAGAGTGAATTGACCCACCGTCCCGGAAAGGAACCCAAGGATCGGCACCGGTCCGCAAGAGCCCGCTGGACCCACTGAAGGCTGTGGTGGAACCGACCGCGGACTTGCGCGAATCGAAGGGAAATCTATCCGCTCCGCGGGTGGTGCGGGGAGCGGAATGAGTCTGAGTAGGTTTAATGCTGAATGGTTCGATCGGAGTGGGCACCACTGAGTTGGTCGGCCAGCCGTTCCAATTCCTCAATCGGTTCACGAGTCGGGGAAAAATCCCAGCGGTAGATCGCCCCATCCCGACCGATGGCCAACAGTTCATGGGTTCCTCGCCGAAACGTTAATACCGAGATGCCCCCCGGGATGCTTCGGGGCGCCATGAGGGGTTCTCCCGTCTCTACATCCCAGGACCAAACATTCCCAGCGACCGTGGCTGTGGCTAGAATTCTCCCATCCTCACTGAAGAGCAATTGATCTACTTTATTGTCGTGTACCATTGGGGGCGTCCGAGGTAACCCAGAAGGAACGTGCCAGATTCGAGCGGTGGAGTCGTCGCTCCCGGTAGCTAGCAGGCTACCATCTGGGCTGAATTCTACATATCGAACGAGCTCATTCGTAGGACCTGAGATCCGGTGCGCTGTAAGATCCGGTACATCCCAAAGAGTAAAGGAGCGGGCTTTGCCATCCGCGGCCGACCGGCCCAAGGTAACCAGACGTTGGCCCATAAGATCAAATGCAATCTGAGTGATCGTTTCGTCGGTCAATTTTGAAGGGCTGAGCTCGATCCCTTGTTGCCAATCCCAAAGATGGAGGTGGTGATCTTTTGTGGCGGTCGCCAGTCGTTTGCTCGAGGGATCAAACGCTCCGGCCGTGATCAACTGGGAGTGATCGAGGGCGGGTCCGCGAGACTCACCGGTCGCAGTATCATAGAGACGAAGAATTCCGTCTTGGGTCGAAGCAGCTACGAGGGCACCGGCTGCATCGGAGAAGGCGATCCGCAGGGGTCCCGTTGGTGGCAAGAGTGTTGGCGCGGTTTGGGATTGAAGCGTCCAGACTCGTATACCGCCATCCTGAGCGGCGGTGACGAGTTGGCTTCCATCCGTTGAGAGATTGGCATCGATCACATATCGACCATGGCGAATCCAGGGCTCGATGGTTTCGCCGGTTCTGGGATCCCAAATCCGCGCCGTGCCATCAAAGCTGCCGGTCACGAGCCGCCGCCCCGTCGCATCCCAGCGGACCAGCATGACTCCTGCTGGATGGGCAATTCCCCGAGTGATCAAGGCACCGGTTCGGCTGTCCCAAATTCCAACCGTGTTATCAAAAGAAATCGTCGCGATCCGTTCGTCCATCGGGCTAAAGGTGGCTTGCCCCATTCGCAGCAGTGAATCATGACGGAACGGTCCGGAGATGAGGGAGCCAGATTCTGCGTCCCAGACCACGGCCGCGACATCCAGTCCCACCGAAACCACCTGCCGTCCATCCCTCGAAAAACTAGCAAAAAGTGCCTCACTACGGTGAGTATAACTCCCTAGATTTTTCAAACCACTCTCGGCCAATCCCCAAACGCGAACTTTGCCGTTCACTTGAGTTGTCACGATTTTAAGTCCGTCCGGGCTAAAAGCGGCATGAACGACGGTGGCCTCTAATTCCAGGGTTGGAAAAGCCTCCCGGCCTGTCTCCACGATACGGATCTCCACCCGCGACTTGGCCACCGAGACGATCCGAGAACCGTCGGGGCTGAAGGAGGCCGTGGGGCACAGGGGGAGTTTGTAGAACGAGAGGTGGACCGGCCACGACGGGAATTTCTCGATCCCAGTCCTGGCGTCCCAGCAATGGGCCTGTTGGTCTTTGCACAACGCGAGGACACAGCGGTCGTCCGAGCTAAGAAAGGCCTGAGCGACCGGTGCGGGATGTTTAAAGACCAAGCCAGGAAATCCATTTGAAACGTTCCAGAGTCGCACCATACCGTCCTCACCCGCCGAGATCACCTGTCGACCATCCTGACTAAAGGCCGCTGAGGTCGCTGCCGCATTGTGACGCCAATGGTGAAGGAGTTGCGGCATTCCACGGAGAGTGAGGGCGAGACGAATACGGTGCATTTGCTCCCGCGCGGGATGAGACGCCTCCAACCGGATCGCCGAAATTTGGTAGGGAAGTGAACCGGTGGAATCTTTGCGGCCCACGAGGCGGTTTGCGGTTTCGACATTGAGTTGGACGAGTGCTCGGCGTTGACGTTCTCCAGCTGTTCTAAGATTGCGACTGACTTGCCACGAACCGAGGGTGATGAAGAGCAAGGACAGGAACAACAACGCTAGAAGCGCCGCGATGAGAGGCCGTCTTCGAATCCATTTCCCGCTCTTTTCCAGCGCGTTAGTCGGCCGAGCCAAGATCGGTTGCCCGCGGCGCCAGCGAGTTAATTCTTCCCCTAACGCCTCGGCTGAGGCATACCGGCGGTGGGGCTCTTTGGAAATGCACTTGAAACAAATCGTTTCTAAATCTCGATCCACCACCTTGTGAATGGAGGAAGGACGACGTGGCTCGACTTCGGTGACTTGCCGAAGAATATCAAGTGGAGTAGGACCTTCAAAGGGTGGGCGGCCGGTTAGGAGTTCGTATAAGATTGCGCCCAATCCATAGACGTCACTGGCTACCGTTGCCTGATTAGATCCTTCCCGGGCAAGTTCGGGTGCCATATAAGCCGGGGTTCCCAGGGAGGCATTGGAGCGGGTCAAACGCGAATCGAGTTCGGCGAGCCGGGCCAATCCGAAATCCGTTAGGAAAGGTTCTCCGGATTTGTCTGCCAAAACATTTTCGGGTTTCAGATCGCGATGGAGGACACCGCGTTGATGCGCGTAGTGGACGGCTTCCGCCAGTTTTTGGACGATGATGACGGCTTCGTTGAGTGCTCCGCGACCGGAGGCGTTTGAGGAGCGGAGGGCAGGGGTTGGATTGGTGGCGGCGCGAGGGATTCGGTCTCGAATCCATTCGGTCAACGATCCGCCCTCAATCAGGCGCATCGCGATGTACCAATTCCCGCCGTCATCGCCGAACGCAAAAACCGGAACAATATTCGGGTGAACGAGCAACGCGGCGGCCCGGGCTTCCGTTCGGAACCGTTCGAGGACATCGCTCGCCGCCCATTCGCCGCCATGGAGCAACTTGAGCGCCACCACGCGATCCAGGCTTTGTTCTCGGGCTCGAAAGACGATTCCCATGCCGCCCCGGGCAATTTCTCCCAACAATTCATAAGGCCCCACGCGGCGGAGTACCGACTCGGAACCGGTATTCAGGTCCGGGTCGGAATCGGAATCGGAATCGGAATCCGCATCGAGCCCGATGTTCAACACCGATTGGGACGCTCGGAGCAGGAGGCATCGCGGGCACAATCCCTCCGCGACATCCCGCCGGAGCGTGCCGCCGCATTTGGAGCAGACTTGATTGGCCATGGATCGGCTTTTTGCGGCGATTTTAGGTGAAGATCGACTGGGCCGAATTTCACGCTTTGCCCGAGGTGGTCGATCTCGCTACCCTTCGGATTCTTAAGGAATTGGGGTCGAAAGTTTTGCTAAAGGGGTGAATTTGCTCCGTTTTTAGGAACCTAGCACCTGAAGCAGATAGCGAATCTCGGGCTCAATCTCTGCGGGGGAATGGACGGTGTGGGCGATTTCTTCGCGGACAAGTTCTCCGTATCGACGACGCAACCGGTGAATTCCAGATTTTACGGCAGACTCGCTGAGACCCAAACGCGCTCCGACTTCGGCATAGGAGCGATCACCGCGATCATCGGTTAAGAAGGATTTGAGTTCTTGGAATCGTCCTTGGCGTCCGCTTCCGTCAAACTCCTGTCGCAGCCCATCCATGACTCGGTTGAGCAAGGTCTCCGCCCACTGGCGTTCAAAGACATCTTCGGGTGATCGGGGGTCCGACGGTTCAAGGATCCAATCCGAATCCAATTCGGGTGCATCGAAAATGTCCGGGACCGGATGTTTTGATGCGCGGCCGTCGCCAAACGGGATGACCGGCCACTTTGCTGGTTTGGCGAAGGGAGTCCGAGCCGGACGATATTGATCGACCGGGCGCCGTCCAGCTCAAGTCACTGGGCCAATAGGGGCAGTCAGCCTCACTGCAAACCACAAAAACGGCGCCCACCACCCAGTCTAATGGTGGCGCCGTCAGATCGGGCGAATTTGATCCGCCTTTTCAAAAACGAACCGTGGATCGACGGGCCGAAAGGACGCTTATTTCGCGCCCTGATCGATCCAGGCCCGTACCAAGCCCACTTCCTCGGCGGTCAACGGTTTCGGCGGCGGCCCCCCACGCCCACCCCCAGGCCCACCTGGGCCACCCGGAGGACCCGCAGGCTTGCCGCCGTCGCGGCCCCCTTCCGGTCGGGCGCCTTCGGGGCGCTTACCCGGACCGCCTGGGCCGCCTGGACCGCCGGGCCCACCTGGTGGGCCCTTGTGTTTTGGTGGCATGGCGGATTCATCGTCGATCTGGGCGATGGAAACGACCAGACTGCTCTCTTTGCTCTTGCCGACGACCACGACCTTGCCGTCTTCACCCCCCTTGAGGACGGCCTCCAACGAGTCGAGACGAAGGTCCCCTTTGTGCTTTTCCTCGCCGTGGCACCGGAAACACGACGCTTCAAACAGCGGTCGGATATCTTTAGCATAAGTGACACCTTTTTGGGTGGATGGCGGGGGGAGTTTGCTGAGGTCAGGATCGGCGGCCCAAACAGACGAGGAGCTGAGCAACACTGCCGACACCCAGGGGGTCAGAAATTTCTTTGAAGACATAAACTGAGCAATTTTTGCTGGTTACCCCGACCGTGACCGCTCGATGGAGGGGCGGTTACCATTTTCTTTGTTTCCTGGGGTAGTTTCTGAAATTTTGGCTGTCACCGACGTGGCCTGCTTCCTAAGGTCGAGGTTCGACGATGGCGACACCTTCTGTGGTAGCAACTGGACCGGTTCCGAAGGCTTTGGTCCTTGGAATCGGAGCTTTTACTCAATCCATGCTGCGGGTTCTCCGTGAAGCGGGGGCCGAAGTGTCGGCGTACCTGACTCGAGACTATGGCCATTATGGGCCGCGTTTAGAAGCGCCGTGTATCAGCCACCGGGAAGTCCCTGATCCGTGCTCGTTCCTGAGTGCCAGCCTGCCGGATCTGATTGTTCCGCAGTCGATCGAATGGGCACTCAAACCTTGGACTGAGCGATTTCTTGCTCTGCGCCCACCGTTGCTCTGTCCGACGGGTGAAGCCCTCCGTTTGGAGCGAGAACGCGACTTCGCCCGAGCGTTGTGTGGTCGGTTTCAGATCCCCTTCCCGCGGGCTTGGTTCGTGGAGTCGCGCGCTGAAGCCGAGGCGTTGGTTCGGCGTGAAAATCTCCCTTTCGTCATCAAAAACCCGCTGTGTTCTCCGACGAGTCCGATTCATACGATCTGCTGCGAAACAGCGGGCGATACGTTGGCGTGGCTCAAGAATCTGGATGATTCCGAGGGGATCTTCCTGCAAGAATACTTGGGGCGCCGGGAAGCCGGGCACATCGCCTTGGTCAGTGCCGGGCGAGTGCATTCGCTCGTCACCAACCAGGAGTACAAGCGAGCCTTTGATGGGAATCTCGGCATTGTCGCAGGCGCTCCGATGGGCGGACTTGTTGAGCGAGATCCCGACGATAAATATGGGTTGGCGAGGCAATTGCTGGTGCCTTTAGAACCGTGGTTTCGCGAGGTTGGCTATCGCGGGCCGATCCAAGTGACGGCTATGCAACAGGCCGGTCGTTGGTATGTGCTCGAATATAATGTCCGCCTCGGCGTCACCAGCGGGCCTCTGATCACTCGGATGTTAACCAACCCCTTGGAGACCTATCTCAGTTGCGTCCGAAATGAACCGCTAACGCCTCGCTGGCGGCCGGGTGCCGAATTTGGCTGCAATCTTACTCTGGCCGGTTACGGCTACCCCTTTACCCAACTCACCGGTCCCCGCGTACCGGTCAACTGCCCCCAATCTTTTCAATCGGATGTTTGGTGGCAAGAGGTGGCGGCTTCCGCCGAGGGGCAACTCGAAGCAACTGGCCACCGTCTGTGCGACGTCGCGGCCGTTCGCTCGACTCTCGCGGAGGCCCTCGCTACGGCTTATGCGGATATTCGGCAAATTCGATCACTCGGGAGCTATTTCCGCACCGACGTGGGTCGTTCCCTATGGCCTCCGGGCAACGAATGAACCCGTCCGATTATCCCCGTTCCGCCTGGGTCGAAGTGGATCTCACCGCCTTAGCCGCGAATTTCCAACTTTTGCGGGCGGATCTGCCTTTGGCGGCTCGCCTCCTCTATGTGCTCAAAGCGGATGCCTATGGTCTTGGAGCGGTTACGGCGGCCCGAGTGGCCCTGGCGAATGGTGCCTCCCATCTCGCCGTCTATACGTTGGGAGAAGCGGCTACGCTCCGACAAGCCGGCTTAGGTGCGCCCATTCTATTATTGGGTGAACGATTGCCGGATGAACTTCCCTACGCGCTGGACCTAGAGGTGGAAACCTGTGTCGGTCGGTTAGAGGTTGCCGAACGGTTATCGTCATTGGGTCTCGCTCGGGGCCGCCCCGTACCCATTCATCTGAAGGTGAATACGGGCATGAATCGCTTCGGTTTCCCCTGGCGGGAGGTGCGTCAGTGGAGTCATTCCCTCGCGGAATTGCCCGGTCTTCATTTCGCCGGGATGATGAGTCATTTCGCCCAGAGCGATGAATTAGAAAAGACCTTTGCTCACACCCAGTTGGCCCGGTTTCGGGAGTGTGTTGCGACGGTGCAGGCGGCGGGAATTCGGCCGACCCTTTTGCATCATTGTAATTCCGGGGGGGCGATGGATCTGCCGGACGCCCACTTCGACCTGGTACGAGTGGGCGTGTTGGCTCACGGCGTGCAACCCTCTATGGTATGTCGGCGGGTGTCGGGTTTGCAACCCGTGCTGTCGGTCAAGGCCCGAATCGTGACCGTGCAACCCGTGGAACCTGGGGATACAGTGGGTTACGGGATGCGGTGGCAAGCGCAACGTCCCAGCCGGATCGGAGTGCTGCCCCTGGGCTTTGCCGACGGTTTCCCGCGCATCCGCAACGAAGGGCACGCACTCCTCCACGGACGGCGCGTGCCGATCATTGGCGGGGTGGCCATGGACGCTCTCTTTGTGGATCTGACCAATCTTCCAGCCGCGCAGGTGGGGGACGAAGCGGTCTTATTAGGACGGCAAGGGGAAGTAGAAATTACGGCGCACGACCTGGCGGCGTTGAAGCGCAGTGTCAGCTATGATATCTTGGCGGGATGGCGGTCGCGGCTTCCGCGGCGGTGGCTGGGAGGCAGCGTGTCTTTGCCGCTGCGTGCGGGCGTATGAAACTCCTCTTTTCGGAAACGAGTCCAGATTATTCGCGATACCTCTATCCCTACGTTATCTGGGCTTTCCTGGAGCCGCATGAAACTCCGGCGGACGCCTTTGCCGCGGGTTTTTTGCCCAGCGGTCCCAATTTGGATCGCTTCTATTTGGTACGCCAAATTCGTGTCCCTTTGCCGGGTTGGCAACCGAACTCGGAAAATCGCCGAATCCTCCGGAAAGCAGTGAATACCCGCTGTACTTTAATACCCAAAAGCGCATTCGATCTTGATGAATCGCGGCGTCAGCGATGGCTCGCGTTCGCTGATGAGCGGTTTGGGGCGGGCATCATGCCGGCCGAACGTTTGGCCAAAATTTGGCAGGGACCGGTCATCTCTCATGTCTTGCATTTCACCGACGCGCTTTCAAACGCCGAACTTGGAACCGTGCTCCTCTATTTAGAAGCGCCACGCCTCGCCTTTTATTATTATGCCTTTTATGATTTGACTGGTCCGGAACGTAATCTGGGAATGCAATTGATGACCCGGGCGGTGGAACAGTTCGCGGTGAGTGGGTTCCAGCGCCTTTATTTGGGGACGTGTGTGACCGAAGCTGCGTTGTACAAGACACAATTTGAGCCCTTGGAGTTCTTCAATGGCGCTCGCTGGTCGAACAATAGCGCGGAACTCAAGCACTTGGTCCGCAGTCCGGCCACGGCGACGCACCGATTTGAAGAAGCGGAATTTCTGGCATTTCAACCGGAGCCACCGGCGACGCTGGCTGCAACGTGGGTATTCCGTGCGTAGGAGTATTCGAGGAACCGATCTGGGTTTGAGAAATCCGGATTTTCTAAAGGTTTTTTGTTTGCTCTCTGGGCGGGTACGTGGCTCTGTTGACCTTCGGTTTCAAACGGTAGCCGCCGTGGCGGAATGGCAGACGCGCCGGACTCAAAATCCGGTGCCCTCTAAAGGCGTGGGGGTTCAAGTCCCTCCGGCGGCACCACGATTTGTTGGAGCTTTCACGAAACAACAACTTGAGACGTTCCTGCACCACGACTGGATTTGCTGGTGATCAGGATTTGAGTCAAAAGGGTCACAAGAAAAAATTGGCAGAAGGCAGATTGATTCGTCACGCAGCCATCGGACCGCCCGATCACTCGGGTAATTCTCGCAACAACCGGTCCAATTGACCGGAGGCGTACAACGGCAGCGACAACAACTGCGCCGTCATTTTTTCCCGGCCAGGCAGAATCACCTCTTCCAGGCCGAACGAGCCCAGGTAGAAGCGTACCGCCCGACGCCGCTTCTCAGCGTTAGTAACTCCAGCGCCCGGCGCACTTCTGCTGATCGTTCCTCTCGGCTGATGTTGACGAACTTAATCTTTCGGCCCATGTTTTTGCTGATGTGTCAGTAGGTCTTTTGCATCAATCCGTGCCCACGACCCGGGCCGTATTTCGCGAAATCCGCCTGCACCGTCTCCACCAAGGCCGTCTGAATGCGCTGAACTTCCATCAAATCTTTCCGCTCCACATAGGCTCGCACCGCCTCCGGCATACCACCGACGAAAAAGTATCGCCGCACCGATCCAATCAGCTTCCGCTCCACCGCTTCGCTCGGAGGCTGCGTTCGCGTCAGTCGGCCCAAATACGCTACCAACGCTGAGCCCTCGGTAGCATCGAGGAACAACAGGGTGCTACCTGGAACCACAGATTGCCCCTTCAACAAACCCAGTTGCTCCAGCATCCGCTTGGGGTCAGCTGGGGAAAGAGGCTGTGCAAATCCCGTTCCCGCTCCAAATTCACGGTGACCACCGATTCGAAATGCGCCTCGGCCCAGTTCTCGATCCGGTAGGTCTTGCCGACCTGACGAGCCCCCCGCAAAACTAAAGGTTTCCGACCGGCACGATGACGCCAATCCGACAGAAAAGTTTCACATAATTAACCTAATGACAATTGTATTTAGTCAATTTCGACCTCAAAAATCCCGCCCCTCGCAGCGAAGACACGGGGTCGCAGCAGGATCCGCTAATCCGTACGCCTTCAGAATGTCAAAAAAAAACACCCGCCACGAACGTGGCGGGTGTTTTCTATCAAATGAAGCTCAGCTTACGCGAGCTTGTTGCGGCGATAGAAGCCGTAGCCCGCCAAACCGGCGAGGGCCAAACCGGCAACATAGGTTTCCGCTTCGGGAACTTTCGTATCAATGAGGGTGAAGTTGTAGGTCACCGTGCCGACGACACTGTTAAGAATCGTCGACCGTTGGCTGATGAGGTTATTGCCGAGGTCGCCGTTGAGGCTGATGCCGCCAGCCAAACGGACCAACACGTTGACCGTGCCGCCCGTGAAGTCAGCCGGGCTGCCGGGAACCACCGCGCCGGTGGTATTCGCACCGAGCAGTTGGAGCATG
>JAYVTS010000085.1:0-9590 GCA_043788645.1 Verrucomicrobiota bacterium
GTGTTGGGATCAAATCAACGATTCCAAACAGTTTTCTCGTAGCCTCACCGCTTAGACCGCGGGGGCCTTTCGCCCTGGTTACAAATTTGTCTCACACCCTCAGGATCATCAACGTGCAGAACAGTTGGCAGGGCGCCATCCGCCTCCTAAATAAGTCGGGTGTTCCGTTGAAGGACGTGAAAGTGGTCTTTTAGTTTCGCCGAGTGTTCGACCGGTCTCAGGGTGCGACCCACCGATGCATTTGAATGCTCGACGCTCCGCGGCAATTCACAAAAGTGGAAATGTGGTAGGGTAAGGGATTCAGGACATTTTCGCCTAACGCTGCCAAAACTCGGTGATAGCACGGCCGGTGGCTCTGCTCGACCAGCATGCCGCGCCTACCGGCCTCCAGGGTTCATGAATCAAGGCTGGACGGTCAACCTGCGATAATTTTAATCGGATAACGTCCCTTTTGCCTTGGGATTGCCTCGCGGCATGGTAAACTGCTTTTGTTTCCGAAACGTTTATTTAGCGCCGTGCCGTACCCCTCTATGAAAACTTTGTCCGCGATTGCTGCCGTTGCCCTCTTGACGAGCACCGCCCTGTTTGCGGCGTCCGCACCTCCGCCAGGATTCACTGCGTTGTTCAACGGAACCGACCTGTCGGGTTGGTATGGCTGGGAAACCAAAGATCCGGCCTTGCTGCGGGCGATGGCTCCGGATGAAGCACGCATTTACCGAAAACGATCCGTGGAGGGTGGACTTTCGGGCAAGGAAAGCACCGAACACATTAATGCCCATTGGCGAGTTGAGAACGGCGAGATCGTCAACGATGGCCAGGGGCTCTATTTAACCACGGCGAAGGATTACGGCGATTTCGAATTGTGGGTCGACTATAAGGCTTTGCCCGATGGGGACAGCGGCATTTATTTGCGGGGGATCCCGCAAGTCCAGATTTGGGACGCGACGAAAGGGGATCCCCGCGGGCTCGGCCAGGACAAGGGCTCCGGGGGACTTTGGAACAATAGCAAAGGCGCACCGGGCAAAGATCCGTCTAGGAAAATGGACCGCCCGTTTGGCGAGTGGAATAATTTTAAGATTAAGATGATCGGTGAACGCGTCACCGTGGTTTTCAACGGGGAGACGGTGGTCGACCATGCAGTCCTGGAAAATTTCTACGCGAACCAGAAGGCGGGATATGTGGCTTATTCTAAAAATGCCAAACCCGGTGAAGCCACCCAGCCGCAAAAGGTCAACGGCTATCTGCGAGATCCGGTTTACCCCACGGGGCCGATTCAACTCCAAACGCATGGCAGTGAGATTCGTTGGCGAAATGTTTTCATCCGCGAAATTGGTGCGGAGGAAGCCAATCGGGAATTGACCCAGCGAGATGGCGACGGATTTATCGAACTCATCAACGGCCAGGATCTGAGCAATTGGGAAGGGGCGACCGATAGTTACGAATTCAAAAATGGGGCAATCGTCTGCAAACCGGGAAAAGGCGGTGATCTTTTAACCCGCGATGAGTACGAAAACTTCCGCATTCGCGTCGAGTTTAAACTGCCGCCCGCCGGCAATAATGGCATCGCTTTGCGGACGCCGCTCGGCGGGCATTCATCTTCTGACGGATTAGAAATTCAAGTCCTCGACAGCGACGGTTACAATGCGGCCAATCCAACCGCTCAACTCTTGCCCTATCAGTATCATGGTTCGCTTTACCATTGTGTCGGAGCCAAACAAGGGTTTCTCCGGCCAGTGGGCGAGTGGAACTTCGAAGAGATCGAAGTGCAGGGGCAGAATATCCGCGTGACGTTGAACGGCACTAAGATCTTGGACGTGGATATCGACCAATTGGATCGATCGAAGATCGAGCATCCGCCTAAGGGTTTGGACCGTCGACGAGGGCACCTTGGGTTCGCTGGGCACAACGACCCCGTTCAGTTTCGGAGCTTTAAGATTAAAACGCTCTAAACCACCGGAAGATCCACTCTCCGGTGAATCGAAAGTCGTCCCGCGACCCTAGATGATTTATGAGCGCAATCTCTCCCGGTTCTTGGCTGCGTCGAGTTGGCCTCTGGGCGTATTTGCTGGCGATAGTTCCGGAGGTCTCTCCGAGGACTCGACTTGATTACCTGGGATTTCATACGCAGGTCTGTTTGCTCGGCAAACCGATGGGTTTAGAGGCCATGATTGAGCACCCGATCACCGTAACGCCATCGTGCCGCCACGCCATCGGTGTAGAATAACACGCACCGGCCAACCGACGCGGCGATTCCCTCACCGTCTTGCCCGTCGTCGGTGCGAGGGTGCTGAGTTGGGCGTTCGAGCTGTCGCCGTCGCGTTGCAGATTCTAATCACAGAACTCTTCCAATTTTTGCCAGATTTCATCTAAGTATTCTTCGGTCCAAGTGTCATCCTTTTAGAAGGTCCGGCTTCCATCGCATATGAACACGCACATCACCCTCGCGACTGTACTCGGTCTTTCGCTCTGCCTACTCGCCATGCCTTCCCGCGCCGAGAACGAGGTCGGGTTCATCGAACGTTTTGCGCTTGCCTCGGATCGCGAAGCGGTCCTTGGCCAACTTGTGCCCGGGACCGAGGACTACTATTTCTTCTGCGCCCTCCATTACCAAAACACCGCCCAGAAACCGAAACTCGCGGCAATTCTGGACCAGTGGGCGAAGCGATTCCCCAATTCTGCTCAACGCCGGACCATCGAAAACCGCGAGGCGCTCATCGGCTACGACTCCGATCCCCAGAAAACTTTGAAATACCTGCGAGACCGGCTGGCGCCTCAGTTGAATCACGTCCAGGAAATCCCCGATCGCAAACCCGACCTCCCCACCGGCCTCGACTCGGCACGCGTCTCCCGGGACATCTTCGTCAAGGGCGTGCTGGCGCACGACGACCTCGGTGAGATGACCGACGAGGAATTGGAACGACTCGTCCGGGACCAGACCCCCCTGCGCCCTCCGCAGATTCGTAGCCTGCTGGCGCGGCTCCGGCGCCCTGACAACGTGGGGTTGGTCGAGCTGATTGCAGGCGATCTGAAAACGAAGGAGAGCCGGGGGTTCGGCGAATTCCCGATTCACCACGCGCTGTTGCCGGAACAACTCGACGCGCTGCAAAAACTGGTACCCGCTTTGGCCGAACAAAACGCCTTCGTCGTCGCCAAACTCCGGAAACTCGGCCCCAGCGCCGACGCTGATACCGAGTTCGATCCGATTGAACGCGAGGCCTGGTTGGATCGCTCCTGGGAATACGTTCGCACCTTGTCGTCGGCGTTCAACTCACTAAAGGCGCATGTCCTATACGCTCGGCTCCAACACGACCGTGCTCGCGGCGTTCACGATCGCGCGCGGCTGATCGAGTATCTGAAACTCCCCCGCCCGGTCCGCTACATGAACCCCAAGTTCTTGGAGCGCGCGGATGTCGCCCGGCATCCCGTTGACCTCAACGCGTCCTTCGAGGAGGTCGGCTTGCGCCCCGCGCCGATCGGATCCGACGAAGAGCTGGTGCGCGAGTTCGTACTCTTTTTCTCCATCGACGATGCGGCTTGGGAGCCCTGGGTGGAATGGCTGCGGGATACGTGGGTGAAGCCGGTGTTTGCCGAAGCTAAGATTACGGCCGGCGTCGGCGATCCCGAGCAATGGGCTTCGTTCCTCACCCCGTCGGCTTACCAGGCGTTGAAAGATCGGGTCGACATCGAGTTTCCGCCGACCAACCCCCAATTCATACCGGTCGATGGTGACGTAGCCATCGACGTCACTTTTAAGCACGCGTCGAAAATCATCGTGCGTATCTACGAGTTGAACACTCTCGGCTTTTTCCTGAACCAGAAGCGCCCGCTCAACACCGATCTCAACCTCGACGGATTAGTCGCGAACCGCGAGCAGACCCATGACGGTGAAGCGTCGCCGTTCAAACGGGTGAAACGAAATTTCCTATTCCCGGAATTGAAGGGGAAACGGGGCGCCTGGGTAATTGAGTTTATCGGCGGCGGAAAATCGTCGCGCGCGCTCATCCGCAAAGGCCAATATTCGCTCGTGCAACAGGCCGGGCCCGGGGGGGATCAGATCGCAATCCTCGACGAAAGCCGTCGGCCGGTCCCCGGTGCGGTGGCGTGGCTCGATGGACGAAAGTTGATCCCTGAAGAGAAGGACGGGCGGATCTTGGTGCCGTTCACCGCCCAACCGGGACGGCGACCGATCGTGCTGGCGGACCCCAGCGGCGGTTTCGCCAGCTTGGCCGCGTTCGAACACCATGCGGAAGAGTATCGGCTTGACGTACAGTTCCACCTGGAGCGCGAGCAATTGTTGGCCCGACGGGAAGCCACGCTCGCCCTCCGCACCGCCCTCTTGGTCGGCGAAGCTCGCGTCGCGCTGGACCTGCTTAAAGATGTTCGCCTCACCATCGTCTCCTCCACGCTCGATGGCATTAGCACGACGACGGAGGTTAGATCACCCCCGTTCGCCGCCGAGAAAGTCTTCACCCACAAGCTCACGGTGCCGGACCGGCTGGCGCGCCTGACAGTCACTTTGTCGGGCCGAGTCGACCTGCTGAGCCAAGCGGGCGAAATGCGCCCACTTTTGGCGACGCGCACCTGGAATATCAATGGCATCGACCGGACCGAGGCCACGGGCGACGGACATCTCTCCAAGTTTGGAACCAACCATGTCTTTGAGTTGCTCGGCAAGAATGCCGAGCCGGTCCCCGACCAGCAGGTGCTCTTCCACTTCCGACGGGACGGTTTTACCCGGGTCGAGACTGTCCCGCTCCGAACCGACAATCAAGGACGCGTTTTGCTGGGCGCGCTCGCAGGGATCGTAGGAGTTAACGCGGATCTACCCAACGGTCGAAAGAACAGCTGGACGTTGGAAGACTTGGCACGGACGTGGCCGCAAACGCTCCATGCCCGGGCGGGCGAGGTCATCCGCGTGCCGTGGAACGGGGAAGCACAACCCGGATCGGTCTCGCTGCTCGAAGTGCGCAATGGCGATTTTGTGGCCGATCTTTCGTCGGCCGTGAAGCGGGTCGACGCCTTCCTGGAAATCGCGGGATTGAAGCCCGGTGATTATTCGTTGCGTGTGCACGACGACGGAACTCACACGCTCGACGTGCGCGTCACTGGCGGTGTGGTTTTCGCCAATTGGATCCTCTCCACCAACCGCCTCCTTGAGGTGCGCGATGCCGCATCCCTGCAGATAGAATCAGCCGACGTCTCCACCAACGGCATTGTCATCCAATTGCGGAATTGGAACCGATTCACCCGCGTCCATGTCGGTGTCTCCCGGTTTCTGCCGGGCCGAGGACTGTTCGGAGGGCTGGCCGGCTTCACTCGATTCGGTTCCGCCTGGGGCAGCCCGGACAAGCTTCCGAATCTCTACGCGACCGGCCGGGCTATTGGCGACGAATATCGCTACATCCTGGAACGACGGTACGCCCCGAAGTTCCCGGGCACGATGTTGGCGCGTCCGGGACTGTTGCTGAATCCGTGGGAAAAGCGATCGACGGACGCGCAGTCTCTCTCGCTCGAGCGGATGCAAGAGCCGATGGCGATGCCGGGTGGACGCGCCGGCTTGCTCATGGATGCAAAGTCAGTAGAGGGAATCCTGCCGGGCGCCGAAACGAACGAGGAAGACGAGAACCTCGACTTCCTCGCTGAGGCCGCGCCGGTGTCCTACAATCTGTTGCCCGACGCGCAAGGCGTGGTCCGGCTGTCGGCGACGGCACGGGGCGACCGCCAACATGTGCAGATTTACGCCGAGGACTTGGGCAGTGCCGTCTGGGGAACGTTCGCCCCTCCGGAACAGGCCACCCGATTCCGCGATCTCCGGATGGCACGAAACCTGGACCCGACCAAGCCGTCTGCTGAACGGAAGGAAGTCGCCGTACTCGTTTCCGGCGGCACTCTCACCGTCGCCGACATCCTCACCGGCGACCTGGAGACCTACGACACCCTGGGTTCGGTGCATGCTTTGTACACCTCACTCAACGGGGACACCAACCTCGCCCGATTTGCCTGGATTCTCCAGTGGCCGTCGTTGAAGGAAACGGAAAAGCAGGCGCGCTATAGTGAGTTCGCCTGCCACGAGCTAAACTTCTTTCTGAGTCGAAAGGATCCTCAGTTCTTCATGCGGGTCATTCAGCCGTACCTGAGAAACAAAAAAGACAAAACCTTTCTGGATGATTACCTGCTGGAATCGGAGCTGAAGCATTATCTTGAACCATGGGCCTATGCGCGGCTCAACGTGGTCGAGCGTGCGCTGCTGGGGCGACGGCTGCCGGGCGAGGCGGCGAACACGGCCCGGCACCTACGGGAATTGTGGGAACTACTGCCCCCGAACCCGGAAGCGGCTGACCAACTTTTTGAAACGGCCCTGCGTGGCCGGGCCCTCGAGCAGGCGTCCGCCGGACCGGCCGGCGAGAGTCGCGGAGGTGGGTTCCGCGAGGCCAAGGGCGCAGTCGAACGGGTGCTGACCCAAGCCGCGACGATGGCACCCGCTCCGATGCAGGATTCCATGTCAGTGGCCCCAGCCCTGGCGAAGCGGTCTTCGGCGTTGGGTATTGGCGGGGCTGCGAACGGGCGTTTCCAAAGTAAAAAAGTCCTTTTCGACAAGGAACTCGACAAGCAACCGACCCGCGATGATGAACGCCGCAAAGCAGGGATGGTCGGCCTGGCAACCGTGGAAGCCTTGGCCGGGCGAGAAGTGAATGCGCCCGCGGGAGAAACGGAGCTTTTTTACGCCCAAACCGAGGTGAACCGACTTCGCTCCCGAGCACTCGATCGGGCTTACTATCGGACCCTAGGACCCGCGAAAGAATGGGCCGAGAATAATTACTACCGCCTTCCCATCGACCAACAAGGTGCGGACCTCGTTCCGATCAACGCGTTCTGGCGTGACTTTGCGGCCTGGGATGGCCGGACACCATTCCTGTCGCCCCACCTGGCCGAAGCCCATCGCAACTTCACCGAGATGATGCTGGCGCTGGCGGTGCTCGATCTGCCATTCGAGGCCCCCAAGCATGGGGGGAAATCGGAGAACAATTCCTTCACCTTCACGGCCGGCGGAGCAGCGATCCTATTCCACCGGCAATTCCGGGCGGCCGAGGCGCAGCCGACCGGCGCGGGTCCGGCGTTGCTCATTAGTGAAAACTTCTACCGCCAAGGAGACCGGTATCGGCAGGAGGGGAATGAGAAGTTCGACAAGTTCGTCACCGGTGAGTTTCTCGCCGGGGTCGTCTATGGCGCCCAGCTCGTGATCAGCAATCCCGGTTCGGCCCCGCTGAAACTCGATCTTCTCACGCAAGTGCCCCGGGGGGCATTACCAGTATTGAACAGCAAGGCCACCGACAGCCGTTATTTCCGGCTCGAGCCCTATAGCACCCGCCAATCCGAGTATTACTTCTATTTCCCCGCGCCCGGCAGCCATGGCGCCGCCTTCCCGCATTTCCCGGCCAGCCTCACCCTCGCAGGCAAATCCGCCGGGTCCGCCCGGATGCTCGACTTCCCCGTCGTCCGCAAACTTTCCCAGATCGACAAAGCTTCCTGGGAATATGTCTCCCAATTGGGATCCGACCCCGAGGTGTTCGACTTCCTCGGGCAGAACAACGTCGCTCGGCTCGACTTTGAGCGGGTCGCGTGGCGGGCGCGCGCCCGGGTGGATTTCTTCCGCCAACTGGTAGCCTTTCTCCAACAACACCACGTCTGGAGCGAACCGGTCTATCGCTATGCGGTGCTGCATAACGACCCGGCCCCGTTGCGTGAATGGCTTCGGCATCGCGACGATTTCCTGGACCAGTGCGGTCCGTGGCTCAATACCCGGCTCGCCTCGATTGACCCCGTCGAGCGCCACCGCCATGAGCACTTCGAATACTCGCCGCTGGTCAACCAACGTGCGCACCGGGTCGGTGCTGAGCACCGGATCGCCAACCCGGTCTTCCGCGAGGAATATCAGCGGCTCCTCGGCCTTCTCGCACACCAAGCGGCACCGAGCCCGGCCGACAACCTCGCGGTCGTCTATTACCTCTTCCTCCAAGACCGCGTTGGTGAGGCGCTGGATCGGCTCCGCGGGGTCCAGCCCGATTCCCTATCAACTCGCTTGCAATTGGACTACCTCCGCTGTCACGCCGAATTCTTCGAGGAACGGCTGGCCGAGGCTCGCGGGATTGCCACGCAATACGCGGAATATCCGGTCGACCGCTGGCGGGCCTTGTTTGCCGAGGTCAACGCGCAATTAGACGAAATTGAGGGCAAACAGGTGGTGCGCCCCGGGGAGGCGCCGGATCGCGAAAAGCGCCAGACCGTACTGGCGGCGACCGAACCGGTCTTCGACTTGAAAGTGGAGAAACGCACCGTGGCGCTGACTTGGAAGAACCTTGGAGAGGTCACGATCAACTATTACCTAATGGACCCAGAGTTTCTATTCAGTAGCAGTCCGTTCGTCACGCGAGACCCGAGTCGTTTTAGTATTATAAAGCCGACCCTCAGCGAGGTGCAGGTGTTACCTGCGGGTCGGGATTCGTTGGAGATCCCGATGCCGGGCCGGTTCGCCCAAGCGAACGTCCTGGTGGAGGTGCTGGGAGCGGGGATGCGCAAGGCGGAGGCTTACCACGCCAACTCTTTCAAGCTTGCCCTCGCCGAGAACTACGGCCGGATTGAGCTGCGCGATTCCGCCAACGACCGAGCCGTCAGCAAGGCCTACGTGAAAGTCTATGCGCGGCTCCGAAATGGCACCGTTCGGTTCTACAAGGATGGTTATACGGATCTTCGGGGCAGGTTCGACTACGCGAGCCTTAATAGCGGCAACTCGCAGAATGCCGTTGCGGAACCGCCGGAGGGCGGCGGGGCAAACGGTCTCGATTACCAAATGCTGCGGCCGGGTGAATTGGACAGCGTTGACCGCCTCGCGATTCTCGTCCTGAGTGAAACCCACGGGGCAGCCGTGCGCGAAGTCACGCCGCCCCGAGGATGACCGAAGCGATCTTCCTTCGATTGCACCAAGTGGCTAGTTGCCGTCACCACTTGGTAAGGATATAGAAATAGGGTAAGTATTTGGTTTTTGACGCTTCGCGGTAAAAACGCACTTTCCCCCCTCCAAAAACGACGAAACCCGCTCTAGGAGCGGGTTTAATTCAGTTTTTTGATTTCAACGTTGTGGCGACGGCTCGGTTTTCAGTAGTTCAAGGATTCTTTGTTGATCGGCAGTGGGTTGGGTGTCGATTTCCACTTCAACCGTACCGATTTAGGTCCGGTTGCGCTGGATTCCTTTGAGCGCTTCCAACACGTTTTGGATGGTCCACTGGCGCGCTTGGCCTTTTCCGTCACTAGCGAAGAGAGGCTTCAATCGTTGGGTCATTTGCCATTGCAGATAACGCGCCAGGAAACAGATAAAGATGTGACTTCGGATCCGATCATCGAGCTTATGACAAATCGGGCGCATTTCCAGGGAGACGGTTTTCAAGTTCCGAAAGCCCAGTTCCACCAAACTCAGACTTTTGTAGGTGAACACCAGCGCCAGTGAAGTGGGTGGGTTCGCGGGTGAAAGTCCCGCCGGTCAAGTTAGACGGTTCAGGACCGAATCGCTGTACCCGGGAAGAGGCCGCGAGGCC
>JAYVTS010000086.1:0-17576 GCA_043788645.1 Verrucomicrobiota bacterium
CTGTCTGGCCGCCTTGGTTCGGCGTTTTGAGCCCAACACTACAGATCGGTTCGGAATCGCCTTGCCCCCTCGCCAGACGGGCTCTCGCTGCGTCTCGCCAAATGTTAAGGGGTGATGAACGCTCTGGGCTCGGAGTATTCGCATTGGCTGGCCCCCGGCGACATGCCCCGATTATGGTCACAACTCCCTGATCGCGAAAGGGTATGAAATATCTGGGCTAGCCAGGAATCGGGCAGTGAACAAATTCCCAAGAGCGGGTTGGCCCCTCGCGAACTGGTCTGCCACCGTCTATCTCCGTGAAGTATATTTTTGTCACGGGTGGCGTGATCAGTTCCCTCGGAAAAGGACTGACCGCAGCAGCCCTTGGAACACTCCTCGAAAATCGGGGTTTGACGGTGACGCTCCAAAAATTTGACCCCTATCTCAACGTCGATCCCGGCACCATGAGCCCGTATCAGCACGGTGAAGTATACGTCCTGGACGATGGCGCCGAAACGGATCTCGACCTTGGCCACTACGAGCGCTTTACCAATACCTCCCTCTCGCGGGCCAACGCCACCACCAGTGGCCAGGTTTACGAGCAGGTCATTAAAAACGAACGGGATGGTGTTTACTTGGGTAAGACAGTTCAGGTGATCCCTCATGTAACCGATGAAATCCAGCGCCGAATTTATGCGTTGGCAGATCAGACCAAGACGGACGTTATTATTACGGAAATTGGTGGAACGGTTGGGGACATTGAAGGGCTGCCGTTTTTGGAGGCCATCCGCGAGTTCGCCCAGGAGGTTGGCCCGGGGAACGTCTGTTTCATTCATGTCACTTACGTTCCTTTTATCAAGGCGGCCGGTGAACTCAAAACCAAGCCGACTCAGCAATCCGTAGCCAAACTCCGCGAGATCGGTCTCGCGCCTCACATCCTGGTTTGTCGCTGCGAGCATCCGTTGGGCAAGGAACTCCGTAGCAAACTGTCCATGTTTTGCAACGTTCCCTATGAGGCCGTGATTGAAGAAAAGGATGTTGAGCATACGATTTACGAAGTGCCGCTCATGCTCCAGCGCGAGCGGATGGATGATTTGGTGTGCCAGACACTCCGTCTCAGTCCGCCTCCCGCGAAGATGACGCATTGGCAGGATATCCTCCGCAAAATGATTGCCCCGCAACATTCCGTGAGGATTGGAGTGGTGGGTAAATATATCGAATTACAAGACGCCTATAAATCGGTTTACGAAGCCCTCAAACATGGTGGAGTTGCAAATGATTGCGGTGTCCGGATCGATCAAATCGAGGCGGAGGAAGTAGAGAAACCGGGAGGCGAATCTTGGCTGAAAGGTTTGGGTGGTATTTTGGTGCCCGGGGGGTTTGGGGATCGTGGGACCGAGGGCAAAATCAAGGCGGCGCAATACGCTCGTGAAAAAGGAATTCCCTATCTGGGTCTCTGCTTGGGTCTGCAAATCGCGACGATTGAATTTGCACGCAATGTTCTGGGCTTGAAGCAGGCTAATTCGGCCGAATTCGACACCGACGAGCGGCGCACACCGGATCCCGTGATTCACCTGCAGGAGACTCAGCGACATGTTCAAAGGAAAGGGGGATCCATGCGGTTGGGAGCCCAAGAATGCTTACTGAAGCCGGGCTCGCTCGCGCAGAAACTCTACGGCAAGGCCACCGTAATCGAGCGGCACCGGCATCGGTATGAATTCAACCAGAACTACCGCGCACGGTTTGAAGCGGCGGGATTCATCATCAGCGGTACCACGCTGGACGATCAATTGGTGGAGATGATCGAAATTCCGAGCCATCCGTTTTTTATCGCGACCCAGGCGCATCCGGAATTTCTCTCAAAACCGACGCGACCGCACCCGTTGTTTATCGGGTTTATTGCAGCGGCGCATCAGCGGCTGCATAACAAGGCTTTGTAATTCTGATGGTACGTCTGGCCTTACTGATCGCACCGGACGAGAGAGGCGTTCACACAAGTCCCTGTTTGCTCCCACGCTGGATGGTTTGCCAGAACTTGAGTCGGCCGTAGTCGAATTTTCCACCCAGATGCTCCCAGACAGGCTTCAAACTTGCGCCGCCACTGACACCCACGCCGCATTGTTTCATCGCGTCGCTAATCGCCGTATTCTGCTCGGCGGTCAGACATCGGCTAACGTCAAATACTTCGCCGGCCTCCCAGGCGGTGGCGAGATGGCCGATGATGGTGCCCACCGTGAAGGCGCGTCCGTCAGCGATTTGTTCTGGGGTTTGGCCTTCTCGAAAACTCCGCAATGATTCTTGAACGGTGCCGGTCAACAGTTCGCCGCGAGTTTTGGGTGCTGGTCGTGAACTCGGGGCTGCGACGGTCGGGATTGCGGAAAAGGGTTGTCGGCCGTAGTTGCCCACATGAGTGACGATCTCGTGGAGAAACGCGGCTCCGAAATCAGACAATTTTCGCTCACCGACGCCCGTGATGCGGAGAAAGGCAGCGTTATCGGTCGGATACTGCCGGGCCATCCAGCGCAGGGAGGTATCGCCAAAGACTACATAAGGTGGCACTCCGCGTTCGTCCGCCAGTCGTTTCCGAAGTATGCGAAGACGTTCAAACAACGATTGATCACATTCAATGTCTCCGCTCCGGACGGTCGTGGAAGTGGTTGGCGCGGCCATCGGCTTGGTCAGCTGAATGGGCTGACGTTCACGAAGGGCAGCCAAGCCTTCGGCGGTAATTTCCAGCGTGCTAAATTTCTCATTATTCTGGCGCAAGAAACCGAGGCGGATCAATTCACGTCCGACCGCGCCCCATTCTGGCCGCGAAAGTTCTTTCCCGATACCGTAGGTGGTGAGTTGATCGTGCCCCCATTGGCGCACCTTGTCCGTGTCGCCACCCGTGAGGACGGCGATCACATGATTGATGCCGACGTTGAAGTTGCTCTTCTGCCGAATCCGAACCACGCACGAAAGTATTTTTTGTGCGGGGACGGTGCCGTCGTAGGTGGCGCGGGGTTCGAGGCAATTGTCACAGGCACCGCATTCGGATTCAGGAAATTCTTCCCCGAAATAATCGAGAAGTGCGCACCGGCGACAGCCGCGAAGCTCGGCGTAGTGCGCCATTTGTTGGAGCTGGGTCGTCGCAGTGCGGCGCTCATCTTCCGAAGGTTTTTCGCGAATGAAATCGGACTGCTTTACCACATCCCCGGCGGACCATAACAAGACGCATTCGGCCGGTAATCCGTCTCGTCCAGCTCGTCCCGTTTCTTGGTAGTAGCCTTCGAGATTCTTGGGCAAATCATGGTGAATGACGAAGCGGACGTTGGGTTTGTTGATGCCCATTCCGAAGGCGATCGTGGCGCAAATAACCCGCACTTCATCTCGGAGGAATCGTTCCTGGTTACGATCACGGTCGCCGCGATCTAGCCCGGCGTGGTAAGAGGCGGCCGCCACCTTATCCTCTTTTAATTGCACCGCTAAGCGATCTGCACCGGCTCGACTGAAACAATAGATGATACCGGAATCAGCGGGTCGAAGGCGGATGAAATCGAGTACCTGGCGGTAGGCCTGTTGCCGGGGCAGAACTCGATAAGTCAGATTGGGCCGATTGAAGCTCGCCACCGCGAGGTGCGGATCCTGGAGATGGAGCGCACGGGCTATATCGTGACGGACTCGTTCCGTGGCGGTCGCGGTGAGGGCGACGAACGGCACGTTGGGTAAACGATCCCGCAAGGTCGCCAACTGCCGGTATTCTGGCCGGAAATCGTGGCCCCATTCACTGATGCAATGCGCTTCGTCCACGGCCACGCACGCCACTCCCCAGCGGCGCAAGGATTCGAGCAGACCGCCGTCCCCAGCGAAAAGTCGCTCGGGCGAGAGGTAAAGGAGCTTGTATTCGCGGGCATTGAGGGCACGCCAGCGGGCTTTGCGTTCGTCCTCGTCGAGGGTGGAATTGAGAAACGTGGCGCCGACCCCGTTGGCGTGAAGTTGGTCCACCTGATCTTTCATCAGCGCAATCAACGGCGAGATGACGACCGTTAGTCCGGGGCGGACCAGAGCGGGGAGTTGGAAGCAGAGCGATTTGCCGCCACCCGTGGGCAGCAGCGCGAGGACGTCGCGACCGGCGAGCGTCGCACGAATGATTTCTTCTTGATGCGGACGAAAGGCCGGATATCCCCAGACCTGTTTCAGAGGCGTGAGCAGATCCGTGTGTGCGGCAAAGTCGCGCCGCTCCGCGATTTCACTGGCAGAAAGGGCCGGGGAGGCCGTGCTTACGGCGGCACCCACCTCTGGCGCTGTGGTGTTTTCTTCGAACATCGCTTGAAAATCCGGTTCTGCTTCAGTACTAGGCACGGCACCGACTTTAATGCGTGGGTGCCGTGCCCGAAAGCGTTCCGGAGGCTGCTACGAAGAAAATCGCTAAGTGTTACCAGCACTGCCCGGCGGGCTGGGTTATTTCGGCAACCACTTCTCCCAATTCTTGGCGTACGCCTCAACGTTCTCTTTCGTGACCCGTTCGAGGGGACTGACCTCTTTTACCGCAGCCGGGCTCTTTTTGAAGTGGACTTTATCCAGCAATAATTCGACCGACCGATATCCCCACTGAAAGCATTGCTGAGCGAGCAGAACCTGCACATGCCCGCTTCGGAGATAATTCAGGCAGATGGGCAGCGCGTCCACGCTCACACATTTAACGGTGCCTGGTTGCCATTTGAGGGCCTTTTCCGTGAAGAGTGGCCAACCGCCAATCATCGCCCAACCGGTAATGTCCGGATTCGCCTGCATGACTTGCTCGACCTTGGCCGCGGCGTCCTGGGGAGTTTCCCGATGATAATAGGTGTCTTTGATGACGATTCCCGGGTGTTTTATGGCTTCGGCTTTCACTCCGGCGACGCGTTTTTGGAGGTTGGGCGCATTCTGGTTTCCGGCGAGAATGGCGACTTTGCCCTGGGTCCCGAGCAGTTTCACTAATTCGGCCATAACTTGTCCGCCGCACAGTTCGTCATCGACGCCGTACGTCACAAAGCGCTTCGATTTCGGCGCATCTGAATCAAAGGTGCAAACGGGTATCCCGTTATTGGCTGCTTTGTTAATCGCATCGGTCAATTTGTTGGCGTCGGAACAACTAACGGCGAGGCCATCGACACCGGCCAACACGAGTTGTTCGATGGCTTCAGCTTGCTTTTGAGCGTCTTCGTCGTTGGGGGTACGCCAGTCGATTTTGATTTTGAGCCCATGTTTTTCACTGAGGTGGCGAGCTGCTTCATCCGCTCCGACGCGGGCGACTTGGAAGACGGCATTGCCTTGGGATTTTGCGATCAACCCAAACGTGTAGGCTTTGGCGGTAGCGGCGTGGGCGAAGGCCGGAAGCAACGGCAGGGCGGTGCTGGTGAGGAGAAAGATGCGACGATTCATGGTGTGTGCGTGGTGAATGGCTGAAGCATTTGGCGATGGAAGCCGGGCGTCAATGCCTGGGTGATATAGTTGGGAATGCTGACTTCGGTAGCGCCTCGTGCGGCAAGGTTTTAACGATTTGGGGTTGGCTGAAGGAGGCAGATGCACCAGCGCTGCCAGCCAGGCATTTGAACTTCAGGTCTCGTACCCTCGATTCATCGGGTTTAACGGCTTGGACCTCAACGCCTGAGATCTCTCTCGAAGGGCTAGGATCGAGCGGAACACACCTCCCGTAGGTATTCGTGTCAGGGTTGCGGACCGCCCGACCGCCATCGAGGATGACCGTCATGAATCCCCGTTTGTGGTTGGCCGCGTGGCTGGTTGTCCTTGGCCTGGCGCAGAGTTCGGTTGGCGCCGCACCCGCTCGCGTCTCCTTGACCTTGGTGACGGATGGTTTGACGTCCCCCTTGTCGCTCGCGGCTCTGCCGGATCGCAGAATGCTGGTCGTAGATCAAGTTGGCTACGTGCGCCTCATCGATGCCGTGGGCAAGTTGGCCGCCGCGCCGGTCCTCAATTGGACCAATAAACTGTCGGCCATCAACCTCGGTTCATTCGACGAACGCGGGTTGTTGTGCCTGGTATTACACCCAGATTTTGCTCGCAATCGTCGAGTTTTCGTGACTTACACGGGACCTCGGCGAGCCTCGGCGCCGACAAATTATGACTGTGTTTTGCGGCTCAGCGAATTCACGTTGCCCGCGTCGGAGCCGCTCCGGATGGATCCAGGGTCGGAACGCGTCGTGTTCGAAGTGGATAAACCGTATTTCAATCACAACGGCGGACGCATTGCTTTTGGTCCAGACGGATACCTCTATCTGTCGGTCGGCGATGGGGGAGGGCCGAAAGGGTGCGATGTCGGGGAGGGCCATGTTCCGGAGGGGAATGGGCAGAATACGCGGACTCATCTGGCCAAGATATTGCGTCTAGACATGAGTGGGTTGGACCCGAGCCGAAAGACGGCTTATCGTATCCCATCGGATAATCCGTTTGCCGATGGACGCGATGGGTTGCCCGAGATTTATGCCTACGGAGTGCGCAACCCTTGGGCCTTGACATTTGATCGTGGTGGCGATCACGGCCTGTACATTGCCGACGTGGGCCAAATGCGGTGGGAAGAAGTGGACGTCATCAAAAAAGGGGGGAACTATGGTTGGCCGTTGCGGGAAGGCTTCGAAGGCTTCAATCGCGAACATCCGGAACTGGAGCCGACCTCGCTCCCGGCCAAAGGCCTTCGAGGTGAGGCGTTGCTGGACCCCATTGCGGTCTACAAGAATGCCAGCGGTTGGAAGGGGGATCCGGACGCCTTGGGTATTTGTGTGACGGGTGGCTATGTGTATCGAGGCACCGCCATGCCAGAGTTGGTTGGTCATTATGTTTATGGAGATTGGTCCGGTGCCCAGGGAACGCCGCAGGGACGGATTCTGACGGCGATACCTCCGACAGCAGGCACTGGTCCGTGGAAAGTCGAACCGGTCCGCGTGGCGAATGCGAACAAACTTTTCGGGTGCGTATGCGGTTTCGGAGAGGACCAAGAAGGCGAGCTTTATCTTCTGACCAATGCCTCGACTGGCCTGACTCCTGGCCGAGGAAAGGTGTGGAAATTGACGCCTGCCCCGCCCCAACCGGTCGGGCAGTGACCGAGTGAACGGCAATCTTTGCTTCTAAGAAAATAGATTTTTGAAACCTTTCGACCGCACCGTGTGATTTAAGAGAGTAGCCGATGGTCGGCTGCCAGCAGCAACACGTCAATGCGGCTTAAGATGAAAAATAAACTCTCCATTGCGGTCGTAGGTCTAGCTTGGTTTTTGACCTTCTCGGGCGTGGGCTCCGCTTCGCCCTTGCCACGCCAACGCATCCCAGCGGATGCCAAGTGGCTTTTTCACGCCGATCTAGTGGGGTTTCGTGCCTCTCAAATCGGTCACTACGTCCAAACCAACTTCCTAAGCGGGCCGCTGAAGGAAGTCTCGTCGAATTTGAAGTTCGATGCTGAGGCCTTGTTGCGGAAAGTGACTTCGGTCACGGCCTACGGGAGTGACTTCAAGAAAAACGACCCTGAAGCAAGCCTAACATCCGGGGTCTTAATCCTACAGACCGATACGGAAACGCAGCAGATCGTTGAAGGCGCGCTCGCAGCTCAGCTGTTGGCCAACACCAATAGCCCGCTCAAAAAGCTCCAAACTCAGCCCTACCCGCTCTATGCCGTGGGCAAGGATCTATTCGGCGCGATCCAGCCGGAAGGCGTCATTCTGCTCGGCAAATCCCGCGAGAGGATTAATCAGGCGACCCAAGTTTTGGGGGGTAAACTGCCCAACCTCTCGGGTGGCCAAGGGTTCACCGATTTTCCAGCTACCTCCGATTCGTTCGTTTTTTTGGGAGTTGCCGAAGGCTTTAACCAGCTTATTGACCTACCACCTCAGGTCAAGGTGTTGCAAATGGCGGACGGGGTGAGAATCGTCCTGGGGGAAAAAGCCGAGCTGTTGTTTGTCGATCTGGCGTTGAAGAGCAAATCCGCCGAGATTGTGACCCAAATCCAACAAGTGCTGCAAGGCATCGTCGCGCTTTTTTCCCTCGGCGCCCCGGAGAATCAGGATCTTTCGGAACTTGTTAGAAGCACCAAAGTAACCGCTGCCGACAAAATCGTTGCGGTTGGGATGCAGTTCCCAGTGGCCAAGGCGTTGGCCCTGATCGCTAAGGGGGGCCAACAGGATATGGACGCGCCGAAACCCGAGCGTAGGTCGAGCAAACCGGGGAAGAAAAAATCGAAGCATCATGAGGAACCGATAATCCAGCCCGAAGCTACAGCTTCACAAAAGGCTGAGCCAAAGGCCGAGCCGAAATAGCTCCATCGCCTGGTAACGGGGCTGAGCCCGGGAGACGGAACCGGGTTTTTCCTGGTTTCATTTTGGTAAAGCCCAGCTTGGAATCGCTTCGGCCGCCTAGCTAGACCGGCTCACGCTGCGTCTGGCCACAACAGGTTATGAAATATCCGGGCTAGTGGCGGAATGAAAATGGTCCCATCATGATTGCCCTTTCGCCTGGGCTTTGCCTATCTGACCGGTGCTTGGTACGACGCGGCGGGGACTGGTATCCTCTTTGGAATTCTCCCTCGTTCTCGCGGCAGTTGGTGAAGCGGCGATGCTCAGTGGCTTCATCCTCCTTTGGCACACCCCTTGAGTGGTCTCCGCACTCACAATCATCCACGGTCGTTTCCGCGGGCAGAATCAGTTGAGGCGCAACGTTTACTTCACGCACAACTACAATGACTGAATTCGTCGCGGTCAACGGGGGAACGCCAGAATCCTGGACCCGTACCTTAATCTCATTGGTGCTCGGACCCTGGGCCTCCGTTGGCATCCAGTTTATGATACCCGTCTCCGGATTAATCGTCATTCCCAAGGGCGCGCTGACCAAACTATAGGCCAGGGTATTCGCTGGAAGATCGGGATCCATAGCCACCATCTTAAACGAGAGCAACGTCAGTTCGTCGCCGCGTTGTTCCAGAAGATTTGCGAGCACCGGCGCACGGTTCACTTCGCGTACGATGACGTTGAAGCGATTGGTGACACTGAGATGGGTGTCATTGACCGCCGGGGGATTTTCATCGGTGACCACTACCTGGATCGTATAATTTCCAGGCCCTTGTGATTCCTCTGGGACCCACACGATCTGGCCGGTCACCGCGTCGATGGCCATTCCCGCCAAAGGCTATTTCCCGAGGCGGCCTCGCTGATCAACCCACCGTCCGGCGCGTATAATCGAAGCCAGGGCGTAAAGTTCGTTGACCCGACCCGCATCATCAGTGATTCGCCGGGTTGGGCGGCAACTTTCCAAAGATCAAAATCCCCGAGTGCGAGTTCAGCTGCCGTCAATAATCCATTTGGAATTTCGCCCCCTTCATCGTCCGTGGCCACGGTGAAAACCCCGGGAACCTGAGCCACGTTTACGACCTAGGGACCGGATTGATTCTGGTATTTTGCACTAACCACCAAGGTGTAGGTGCCAGCGTTGGTCGCTGTAACGGTTTTGTTGCTCCGACGCGAAGCATGAGGGAATCGCCGACGCCCGCCGAAAAACTCCAGACATCCAGGTCTCCCAGTGGGAGATTGGCACCCTCGATGACGCCGCTGACGATCAGCCCGCCTTCGCCGTGAAGGTCCACGTCTCGGTGTCGTTCGCAGGAACGATGTCACCCAGATTTCTACCACCATTCGCCAAAGACGCAGCGCGGCCACGGTTTCCCAACAGGAGTAGGCAAGTGAGGGCCAGAGTTGAATCCGGATTTTTTTGGAAAGTGCATCGTGGCAGGTGCTGCGGCAATGCCGGTTGAAAAATCCTGGCGCCGCCCTACCCTAAGAATCTTGTTTTGGTCCGCTTAGTTCAATTCTTAAATACGTTCATGCTCTCCTCCATCTCAAAACCTGTCGTTCACTCGGCGCCAGAGTCGGCTTCGCGTCGCCTTTTTTTTGGCCCGGCCGCCTTGGCTCTCTGGGTGACAATGGCCTTGGGGTTGTCCAGCTGTGGTCGGAGCGGTGGGGGTGATGTGATCAAAGTTGGTGAATTTGCGTCGCTGACCGGCAAAGAAGCCTCCTTTGGTCAATCTTCACACAACGGCACGCTCCTGGCAACCGAAGAAATCAATGCGGGCGGCGGAGTGTTGGGCAAACCCATCAAACTCCTCACCGAAGATAACCAGTCCAAGGCGGGAGAATCGCAAACGGTGGTCAATAAACTTATTGCCCGAGACGGTGTGATCGCGGTCCTGGGTGAGGTGGCATCGTCGCGGTCGCTGGAAGCCGCCGCGGTTTGTCAGCATGAGAAAGTGCCCATGATTTCTCCGTCGTCGACGAATCCGGATGTGACTCGCACCGGCGACTACATTTTTCGCGTCTGCTTCATCGACCCGTTTCAAGGCACGGTGATGGCCAATTTTGCAACCAAAACACTGAAGGTGAAGCGAGTAGCCGTGTTTACGGATTCAAAAAGCGACTATAGCAAGGGGCTCGCCAAGTTTTTCAAAGAGCAGTTCCAGAAAAACGGAGGTGAAATTGTCACGGAACTCGCCTTCAACGGCGGCGATTCCGATTTTAAATCGCAACTAACGACGATCAAAGGAGCGACGCCGGACGCTGTGTTTGTTCCGGCTTACTATACCGATGTGGCCTTAATTTGTGTTCAGGCGAAACAATTAAGTCTAACGGTTCCTTTCTTCGGCGGGGACGGCTGGGAATCGGAAAAACTTGTCGAACTCGGCCAGGGCGCCGTAGAAGGACAATACTTTTCCACGCACTATCATCCGGACGTGGCGGCGCCGAAGAGCAAAGCATTCGTGGCCGCGTATCAAAAGCGGTTTGGATCCGCGCCCGACGCGATGTCGGCGTTAGGCTACGATTCGCTCATGGTTTTGGCCGATGCAATCAAGCGGGCCGGCACGACGGAAAGCGACCAATTAAAGAACGCGCTGACCGTCACCAAAGGCTACGAAGGGGTGACGGGCACGACCACGTTCGACGCGGATCGTAACGCATCGAAAGCGGCGGTGATTCTAAAAGTTGAAGGCGGCAAATTTCGGTATTTGGAGACCATCAGCCCCTAATTTCATGACGCCCGTCCCTGATTTGCTGACTGCGACGGTGGCTATTCCGGCGCCTGAGACCGCTGCCTCCGGGAATTGGCGGGAGTTCTTCACCGGACAATTTATCAAAACGGATCTGCTCGTCAGTTGGCTCGAGCAACATGGGATCATTGCGTCCACTGAATTCGTCGATGCATCCTGTCCGGACGATGGCGATCTCGCTCGCGAAGTCCGGGTTCTCGTCATGGAGGGAGATTATCCGCGCGCGCATCAATTGTTTTTTACCGAACGGGAGGATGAATTGTGAGCCACGAACGAACCTCCAGGGGAGTTGGACGTGAGTCTGAAATCGAGGCGGCACTTGCGCATCTGGAACGCAATTATGACAGCCTGAACTCAGTGGTAGTGGAACAGGGTCGAATGCTGGCTCGACTTCAAAAGCGGATCGAACAATTGAACGATGATTTCAAAATGCGGGATCTGGAGCCCCCACCGGCGCACGACGTCAAGCCACCCCATTATTCGGGCTAGCACGGATGGCTCATATCCGGGCTTGGGGCCGTCTAGCTAAGCCACCAACCGGGTCACCCCGGCACCGCGCCGTTCGTGGCGATCACGCAATTCGCGCATCGCCCGTTCCATCAGTGGGATGGCAACATCGTGAACCTCGAAGCCTTCGCCAATGTGGCGGAGCAAGGTGATGGTGAGTTCACCGCCGAGGTGTTCCCGGAATTCTTCGAGCCCCGCGATCACCAAGAGTTGGCCGGTCTCGGTTTCATGGAAGAGTTCACTCGCATAGAGATCGAACCCGAATCGTTCCAATAGATTGAGGATGCGGGTCGCCTCGGCTGGGGGAAGGAAACCACGTTCCCGAGCATAGATCGTATCGAGTGCAATACCGATGGCGACGGCTTCGCCGTGTCTCAATCGGTATTCGCTCAGCTGTTCCAGCTTGTGTGCGGCCCAATGTCCGAAATCCAAGGGGCGTGCGCTGCCCATTTCAAACGGATCGCCGCTCGTCGCGATGTGGTCGAGATGCAGCTCGGCACTCCGTCGAATCAATCGTTGCATCGGGCCCGCCTCAAATCGAGCGAGGGCGTCGGCGTTCCGTTCCAATTCCTCGAAGAATTTGCGATCACGAATACAGGCGACTTTCAGGGCTTCCACGTAGCCTGCTCGTTTGTCCCGCGGACTCAGAGTGGTCAGAAGCGCGAAGTCATTGATGACGGCGTACGGTGGTGCGAAGGTGCCTACGAAGTTCTTTTTCCCAAACGCGTTAATGCCGTTTTTCACTCCCACGCCGGAATCATCTTGAGCCAGGGTGGTGGTCGGAAGGCGGACTAGGCGAACGCCGCGGTGAGCCGTGGCGGCGGCGAGTCCGACCATGTCGAGCAAGGCCCCGCCACCGACGGCCAGCACAAAACCGTGCCGATCGAGATGATGCTGTTCGATCAAAGCATGCACGGATGACACTCGAAAATAGGCGTTCTTAACGGCCTCACCTCCGACCAAACTCACCGGGGAACAGACCAAGTCCAGCTGATGGGCGTGGGCTGCAAAATAGGCGCTCATCTCTTGAATGAACCCCGGAAGAGCTTCAACCAGGGCTTCATCGACAATGACCAGGACCTTGCTCCGTCGGCGAGACGGCGCTGGGGTGGTAGAGGCCTCAGCCAGGAGAACGTGCGCCAAGACGGGATTGCTGGCTGCGAAGACGTGTTCGGTGAAGTGGACCTGATGGCGCCACTGCACCGTAATCGTCCGTTCTAAGGAGGACTGGTCAACCGCGAGAGACATTGAGATTGAAAGCTAAATCCTCGGACGACCTCTGGCTAGTCTTGCATTCAATTGGCTCGCCCAGCATGCCTGCTTGCCGGTCAGATCCCTTCGACCGCGATGCGTGCTTGTTGCATCCTCCGCTACCCCTCCAGCGCTAAGCTGCATCCAGGGCTATGAGCCTGCCAGGATGCAGATGGGGAATTGCGCACGGTACGGATGATCACCGAGAATTACCCCGGTATGTCTTACACCGTCCGTCGATTTACAGAAACCGAGAGGTTGGTCGGCGCCGCCGCCACGGAATGGGTACACCGGATTCGGCAAAATTTGCTTGGGGATCGCCCGTATTTGGTGGCGTTGGGTGGCGGTCGGGTGTTTGGAGATTTTCTTATTGCCGCGACCGCCCAATTTCAAAGTCTCGCCGTAAGTCCAAGAAACATTGAGTTTTTTTGGGGCGACGAACGTTGCGTGCCACCTGATCATCCAGAGAGCAACTATCGCTTGGCGGAGACGGCACTGCTTCGCCCCTTAGGAGTGGCGGCTAGCCGCATTCACCGATTGCGAGGAGAAATCGTTCCCGACGAGGCCGCGGCTGCGGCCGCGGCGGTTTTGCGTAGGGCCGCCGGAGTCGGATCGACGGAGCTGCCGAACTTGGATCTCATTTTTTTGGGGATGGGTGAAGACGGCCATGTGGCTTCGCTGTTCCCGGACGCTCCCGCCGAGGCGTCAAAATCTCCCGTTGTTTATTTGCCGGTCATCGGGCCCAAGCCCCCGCCTCAGCGACTCACCCTGAGCTATGCCGCGATTGCGGCGGCGAAAGAGGTGTGGGTGATTGCCTCGGGGAGTGGCAAGCAATCGGCTCTCCATGAAAGCTTTAGAAAGGATGGGAATACTCCACTCGGGCGGGTCCTGCGAGGGCGAGTTCATACGACGATTTTTACGGATATTCCTCAGTGAGCGATCCGTTAGACTTCCATTTCGCCCCTTGCCGCGAAACAATTGAACGTCAGCGGGGTCAAGGAGTCAGAATGGGTGTTGGTTGGATTGGTGTTCGCTAAGGGTTGGCAGAGAGGTCTTGCTGGGCGGCGTAGTGCGAACATCGAGTCTCCAGTTGGCTACGCCGCTCGTCTGAGCGCCTCGGTGAAGGCGTCAAACGACCTCGTCATCGGGGGTCCCGGCCGGGTGGTCGGGACCCTTTTCTCGTACGATTACTCCGGTATGTTCGGGGAATGAACTATTTTTGTCACGCATGCGGTCACGAGCGGACCTCGTCCACCGTTCCTGGCCGAACCGAAATCTGTCCAGGGTGTCGCGCCGAACTGCGTTGTTGCTTGAATTGTATTTCCTATGATGTTCGTGCGGCGGAACAATGTAGGGATCGACGGGCCGAGCCGGTTTTTGAGAAAGATCGGGGAAATTTCTGCGAATTTTTCCAATTTTCTACTCGGGCATCGAAGGGCAGTACGGCTGGAAATTCACGCGAGGAGGCCGCCCGAGCCACCCTGAAATCGTTGCTCGGCGACTGACCCGGACTTGTGAATCGCCTGAGTTGCCGAACTAGGCTGCTCGACCGAACTTCTTTTCCAATTCCTTGTAATTCATCTCAAGGAGCGTAGGGCGTCCGTGAGGGCAGGTATAGGGCATATCACAACGGCGTAGGTCTTCGACGAGTTGCAAGACCTCGGCGTCTCGGAGGATATCGTTCGCTTTGACGGCGTGGCGACAGACGGTCTTGGCGACCACGAGTTCGGAGAGTCGGCCGACGTTGACCCCGGTGCCCGCGGCCTTGAGTTCGTCGATCAACTCAAACGCGAATTGTTTCGAGTTAGAGGCCTTGACCGTTGGCGGCAGGCCATCGAGTAGAAAGGTGCGATCACCAAATTCGCTGAGGCCAACTCCAAGTTTGGTCAGTGTCTCCAGATTCTGTCGTACGAACGCCGCGTCCCGGGGAGAAAGTTCGACCGTTTCCGGAAGCAAAAGGCGTTGGCTCGGCGCTTGCCCACTCTCTTCCAGGCGCCGGAGCATCTGCTCATAAAGCACGCGTTCATGGGCCGCGTGTTGATCCATCAGCACCAGGCCTCGATCCGATTCCAAAAGGACGTAAAGTTTCCCAAGAATTCCGAGCAAACGAAGCGGAATTTGGAGCAGTGGGGTAGGAACCGACGGATACGAAAGTGGCGGAAGAGCGACCGGTCCTGGACTGGGCGAAGAAACGGACGCTGAAGCTAGAGTTGGGGCTGGAGCCGGAGTCAATGGCGGCACGGGAGCCAACGCGGGCGCTGCTGCAGTGGGGAGGTTTCGCTCCAGGTTTGGCCAAACTGGCGGCTGAAGAATGGTTGGGGTCGGTGGCTTGAGTGATCGGGGCAGGACGGGTTCGGTCGGTACCGGTGGCGGCGGTGGTGGTGTCCAGAAGGATTCGGCGGGTGGCGCGGCCTTCGACGTTTGGGCCGGTGATTCTGGGGCCGTGGTCTGAGGCGAGAGGTGGCTCGTGGTGGGTTGGTGGCTCGGTCCGGTTTCGTGCGGGGGCGTGGCATATTTCAGCAACGTCTCACGCACCGCTTTAGCCACGAGATGACGAACGGCTCTTTCTTCGCGAAACTTAACCTCGCGTTTCTGCGGATGAATATTCACGTCCACCGCGGCCGGATCGATTTCGAGAAAGAGGCAGCACACGGGATAGCGGCCTTTCATCAAAGCGGTGTGATAGCCTTCAACGAGGGCAAAACTCAACCCACGATTCTCTACTGGCCGCTGGTTTACAAAGAGGTGCTGATCATCTCGAGTACTCCGCGAGACTCCGGGTGCTCCCAAAAATCCCCACAAACGGAACGAGGCAAAAGCCGGTCGGCTGGGGTCAATCAGGGGTGCATCGGCCAGTCCGAAGGCGGGAGCACTGCCGGGAGGATCGTCGAAGAGTTGAGCGCCGGTTGCCTCCTCAATTTCGGTACGAAAATCAACGGGGAGCAAGGGGACGTCATTCCCGAGGAAGATTTTTAGCCGCTCCTGCAATGCCGGAAAGCGCTCCGCCTCGGTGCTCCACTTAACGGGGGGTAATTGCCAAATCGTGCGGCCATCGCTGGTAAAAGTGAATCCGACTTGGGGATACGCGAGCGCCACCAGAGTCAGATAATGTTGTAAGTGGGCTCGCTCGGTCTCCTCCGCTCGTAAAAATTTTCGGCGGGCTGGAAGATTGAAAAAGAGAGAGCGTACCTCGACCACCGTGCCCGAGGCACAACTGGCGGCTTTCACTTCGAGGATCTTGCCGCCGTTAATGAGGATTTGGGTGCCTTCTCCCGTGGCATCCTCCCGCTCTCGGCTGGTGAGGGTGAACCGGCTGACGCTGGCAATGCTGGGGATGGCCTCCCCTCGAAAGCCCATGGTGCGAATTCCCGCCAGATCTTCCGCCCGTGTGATCTTGCTCGTGGCGTGACGCTCTAGGCAAAGCAGGGCGTCGTCTTTGCTCATCCCGCAGCCGTCATCGGTGACGCGGATGAGACTTCGCCCGCCCGCGGCAATCTCGACGTGGAGACGGGTGCAACCGGCGTCGAGTGCATTCTCGACGAGTTCTTTGGCGACGCTGGCGGGCCGTTCCACGACTTCGCCGGCCGCGATTTGATTCGCGACCTGTTCCGGCAACAAGTGGATGCGGTTCACGAGCGAAAGGGTGCAACGTCGGACGTGCGGGTGAAAGTAGGAAAGCGGGCAACTCTTCCTCGCCCGGATCGTTCATACTCTTCCAGAACATTTTGAACGATAGGCCACCGCCGCTGAAGAGGGCTTGTCCGAGGAATTCCTCCTCTGATCACACCACACAAAACCAAACCCACCGTGTCCGGCCAAGTACCCGACCTGAGCGCGATCATGCCAAATATCCCAAAGAAGAGACCTGCTTTTACCAGCAGCGCGAGGAACATCAGTCCGACCCCGCTTCTGCGCAGAGTTAAGGATCCGTATCCACGCGCTGTTAATATTACTCCTGAGGAGATGGCCGAGAAGTCAGGGAATTGAAAGGTGCTAAACCTTGAAGTTTGAGCGAGGATTTGCAGGAATAACGTCAGAGCTCCACTAGCACTACAGCGACACTTCCCCGAAATGAACCACGGAATACACAGAATACACGGAAGCAGAGCGACCTCGGTTCGAGCTTTTCCGTGTGATCCGTGTATTCCGTGGTTACCACCCGTTTTATGTGTCGCTGTAGTGCTAGACAGCGCAAATATCCCGATCGCTCGAAGGGCTCCATTCGACACTGGTCCGGGAGTCGTCGAAGTTTCTTTAGTCAAAAATTTCAGGAACTGCCTCTAAGGGACTCGGACAAAAAAATCCAATTCATGACTCGCGCATCGCACAGGTGCTGCGGGCGACTTTCGCGGTGATGGTGAAGAACCACTTACCCAAGTTGGCAAGTCGTTCGAGGCTTTTCTCAAAGGGTTTGATTTGCCGTTTGTTCAGGCGGACGCCCTTGGGATAGGATTTCTCTACGAGTGTGGCGATGGGATGCACTCCCTTGTAAGTCATCCCCTCTGCCATACCGAGGGCCTGGGCCACGGTGCAAAGGGGATCGCCATTCCAGTAGTTTTCCAGGACCCCGAAGACCCGCTCCACCGGGTTGTATTTGCTGTGATAAGGCGGGTAGCATGCCAGTTGCACTGTGATGTTGTGGACGGCGCTCAATTCGACCAGACGTTTGATCCATTGTGTACGCACGCCGCTGTTCTCCGGACCGTTGTCGGCATTGATTACCAGGGTATGTGGAGGATGACCGTTTTTTTTAGCGTGGGCCAGAGCTCCGAAAGGCGAT
>JAYVTS010000087.1:0-3006 GCA_043788645.1 Verrucomicrobiota bacterium
TAACTACCGGTATGATCCCTTCGGCGGCTTGCTAGCGAGCAGTGGGACGCAAGCCGCTGCCAATCCGATGCGGTTCAGCAGCAAGCCCGTGCTGGTCGATAAACCCGCGCAGCTCGGCACGATCTATTACTACGGCTACCGCTTTTACGATCCAGCGTTGCACCGGTGGTTAAACAGAGATCCAAATATGGAAGGCGCAGACTTTTCATTACATCGGTTTTGTCATAATCTACCAACCACGGAGATTGATCCGGTTGGATTAAATTCGTTTTTTTGCAACAAAAACAGCGCGCTACGTGGTAAAGGTCACAATGCCTATGCAGCTGGCGATGAAACCGATGGATATGAATTTAGAAGCTTTAGCACTGGAGATAGCAAAACAAGTGAGAAAGACAATATGGAAGAACGCCATTTTAAGACACTTAAAGGACTGGAAACATTTCTCGAAGGGAATGGATTCAGCGGCTATCTACAATACGATACAGATTCGGACGCGGAAGCTAAAGCGTTAAAATATCTTAAAGACAACTACAACAATACAAGGTACGAACTTGGAGGTCACGATTGCAATAAGTCAGTGATGGGGGCACTACAGGCGGCCGGAGTCGAAACAGTGTGCGGTGGAACTGGCGCAGCAATTCCGGATAAGTTTTTTGATCAAAATAAAAACACCGGAACTGGGCGATCAAAGACACTAAATCCAAAGCCACCCCTGTTAAAGGTTCCGTCTCGGCTGTGTTTGTCAAGTCCGTGATTAGTGCGACAGGAAACCCTCCAGCTCTGGTGGAGGACCCCCGAAGTTTGACGGCCCGGGAGTCCCCCGGAGGATTCGATTCGTGAACTGCTCAATGCACACCAAAGGCAGCTCCAATGAATGTTCAAGAGAGCCTGACCCACACGAAATGGCAATCCAAATACCACGTCATCTTCATTCCGAAATACCCGAGGCAGGTACTTTACGAGCATCTTCGGCGAGAATTGGGCAGTGCCTTCCGGCAGCTTACGGAGCAGCGGGAAACCCAAATCGTCGAGGTTCATCTGATGGCAGGCCATGTTCATATGTTGATTTCGATACCGCCCAAGTATTTGGTGTCGCAGGTCATGGGATACCTCAAGGGCAAGAGTGGAATCCACATCGCACGGGTCTACGCTGGGCGACAGCGGAATTTTGTCGGTCAACACTTATGGGCTCGCGGGTATTGGGTTTGGGTTTCAACGGTCGAAAAAGACGAAGTGGCTGTCCGCGGTTACATCCAGTATCAGGAAAAGGAAGATCGTCGACTGGACCAGTTGCAGTTGATGCCGCTTTGAGCGGTTCACCCTCTTTCAAGCCTCCGGCTTTGCCGGAGATTTATGGCCTTGAATTGCCAAGAAAATTTCGTTATGGTTTCGAGTGTAAATCCTAAGACTAGACTCACCGCCCTCATTGCAAGTGTGTTGTTTCTGCCATGCGCCAACATACTTGTCTTTGCGTTAACTCCTCACGCAGTATATCATTACGAATCGGTAATCGTGATAACATTTACTTCGGTTTTCATAATATCAAAAAATCGATTTAACAAATATTTAATAGCACCAATAATTGCTGCGGGATTGGTGGTATCGCTTGTAAGCCAGATTACTGGTCGCTATTTTAAATTTCTGGAGTGTGATTTTGAGGAAAGTGTTTGGAATCTGAGAATGGAGATGTGCCTCGCCGTCGGAATTATTATATTTAACATATTTAATACATGTAGTAATTATTGTGTTAAATTTCTACAGAATGGCTGGCTACGTGTCGTGTTGGGAATTGGTGTTGCGACGGTTCCCGTGGCGATTAATTTGATAGATAATCTCGTAATTTATCTATTAAGAATTCCGTATGTGTATTGGGAAATTCATGACATTATGTTGATTGGTTATGGGTTTATTTGGATAAAATGTTGTGAGATGTTTGTAGCATATTGTTTGATACAACGCCGCCGATTAGTTGGTGCATTGGTGATCGGAATCGGCGCAATCGCATCTGCTGGATTAACCGTTTCAATGGTTAATGCCGGTCCTGCGGCTTCTGACCTTGGGGATACTACTTTGCAAATTATTATTGATCACGGAATATTGGCGATAATGGGCGGTTTGACTATTTTAATGTTTTGGCGTTTACCCAATTCAGCGGAGTAGGCCAGGAAAACACTATCCAAAGTTTCGTGGTTCCTCGACATTGAGGTAGCGGCGGGGGCAAAGAGGGTCAGATCTACACTATTGACTATTGTACGTCGTGGTCGACGTTCGCGCGATGGCAAGACCGTGGAGAATCGATTAGCCCGGGGCGTGGCACCATGTAACGGGCCGCGGGAACTGGGGCGAGCGGATCTTCCATTCCGATACCGACCGCCGCAGGCGTTTCCTCGGGCTGATCTCTGAGTTACCCGGGAGATTCGGCCTGAAAACAAGGGACAGGAGGATTGAAAACGAGAGTCCGAATAACAATAAAACATGCTAGCTATATTTGCTTTGTGGATCTATAGGGATTCGAACAAAAATAAATCGCCAATTCATGACTCGCGCATCGCACCGGTGCTGCGGGCGACTTTCGCGGTGATGGTGAAAAACCACTTACCCAAGTTGGCAAGTCGTTCGAGGCTTTTCTCAAAGGGTTTGATTTGCCGTTTGTTCAGGCGGAAGCCCTTGGGATAGGATTTCTCTACGAGTGTGGCGATGGGGTGCACTCCCTTGTAAGTCATCCCCTCAGCCATACCGAGGGCCTGGGCCACGGTGCAAAGGGGATCGCCATTCCAGTAGTTTTCCAGGAAACCGAAGACCCGCTCCACCGGGTTGTATTTGCTGTGATAGGGCGGGTAGCATGCCAGTTGCACTGTGACGTTGTGGACGGCGCTCAATTCGACCAGACGTTTGATCCATTGTGTCCGCACGCCGCTGTTCTCCGGACCGTTGTCGGCATTGATTACCAGGGTATGTGGAGGATGACCGTTTTTTTTAGCGTGGGCCAGAGCTCCGAAAGGCGAT
>JAYVTS010000088.1:0-2017 GCA_043788645.1 Verrucomicrobiota bacterium
GAAGACCGCCGTCGCATCCTCTAACTCGGGCAATGCCATCGCTTCAAAATCTTTGATTCTCGGATTGAATACCTGCATCCCGGCGACGCCGCGCAACCAAAGATGGCGGAGCACTTCTCGGTAGCGCGGGCGCGACATCACGGGAAACTCGGTCTCGGGTGCTTCCGTCACCCAACGAGCCACCCACGGGATAAGTTCTTTTTCCGGGGTCCAGCGGGTGGCCAGACTCCCGGCCAACGAGACCTGTCGGAGCAGCAAGTTCGTGTAGACCTGATCGACGTGTTCCTGGTCGCGTCGATCACTTCGCGGGCGCGATTTCCAAACCCAGGAAGCGGCGCCGTAGGCCGTGGGGTTATAGGCCGTGACCCAAGCCGGCATATCAATGTGCCCTGGCTTCCCGCCCCAACCCAGCTGCGGTTCTTCCGGCGTGGACGGTTGTGCGAGCCAATCCGTGACGGAACACTTTGGATAAAATTCCAGCACAGGCGCCGCGTAATAGGTCCCGAAGAGTTCATAGAATTTCCGGGCCGTATAATTGGTAAATGCGGCGTCCGATTCGAGCACCTTGGCCGGAAGCGTGTCTCGGCAGCGTTGGCAGTGACGCGCCTGTTCAAAACGATCATCTCCGTACAGGGGATCCCCCTCCCAGTCCGCCCACACGGCGTTCACCTCTACGCCTCGATCGCGAAATTGGCCCAGGATGCCTCGCAATTGATCGGCGAATTTCGCCCAGCCCGTATGGATCGCGGGACAAGGACGCACGTATTCCGAGGGTCGATAGCCGGTGTCGAATTGGTGGGCCCAAACGGCAGGCTCACCCGCCAGCGTCGCCGGAAAGGGGCCAGACCCGCCTTCGACGGCAATGACCGGCGAGCCCGCGCGCTGAATGGCCAGCGCGGTCTCGATCATCCCGGCATCCAACCGAATGTGCTGGGTCAGCCCCCGGCGGAGTAATTGGTGATAATACTCAGGAGATTGTGGTTGAAACGAAAAGCCCTCCCAGCAAATGAGGGGCCAACGCGAGCCTCTGAGATTCTTGAGCGGGGGAATTTTTTCCAAAATGCAATCGTACCAAGAAAATGGCGGCGGAGCTTGGTCGGCGGAAAGTCGATTCGGGTAAAGCACCCCGTTTCGCAACTCCTCGGCCAGTATCGATCCAAAAGCCGAAGCTCCAGCCACCCCGCCGCCCATTACCCGGCAGAAGCTTCGTCGATGCATTCTTAGTTTCCCCGCCTTGATCGCGTTCGTCCCGTCTGCGGCTGTGTCGTCGAGGCGGCCGGGAAGACCGACGGCAGGCTGGAGATTCGTGCGCATAACGATTCGGAAAATTGGTTCCTACCCGCGTGCGAAGCCAAGGGATAATCCGATGGCATTGGCCAACGAACCTAAAATGGACCGAAACCTGCGGGGATTGGCGGGCTCGGCGCTGTCAGAGTCGGAATCCGTTTCCGTACGGGCAACTCGTCCCGAATGGAGACGAGTGCGGGTCTCGGAGTCTGACACCGACCCACAAAAATGGGTTACTGATAATTTGGTTCTGGACGCTCTGCGGAGCCCTTGGGTCAGCGCCTTTGGTGCCCAGGCCGAGCCGAAAGATGGCGTCACGTTGCTTGGGCTGGAAGACGCCGTCGTTGTCTGCGCATAATCCTGGTCCCCGCAAGAGTCGGTGCGCTGCCTGGGGAAAGCCCGGAGCCAGGATCAGGTCAAGATGTTTGGCCCCGGCATCCTCCGCATTCTGGACAAGCTCCTTAATGAGGCTGCCCTCAGACCCATAGCCCCGCAGCAAATTTCGCCATCCGCTGAACTCTATTGGTATACCTCCTCCAATCACCAAAGTGTCTGGGTGGGAGGCCATGTCGTATATACGACGATTTCTTCTGAACTCGTTGAGGGAAACTTTACCGAACTAAGGGAACGACCATTTCCAAATCCGCCCGTCTTCGGGTCTGGTCATTTCTCGGGAAGACCCAAAATTATCGGCGGGATAACCGCCGCTTTAACAAATGTGATTCACGGC
>JAYVTS010000089.1:0-5168 GCA_043788645.1 Verrucomicrobiota bacterium
GTGGCACGCCCGGGAGTATGGGCTTTTTGCGGCGAATCCGTTCGGTCAACACGATTTTGAATCCGGCCCGAAAGGGGCGGGCGAACTGCGAATTCCGTCGGGTGGTTCGGTGACGTTTCGTTACCGCGTCCTTTTGCATTCTGGGAACGCCGTCGAGGCCAACGTGGCCTCGCAGTACGCTGAGTATTTGAGCAGTACGAAATCGCTGCGTTGAGGACTCAATTCTTTGTCCCAGGGGCGGACTCGGTGGGGGATTTCATTCGACTCAGTTCGGCCAAGATCCGGTCCACTTCTGGTTTCAATTTTGCTTCTCGGGCGAGGTTCAATTGCTTTTGTCGGAACGGAATCATCTCGCGGTAGTCGGCCCGCAATTCCTCCACCTCCCGCAGGGTTGCATAGGCGGCTTCGGGACGATCCACGGTGCCTTGCCATTCGGCGATGTTGAGCAAGAGGCGAAGGCGTTGGTTGGGTGAGGTGGATAGGCGGAGGGCTCGCTGGCCCCACTCGATTGCTGAACGTAGTTCAATAGCCTCAGCTTGGAGCATAGCGACTTTTTCCGCCAAAACCGGGCTGTTCGTGCTCAACGGAAACGTCAGCAGATCTTTGATCAACGCTCCGCGCGGTCGCTCATTGATCAAGTAGGTATTGATCTTGCGCAGGATAGCCCACTCGATATGAACATCGTTGCGTTTCCGAAGCTCTGCTTCAATCGCCTCGACGCTGCGGCCGAAGGGTCGATAAAGGGGGTCGCCAATGAATACGTTTTGCCAGGAAAGCTGGAGCTGGCAGGTGATACTGGCTTCGCCAAAGGTGAACTGGCCGAAAATCATTCGTTCTAAGAGACGGTGTGGTTCCGGGGTCAGATGAAGATACGGTTCGGCTACGCAGCCCATGGTGACCGTGGCACCCATTTGCAGGAGTGGCCCCACCCAGTTCTGGGTCGGTGAACGCAAATTCGCGGCGCTGAAGGAGTGGAGATGGTAGGCGATTGCCCCCGGGAGAAACTCGACGGGCGTGTTCGTGAAGGGGCCGGTCGGATAGCCGCCATACCACCCAGCATAGATGGCGATTTGACTCAGTGGAAAACTGGCCGGGAAAGTTTCTGGAAGGTGATCGATATAGGTGGAATAGCCGGCTAGTCGGGTCACATGAGCGGCGTTCGTCATCCATTGATCCCCGATGGCGTAGCCGCCTTCCTTGATTCCGCGTTCGTCGATATAGGCGTGGCCGCCCAGCCCATTGGTCTCGGCGGCGAGAGCCTTATCGACGAGGCCGCGCGCAATTTCGGGGCTTGGGCCGTCTAGACGAGTGACCGCGAAGATTCCGTTGGTGGGATGGATGATGGCGGCATTGGTGGCGCCATAGGCGAAATTCTGATAGCAGCCGAATAAGGGATAGTACCCTTTGGCGGGAAGCAGGGAGAGATCACTATCCACGGACGCCTCGTTAATTTGAAAATTCGTCGGCAATTTGTCGCTGCCTTTCTCTTTGAGATTTGGATCGTTGTAAATGTGGTAGGGAAAACCCCAAGTCAGCATCAGGTAACGCACCTTGGATTCAACGCAGCGGTAGCGGGTGTGAGCCGGAAAGTCATCGGCCGCGGCAACGACCGATGTCTCAAATCGACAGAGCCCGCGCTCTTGCAAGAGACCAATGAGGGGGAGTTCGACCAACCGCTCAAAATCGCTCCGGGACAGGGCATCTCCCACCGCCAGGTCTAGGCCGATCAGTTGATTGGTCGGTACGCTGCGTCGGGAGGCATAGTAATCTGCGACTCCTTTAGATTCGGGAGAATTGTTAACATACACCACGACCACTTCCTCCCCGCCGCCCCAAACGCGCCGGGAGGCCAGGACTAACGCGATCAAAATACCCCGAAGGCAATACCGCCAAATCAAACCGGACGATAGGTTCATGGGGGGCAGGGGCGAGCAGGTTTTGTTCACGGCAGGGGTAATTACCATTCGCCCGGGTCAGTCGTTTACACGCAAGCGAGGTCGGACATGGCCCATCAGTACGGTAAAGGTTTCATCGGGCGTTTGGCCGGTGTTATCGATCCGAATGGCATCCAACGCGGGAATCAATGCCCCTTTGCGTCGATTTACATCCATGGCGTCACGGGTGGCTCCGTCGGCATTCAAGTTGCCGCGATCCGCCATTCGTTTGGCGCGTTCCTTTTCGTTGGCTTCAAGGAAGAATTTGACCGGCGCTAACGGAAAAACTTCGGTCCCAATGTCCCGCCCTTCCATCACCAATGGACCAAATCGAATGCAATCTCGCTGCGCCCGCACCAGGTAGTCGCGAACCTTCTCAATTTGAGCGATCACAGGTACGGCTTTTTCGACTCGATCGGTCCGTATCTCCGTGGCCGGGAAGTAGCCGCCGACGTGCATCCAGGCCGCACCGTCGATCCATCGCATCTCTGCCTTCCATCGGCGCATCAGTTTGATGATCGCCGTTTCGTCGGCTGCAGACATCGGCTTCTCGCAACGAAGCCCGTGATCAAGTGCGCACCAAGCCAGGGTTCGGTACATCGCGCCCGTATCGACATAGGTATACCGTAATTCTTTGGCTAGTCGGCGCGACAAGGTGCCCTTGCCGGAAGCACTGGGACCATCGACCGCAATGACCTGCGGGAGTTGCAACGGACTGGTTGCGGTGCGAACCGAAAGGGGGGGGGCGGAAGATTTCACGCGGCAAAGAGATCGTCGTTTTCAAGTCGACGGCCGGTCCGGACGTCACGAAGGGTGACTCCCAGACCGTGCGGGACGGGGGCCATGAGTTTTTGGAAAAAATTGGGGAACGTTTTTTTTACACACGCGGGATCACGGAGGCGCAGCCCCGGCACCCGCAATCCCAGCGTCGCAAAACACATCGCCATACGATGATCGTGATAAGTATCAATCTCGGCTCCGTGCAACGGTCCCGGACGGACGGTGAGGGTGTCGCCGGATTCGCAAACCTGAGCTCCACATTTGGTCAGTTCGGTGCGGAGCGCGGCGACTCGTTCGCATTCTTGCACCCGGAGTCGGCCCAACTCGGTGAATCGAACCGGATGACCGGCCCACGGAGCGAGCGTGATCGCGGTCATAATGGCATCTCCTAATTGGCGTTCCCGGGACAGTTCGGTGGGCAGTGGCAAAAAACGGGGAAATTCGGCGTCAATTTGCCATCCACTCGTCGGCCAGCCCGTCACGCTGATCCCGCCGCCCAGGAGGGCATTGGCCGCCCAGAAATAACTTCCGCTGGAGGCGTCGGGTTCCACGGAAAATTCGCCGCCACCAGCGGGAAACGTTGCTACCAGTCGCTCGGTCATCGCTACGTAGGGAGCTTCTTCGGTGTTCTCAGCTCCGGTGGTGGCGACGGACCAACCGGCGGCCGGAGCGGTGAGGAGCAGGGCCGATGCGAATTGCGAACTGGCGGCAAGACTCACCGTGCAACGCCCGGGCCGGGGACCACCGACGCCATAGATGAGCGCGGGCAGAAATCCGTTTTGCGAATCAACCCGGTAGCCCAATGAACGGAGCGCAGTGAAAAGTTCGATTTGCGGCCGCTCATGCATGCGCGGCACACCGTGGAGTCGATAGACCCCAGAGCCAAGGCACACGAAAGCGGTCAGAAACCGGGCGGCGGTGCCCGCATTTCCGACGTATAATTCGAGCGGTTTCGCGACCGTCCCGCCCCGGGGAATTTGGCCTCCACGACCGACGACGGTGATCGTTCGGTTCGCGTACTCGTCGGGTTCCGGCGCGACGTGGAGAGTGAAACCCAACTCTTGCAGGCAGTGTACCATCACCTGCGTATCTTCACTCCAGAGGGCGCCGCGAAGGGTGGTCGTACCTCGCCCCAGCGCCGCCAGAATGAGTGCCCGATTGGTAATGCTCTTTGAGCCTGGGACCGTAATCGTGGCCCGGATAGAGTGGATGGGCGGCTCGATTTCAATGAGCGAGGGCAACGGCATGATGAGGGAGGCGCGAGCGTGATTGAAACGTCGATGGGTAAGGGCGGCGCGAATTGGCACTAGCTGTTTTCAGCGGTCGATGCACTTTCGTTGAGCTGAGACCAGGCATCCCGGCGGGATTTGGCTTGAGCGAAATATTCCAGTAATCCGGCAGCGTCACTCGAATCCAGGGAGTGTCGAAATTCTTCTAACCCTTCGATAAACACGCTCAGCACGCGACTCAATGCGGCGCGGTTGGATAGAGCAATGTCTCGCCACATCTCGGGAGAACCGCTGGCGATTCGAGTTGTATCGCGAAATCCCGTGGCACAGAGTTGAGCCTGCAACGGAGAGTGGGCGGGCGACAGGACGTAGTTGGCCAACTCGGCCGCTACGACGTGCGGAAGGTGGCTAGAACGGCTGACGAATTCGTCGTGGGCGGCCGGTGTCAGTGATAGAACCGTTCCGCCGACTGCGGACCAGAGGGACGAGACACGTTGCAAGGCGGCGGGGTCGGTACGGGGCGTGGGCGTCACGACACAGGTGGCACCTTCAAACAGGTCGGCTCGGGCGGCTAACACGCCGGTCTTTTCTCCGCCTGCCAACGGATGCGAGCCGACAAACGCCGCGCCTGCGCCCGCCAAAAGTGGTTCCAGTTCGGCGACCAAGTCGGCTTTAGTCGAACCTACATCGGTCACCACTGCCTGCGGTTTGAGGACGGACAGGAATTGTCGAGTGATGGGTGCCATTTGCCCCAGAGGCGTGCACAGAACGACCAGATCAGCATTCGTCACCGCGGCATACAAGTTGGCGGTGGTATAGTCGGTGGCCCCAACCTGTGCACAATCAGCGGCGGCCTGGGACCGGCGCACGAAGCCGACCACTTCATGGGCCAATTTCCGTGTGCGCAGAGCACGGCCCAAGGAGCCGCCGAGCAGGCCCACTCCTACCAAAGTTACTTTCCCAAACTGCACGCGGCCATTCTAGGTGGGCAGTCGGCAGCCCGTCCATGAATCTGGGTGACGCTCTGCCTCCCATTCAACCCAGGGCAGTTTCAAGAAACCGAAATTAACCCATAGGGTGAAGAAAAGGTTAAAGAAAAATGGATTCTCCGTTCTCGATTCGTTTCATTCCGTGAATGTTCGAGCTGCCGCTGCTGCCAAAAGGTGAGGATCCGTCATTGCTTCAGGAGTTGAGCGTCCATTGCCTGACGGACGACGCCGAAATT
>JAYVTS010000090.1:0-28866 GCA_043788645.1 Verrucomicrobiota bacterium
GAACGGCCAAACGCTACGGCCAGCCGGGTGCGACCCGGCCTGTCCTTGTTGATCAATGACAATTTTTTGGCAGCACCGCATGGAGTCGTGAATAAACTTTTTGCTGAATTTTTTGGGACGTTTATCCTGCTGTTTGCCGGCTGCGGAGCGATTGTTATCAATCAAGAAACGGGCGGCGCCACCGTGACCCACCTGGGGGTTGCTCTAACCTTTGGGTTAGTGGTGCTCGCACTCATCTATACGTTTGGAGACGTGAGCGGCGCGCATTTCAATGCCGCCGTCAGCGTGGCCTTTGCCGCCGCCGGCCGGTTTCCTTGGCGCGAATTGCCGGGGTATTTGGGCGCGCAGCTATTGGGTGGAACAGCGGCGTGTGGTCTCTTGCATAGTTTATTCCCGACTCATCCCACCTTGGGGAGTACGCTGCCAAAGGGGACCGAAGCCCAAAGCTTTATCCTTGAAATGATCCTAACCTTTATTCTCATGTTGGTGATCTTAAATGTTTCCACCGGGGCTAAAGAAAAAGGCATCACCGCTGGAATTGCCGTCGGTTCGGTGATTGGGCTCGAAGCCCTATTTGCCGGACCCATCTGCGGTGCCTCGATGAATCCGGTCCGCTCCTTGGCCCCGGCCTTCGTCAGTGGCCACTTTGAACACCTCTGGATCTACCTCGTTGCTCCCACGCTTGGCGCCCTGCTGGCCATCCCCTGTTGTCGCCTCACTCGCGGCCCCCATTGTTGCGACCCAGCATCCCCGCCCTAAAATGCGACTTTGCACCGACTCTTCACTTCCTCGGTCGTTCACCTCTTCACTAATACATGTCCATGGCAGCTCCGCTCGTTCTCATCCTTTGCACCGGTAATTCTTGTCGCTCTCACCTCGCTGAAGGCGTGTTGCGGGCCGCGTGCAAAAACCGGTTTCAAGTGGCCAGCGCCGGCTCAAAGCCTGTGGGGTACGTGCATCCGTTGGCGATCCAGGTCATGGCTGAAATTGGCCTCGATATTTCCACTCACACCTCCAAACACATGAACGAGTTTCTGCCTCTGCCCGTAGAAACCGTGATTACCGTTTGCGGCCAAGCCGACCAGGTGTGCCCCATTTATCCGGGCCAGGTAAATCGGTATCATTGGCCCTTTGATGACCCCGCTCACGCTACCGGGACGAACGCAGAAATTCTCGCCGTATTTCGGCGAGTTCGAGACGAAATACGAAGTGTCTTTGAAGCCTACGCCGCCGGGCGTAACGAGGGTGCGGGTTAATTCTGTCTCACCCAAGCAGACCCTCCATCACGGTCCCGCCCACATTCGTCAAGCGTTCATCTCGCCCCTCGTGAAGGGACGTCAGTCGAGTGTGGTCGAGGCCCATTAAATGCAGAATCGTCGCATGAAGATCATTGACGTGGGCTCGGTCGGCGACCGCACGCAGGCCGATTGCGTCGGTGGCCCCGTAAACCGTCCCCGACTTAATCCCGCCACCCGCCATCCACATGGAAAATCCCGTTGCGTTGTGATCGCGCCCACGACTTCCCTTCTGACTCACCGGGGTTCGCCCAAATTCTCCACCCCAGATCACCAAAGTATCGTCCAGCAACCCGCGCCGTTTCAGGTCCGTCAGCAACGCCGCCACCGGTTGGTCGGTCGCACCACACATTCTTTCATGATTCGCGTTCACATCATCATGGGCATCCCACTGCCACGCGACCGGTCCGCCCCCGGAGTAGAGCTGAACGAAACGAACCCCTCGTTCGACCAAGCGCCGTGCAATCAAACAGCGCGTCGCAAATTCAGCGGTTCGAGGCTGATCCAACCCGTAAAGTGCCCTGGTCTCCGGGGATTCCTTGGAAAGATCCACCGCTTCAGGCGCTTCCGATTGCATGCGAAAAGCCAGTTCGTAACTCGCAATTCGCGCTTCTAACTCGCTCTCGTCGGCCGTCGCCTGACTTCGATTCAACTGCTGAACGTAATCGATAATTCGGCGCTGGCGTGAACCCGCAAAACTCCGATCTGCGGGCGCTAGATTGACGATCGGATTCGGCCCCGGCCGAAAGAGCGTTCCTTGCTGCGACGCAGGTAAATACCCAGAACTCCAACACGGCGCCCCGCCTTCTGGCGTGCCCTGAGGTTGGGCCATGACGACAAACGCCGGGAGATTCTCTGATTCGCTACCCAATCCATAGGTCACCCAACTTCCCAAACTTGGGTGTCCCATTAAAGTCCGGCCCGAATTCATCTGATAATGCGCCGGGGCATGAACCACACTATCCACCGCACACGAACGAATCACCGCAAGGTTGTCCGCGTGCTGATGCAAATACGGAACCAGGTCCGACATCTCGATGCCCGCCTGTCCGTAGCGCCCCCAACGACGGGTGCTGCGGAGGCAAATCGGGTCGTCCTCCAAAAACTGACTGTGGATACGGCCAAAGCTCGGTGGAAGCCGTTTTCCGTGGAGCAGATCCAACTCTGGTTTGGGATCGAAGAGTTCCATTTGGCTCGGACCACCGACCATAAAGAGAAAAATACACCGCCGTGCCCGTGCCAAAAAATGCGCGCCGGTCAATTGAATCGCCCCGCCAGTACCCGCCAAAGTCGCCCCGCCACCACTGCTGGCGGCCATCATTTGAGCCAAGGCCAAGGCCCCAAAACCCTGCCCTGCAGTTCGCAAGAACTGCCGTCGTGACCGAGTGCAACTCCCGCCACCACTCGGGCTGTGAACGCGGTTGCCACCGCCAATAGGGGTATTAGGGAACATAGACGAATTCGTTGCTGTTCAAAAGGGCGAGCGTGAAATCGGTCCACCGATCCAATTCCGGCCGCGCATCGGCTCGGACAAATTCCCGGGTTCGTTTTCCTTCTTCAGCCGTCGGCGGCCGAGCAAAGCAGCGGAGAAAAGCTTCCTCAATCCGAGCCTGATCCTCAGACGAATGGCGCAAAAGCAAACGCGCAAAAGCGCCGGCTGTCTGTTGGGCAAACCCACTATTGAGCAACACGAGCGCCTGCGGAGCGTGGGTGCTCACGGGCCGTTCCGGGCACGAGGTTAACGCATCGGGAGCATCAAAAGCATCAAATAATGGATAGTGTACATTCCGCTTTCGATGCACATAGATGGATCGTCTTCCCTGTTCCGCCCAATCCCGTTCCACCGGCCATAACTCGACCACCTCCGCCTCCGTAAATATCAAAGACTCGACCTCGGGCTCCAAAGGAATATGTACTCCGGGCCCACCGATCCGCTGATTCAGGAGACCCGCCACCGCCAACATCGAGTCACGCAATCCTTCCGCTTCCATGCGCCGACGGTTCCTGCGCCCCCAATACCGATTGCCGGGGTCCGACACTCTCCCGTTGGCGTCAGGATTTTTAGAGGATCGTCGGTAAGCTTGAGCGGTGACCATGAGCCGATGCATGGGTTTGAGCCGCCAACCCGTACGAATCAACTCCTGCGCCAGCCAATCCAACAATTCTTGATTGGAGGGCAAGGCGCCCCGTGTCCCGAAATCGGACGGAGTCGCCACCAACCCTTGCCCGAAATGGTGTTGCCAAAGTCGGTTAACGATCACCCGTGCCGTTAATGGGTTATTCGTGGCGACTAACCAGCGAGCCAATGCCAAGCGCCGCCCCGAGTGAGTGGAGTCCCGTGGCACAACGGGTGATTCAAAAACGTCCCCCTCCGTCATCGCCCCTCGCAATACAGCCGGCGGTGCCGGATCCACCACCGCTTGCGGATTCTTGAGATCACCGCGACGAAGCACCCGGGTTTCAGGAATTCCATTCGTTCCTTCTGTCATGGACATCGCGTGCGCCAACGGTTTTGGCAGCTGTCGTTGCAGTTCGCTGATCTGTCGTTTTAATCCTTCCCGCGCAGCGAAATCCAACGGGTTCTGCGACACCGCTTCCGCCACGGCTTCCCACGTCAAGTTAAGAGCCACACTCGTCCCCTCAAACAGGCGAACCTCTTCTGGAGTTCGCTGTTCCATGGGTTTATCACGCACCGCCCGTTCTTCTAACGTGAGCCCCGCCTCTCGCAACCGTTGTAGCCGCTCACGATACGGTTTTTCTAACTCGGCCTTGGCCGCCTGCAACGGCTGAACGAGTGCCTCAATCCTCGCGATCCCCTGTTTCTCGGTTTCTTTGTCGCCGTCGGCATGAATCGGCACCTCATTAAATCGTGCACCCGCAAAAAAGGCCTGAAACCGATAGTAATCCGTCGTTGGCAACGGATCGAATTTGTGGTCGTGACACCGCGCGCAACCCAGCGTCAAGCCCAAGAACACGGACCCTACCGTCGCAGTGACGCCCGTCAGCTCATCTTGCCGCCGGACTTCGGGGTCGATGTTCCCGCTCACGATTTCGAAAGGCCCGCACCGTGCAAAACCCGACGCGATCAATGCCTCCTGACTTCCAGGCGCCGCTTCGTCCCCGGCAAGTTGCAGCGTGAGAAATCGGTCATACGAGACATCTTCATTCAGTGCCCGAACGACCCAATCGCGATACCGCCACGCATCCGGACGATCCAAATCCAATTCAAACCCGTTCGAATCTGCATAGTGCGCCAAATCCAACCAGTGTTGTGCCCACCGCTCACCAAAACTCGGCGACGCCAAGAGGCGATCGACCACTTTCTCGTACGCACTCGACGATGAATCTTCGAGAAACTCCTTCAACTCGCTCGGCGACGGCGGTAAGCCGATCAGATCATAAGTGACGCGACGAAGCAATTCGGGCCGACTTGCCCCATCGACCGGCTCGATTTTCTTTTCACGCAGCTTGGCCAAAATGAACGCGTCGATCGGATTGGCCACTGCACCCCCACCGCCGACGCCGGGGGGGATGATCGACGCCGGGGGAACAAAGGCCCAATGCGACCGTGCGGGCGCGGCTAGGTTTTGTTGCGGGTTTGCGGCGACTTCCGGAGTACTGGCCCAAGCCAGCCTCGGGCCCAGCAGCGACAGTATCAGCACGGCAAGGCGTTTCATGGAGAGAGGGTATATCCGAACTCTGATTCCAACGCAATTTGGATGTCTAACGGCTGAAAATCTTCTCCGGATTCCCAGGTTGAGCGATCGTTTAGTTGTTGGACACCGGAGGAGGTGGTTGGTTGTCTTTCTCCCGTTGTTCTTGAAAAAAGGACTTTAGCAGATGACGACACTCGTCTTCGCGGACACCCGAGGTAATCGCTGAACGGTGATTGAGCGTGGGAAATTGGAGCACATTCATCGCCCCACCGGCCGCTCCACCCTTCGGGTCTGGTGCTCCAAATACCACCCGTGCGCAGCGAACATGAACAATGGCTCCAGCGCACATCGGACAGGGTTCCTTCGTGACGTACAAGGTGCAGTCATTCAGGCGCCAGTTGCCGACCGCAACTTGGGCCTGCGAGATAGCCAGCATTTCGGCATGGGCAGTCGCGTCTTTGAGTAGTACCACCTGATTGAAGCCACGCGCAATAATGCGCCGTTCGCGGACGATCACGCACCCGACCGGAACCTCCTCCGCCGCGTAAGCACGCGCCGCCTGCCTCAGGGCTTCACCCATGAAGTATTCATCGCTGACCCGATCAATAATGACATCATCCGCTGGCATGCAGCCAACACCTAAGGAATGAAGCCCCCCACGCCAAGCGGACCTATGGGTCAGTTTTTAGCACCATGATGGAGCTCCATTGGATGTGCTCCACCTTCAAATCAAATCCCCGCTTCGGGTCCGCTCTACTTTCTTCGTTAATCGCACTCCCTGTCGCAGGAGTGCTTCCGCATCCGCGTCGGACTTTGCTTCCGCGTAGATTCGGAGGATGGGTTCGGTGCCAGATCCCCGCAACATGAGCCACGAACCGTCGGCCGCGATGAACTTCACCCCGTCGAACGACTTCAGGTCCACTCGCTTCGATTTGAGTAATTTTTCTGGTGGATGATTCTTGCAATAATCCATCAAGGCACTGCGTTTTTCGAGCGGAAAATGGGTGTCGATTCGGGCATAGCGGTGCGGTCCAAATTCTTTGTCTAGATCGGAAACCAGATGCTTGAGGGGGCGCTTTTCCATGGCCAGTAGCTCGAGCAAAACCAATCCGGCGGCGATACCGTCCCGTTCCGGAATGTGGCCCGGAAACCCAATACCACCGCTCTCTTCAAAACCCAGCAATACCCCGCCCTTCAGCATTTCACTCGCGATGTACTTAAAACCAACTCCCGTTTCGACCAATTCAAGGCCCAATTTAGCGCACATTTTATCCACAAGACTCGTGGTGGTGACTGCTTTGATCACTCGGCCAGTGAGTCGCCGATTTTTAACATAGTGCCGGAGCAACAGGCAGATGATTTGATGAGTTGTGAGCGGGTCCCCATTGCCCATGAGGCCACCCACCCGATCGGCATCACCGTCGGTGACCAGGCAGAGGTCATGCGGATGTTTTTTGAGAAAAGGGATCGAATGCGTGTAGTTTTTGGCGATCGGTTCTGGGTTTAACCCGCCGAATCCCGGATCGTGTTCGGCGTTGATGGTGGTGACTCGGCACGAGGTGCCCGCGAGCAATTCATCAAAACACCCGGCGCCCACCCCGTACAACGCTTCATGGGCAAACTTGAGCTTGGAATCGGCAATCAGCTGGAAATCGACCAGTTTTTTAATCGCTGCATAATGGGCGCTACGAACATCCCGCACGACGATCTGTTTCGCTTTTTTGGCCTTCGCAAACTCCACCGCCTTAACCGGTGAGCGATCTAGCCAAGACTCGACGGCCTGACACATCGTTGGTTCGGCCGATCCGCCATACCACGCTTTGAGCTTGAATCCGTTAAACGAAGGTGGGTTGTGACTCGCCGTGAGCATCACTCCTCCGATTGCTTTTTGACGTTTAACCTCGAATGACACGCTGGGCGTCGGAGTGGGACGATCCGTAAGAGTGACCGTAAAACCGTTGCCCGCGAGCACCTCGGCCACGCGCTGGGCGAACTGGTCCGAGAGAAATCGGCGATCAAAGCCAACGACCGCTTTCGAGCCATCGGCGCCTGGAATCGGGTTGGATCGCCAATAATCGGCGGTGGCCTGGGTGACCCGATCCACGTTGGCGAAGGTAAAATCCTCCGCGATGACCGCCCGCCAGCCGTCAGTACCGAACTTAATTGTTGCCATTTTCGAGGCCCGAAGGGAAGCACGACAACGGGGAGAGGCCAAGCCAGGAATGATGAAGTTGTTTCCACTGTTGACCTCAGGCCAAACAGTGGGTCTACTTAGGAAAACGAATACCTGCTCACGAAAAATTGGGTCGCCCCGTGCGGCCTCCCGTAACTATGCATCAATCTTCAAGCCAAAGTTTAGGCCAGCCGAAAAAGACTGGTTTCACCCTCATTGAACTGCTGGTGGTCATCGCCATCATCGCGATTCTCGCCGGCATGCTCTTACCCGCCTTGGCCAAGGCCAAGGATAAAGCCCTAACCTCTGTCGACATCAGTGGCGGTCACCAATTAGGCATCGCCTTCAACGTGTACGGCAACGACAACCGGGACATCTTGCCGCATCCCGGTTGGGGCACCATCCCGGCCGGCAACGACTGCTGGGCTTACGCCACCAAAGCAAATCAAATTACGAAGCGGACGTCGGCCGCAACGACCATTCCCGACGCAGCGGGGAATGACAAACCGCCGGGTGCCATCGACTCCGGGTACGACAAGCAAGTGCCTTTTTTCAATGGCAGCCAATTGGGGGATATCCTAAGCACGCCCAAAGTGCTGTTTTGCCCCAAGGACCTTTCCGAGGTCACCAGCTCCAAGAAAGATCTGTGGAAGGAACGCAATTGCAAGCTGACCAGCTACACCTGGAATGGAAGCATCATCGATTTCAGTGGTGACAATATTCCGTACAAGCTCAGCCAATTCCGAGGCCAGGACATTCTTTCGTGGGAAACCTGCGAAACCGTTCCCTTCCTCTTTAACGATGCCGGTAACGTTCCTAGCGAAGGCGTCTCTCAACGGCATAAGGCAACTGGACGACCGAAAAAAGGGGACCAGGGTCCGGATTTTGGCGGCCTGTCGCAAATCGTTCGAATTGGCGGAGTTGCCGAAATGATGCGTTTTTCCGACTTCACCCGAATGGGCGGGGGGCCTGGGGCAACTCCGGCAATCACCAAGGCGAAAATCCCGGCAATTGCCGACGACAACTACCTTTACATTGGCCCCAAGAAAAACACCTACTCGTCCTATTGGTGACCCTGGATTGGTTTCGACTTTATTAGGTTCCAAAGGTAATACCGTGAAAATTCTGTCGATCATTGGTTGGTCTTGTTTGATTGCCGCCGGTCTGACCTGTGGGTGCTCAAAAAAGGCAGCCACGCCTGAAATGACCACTGCCGCCACGCCCACGGAACCCGAGGCAGCCACGGGTACATCTCCACGTCCAGCCGAGGCAGGGGTTGCCGACGGCGGGTACGACGCCAAGGTGGCCGTTGCGTTGCAAGCAACTTCTGGGGCTCCCATGAGTGAAGCGCAGAAAGAAGCGGCCGCACGGGCCGAAAAGCAGCTATTGGACGCCGTTGAAAAAGATCCTCAAGCGGCCGAAGCTTATAAGAACCTCCAACGCCTCCGCAACGGGCGCTGAACCCGCTCTGATCCTGCCCACCGGCGGATGCTGTTGGCCCCGAGCCGCGCATCCGCCGGTTTTCTTTTCTACCATGCGCCCGAGGTTGATCGTTTTGTTGTTGCTGTTGCTCGGAGTCGCGGCCGTCGCCTCGGTCGTTGCGAGGCGAAGAAAAGCCGCCAACTGGTTTCGCTACGGTTCGATCCAAGCAGCCTCCCAACACTTCACGGCGCTCGAAGCCTCTGCAGCACAACACGACACGACAACGTGGCAGGCAACGCGAGCGTTTGACGAAGCCGACGCATGGGTCGCCCGAGCCGTTGATCAGATCATGAACTCACCGAACCGTTGGAGCGCGCTCCGTGATTTTGCCCGAACCAGACCCGACGCGAATCAGCTCCTCGCGGCGGCCGACCGCTGGGAAAACGAGGGCTGGATCCTCGAACGGGTCACCGCTCGCCCCGGCTCCGCAGTGGTCAGCCAGACCCCGGAGGGTATCGGTTTGGGACGATACAGCGCGGAACTGCTTGCCTCTCGTGGCTCCGAACACGCCGCGGTTCAGGCTACGTTCGTCGTCAAAGGCGCCATCGGCGCGGAGACCAGCACCGAAATCATCGAAACACCCGAGGTCTTATTCGATACCGCCAACCTAGAAATTCACCGTGCTCGCACCCAATTTCGACCCTGGGTAGAATTCGTCATCCCCCTCCCGGCGCATACGTTTTTCGCCGACCCCTTACTGTATCGGGAGACCCTGGACGGCCCCGAACTCCTCTTAGTCTCGGCTCAACTTCGCCTCCAGTTGGTTGTCACCAACGGCGCAGCCCGGCTCGCCGCAAAATCCTTGCCCAGCCTCCCACCGGATCGAGCAGTGGCGGCGGCCCTCGCGGATGCCGACGGCGATGGTTGGGCAGACCTTTGGCTCGCTGGCCGGGAAGGGTTGTCGATTGCAAAAGGTCGAGCGGATGGCACCTTTGGCCTGCCTGAACTCTGCTGGCGAAGTCCAGAACCACTGATTTACCCGCAAGCCCTCGCCATCGGAGACTTCGATCTCGATGGCGATCTCGATGTCTGGCTGACTCAATATAAAAATCCCTATCAAAAAGGCCAGTTTCCAACTCCGTATTACGATGCGAATGATGGCTTTCCGTCATTCCTCCTACGTCACGAAAATGGTCTGAGATTTACAAATATAACGGGCGCCGCCGGGCTCGCGTCGAAACGTCTTCGCCGAACTTATTCGACGTCGCTTATCGACTTAGACGGTGACGGAAAGCTGGATTTGGTCAACGTCAGCGACTTTGCTGGTCTCGATGTCTATCGCAATGACGGGCAAGGCCGCTTCGGCGATATCACCGCTCGACTTGGAGAACATCGCCAAGGCTTTGGAATGGCACATCTCATCACCGATCTGAACGGTGATCAATTTCCCGATTTATTGATGGTGGGTATGGAATCTCCCTGGGCGGCACGCCTTGACACGCTGGGATTGGGGCGCACCGAGTTTCCAGACCACTCGCGAAGACGTTCCGCGATGACGTGGGGTAACCGCGTCTTTGTAGGATTACAGGCCGGACTCCAGCCAGATGTGTCCGCTGCCTCGAAATCTTTAGCCCATGCGGGATGGGCATGGGGGGTTGCCGAACTAGACGTCGAAAACGATGGTCGGCCGGACTATTACTTTGCAAACGGGCACGAAACCCGGGCCAGCCAACGCGATTACGAACGGCAATTTTGGTTGCACGATCTCTACGCCGCCACCTCGGTCTACGATCCTGGCGCTGATCTCTATTTCCAGTCCACGGCGGCCCGTCGAGCGGCGGAACAACGTTCCTACGGCGGGTGGCAGCACCAAGCGTTGCTGCACAACGAAGGAACCAATGGATTTGTCGAGTCCGCCTGGTTATTGGGCTGCAGTGTGTTTGCCGACGGTCGCAACGTGATCGCGGCAGACTTCGATGGCGATGGCCGAGTGGATCTCGCGGTGACGACGGTTGAAGGGTGGCCTCAAGTCCAACAAAGACTCATTGTTTTCCACAATGAAACGGTCGAGGTGGGGCATTGGCTCGGAATTCGATTCGTAGAAGGGCAAGGTCATAAGTCTCCTTTAAATGCGCGAGTGGAAATCCGGACCACGCAAGGAACCCGTCGGCGCTGGCTTGTGACCGGCGACAGCTATCGTTCGCAACAAACCGTTCAAGTCCATTGCGGACTTGGCAGTTTGGATGTTGTGGAAGAAGCACTCGTCTGTTGGTCAGACGGCACCACAACACAGTTGTCGCACCCTTCCGTGGATCACTGGCATCGCGTGCCCTGAAGGAAACGTTGTGGGGAACCAAGCCCTTTCAAGTCAGCATCAAAAGATTCGCCAAAAACGATGTTCACGTAGCGTGGGAAAAGCGTTGGAAAACTTTTTTCCGACTCACGAGCGGTGATTTTTCCCCGTCCTGAATGGCCTTGATCATGGCCATGTCTTCAAGGCTTTCCTGCAACGCGGCGCACAAGATGTCCTGTCGCTCCTCGAGCACTTCGGTCACGGCATCCTTCAGCAACACTTTAAGGCGGCGTTCTTCGGTCGCAGTCATCAAGGCAACTAGGGGCGGCGACGAGGCAAGTCAAACGCTGAAATGATCGCTCGGCACACCTTGTGGCTGATAATTCCCATCCGCAATCACCTGAAACCCGGCACCTTAAACCAAGTCCTCGTCCGTTTCGTAGAGATCCGTGGGCGTTGCGGCTAAGGCCAAGGAACGGCGTTTGCAGTCCGGCTTTCGCCCGTCACCTTAGGCGACGTGCATTCCCGTATTATCGCTCTCTTCGTCGCCGCCGCGGCTGGTCTCGCCGCGGTGACGGTCACTGGTTGTAAACTCACCTCCCGCACCCAGGCCCGTGCCGACGTCGGTGCTGAGGTTCTCTTCAACGGCAAAGATCTCACCGGTTGGGCGGGCTTGCCCGACCATTGGCAGGTCGAGGATGGCAACCTCACCGGATATACCACCGCCGAAAATCCGCTCAAAAACAACACCTTCCTCGTCTGGACCAACGGCGTGGTCGACAACTTTGAATTGCGATTCAGCTACCGCATTTTCCACGGGAATTCGGGGGTCCAATACCGTTCCGCCCTCGTCGATGTCGAAAAGTTTATCGTCGGCGGTTATCAAGCTGATTTCGAGGCCGGCCAGACCTACAGCGGAATTCTCTATGAGGAACGAGGGCGGGGTATTCTCGCCGAACGCGGCCTCCGCACCCATATCATGGACCAAGACAATCGAACCCAAGTCCAAGTCCTGGGCCGACTCGCCGATAGCGCTGCCCTGCAGGCCAATATTCATGATGAAGAGTGGAACGACTACCTGATCATCGCGGATGGCAATCATGTTCAGCATTTCATCAATGGCCGTTGTACTGCCGACGTCGTGGATGACGGCGCTAAAGCTCCGAAATCGGGCATCGTCGCGCTCCAAATCCACGTCGGGCCGCCGATGAAAGTTCAATTTCGCAATCTCAAGCTCAAACGGCGTCCTTAGCTCCCCAAGCGGTCAGTCGCGGGGGGGGCTTGCCGGGCTTCCAGACGTCCGTCAGGGTGATTCACTATGGGACTACTCGATGGCAAACTCGGGATTGTTTTTGGGGTGGCCAACAAGCGTTCAATCGCTTGGGCGATTGCTCAGGCCTGGCAGCGTGAAGGCGCCCAACTCGCCTTCACCTACCAGGGTGATCGGCTCAAAGAAAATGTGGAGGAACTGGCGGGCACTTTTGGTGCCGACACGCTGATCTTGCCGTGCGACGTCACGAGCGACGATCAAATCCGGGCGGTGTTCGCGGCGGTGAAGGAAAAATTCGGGCGTTTGGATCTTTTACTACACGCCGTGGCCTTCGCCCCGCGCGAGGCACTCGAAGGAGATTTCCTGAACACGAGCCGAGAGGCATTTAAGATGGCGCATGACATCAGCGCCTACTCGCTCATTGGCCTTGCCCGAGAGGCCGCCCCGCTCATGACCCAGGGCGGAAGCATCGTGGCCATGAGCTATTACGGGGCGGAAAAGGTCATTCCTCACTACAACGTGATGGGCGTCGCGAAAGCGGCCCTCGAAGCCAGCACCCGCTACCTCGCCCATAGTCTTGGGCCCAGAAAGATCCGGGTGAACTGCATTTCCGCCGGGCCCATGAATACGCTGGCGGCCCGCGGTATCGCCGGGTTCACGGAGATGCTCAAGCATTACGAAGCCCATGCGCCACTCCAGCGCAATGTACAGCCCTCGGAGCTAGGGCATACGGGTGTTTTTTTGGCCAGTGACGGCGCCGGGGCCATCACGGGGCAGGTTTTATACGTCGATTGTGGCTACCAGATCATGGGGATGTAGTTCTAGAACAAAGCTTGAAATCAAACACCGCGCGTGATCGATCAACTCCCTCACTCGCTTATTTCTCGATCCCTCACCGGCGCCGTCGGTTCCCTCGACGCCTGGCCCAAAATGGTTTAACGTTTTAGCCATGCCGACGACGGTGGAGCCACTGACGGTTCCAAAGCCCACGCGGGAACCGGAGACGCGCAGCCAGGAGGCCCGCGACCCCGGCTTTCTGGTCATTTGCTGGAATGACCCTGTCAACCTCATGGAATACGTAACGCATGTTTTCCAAACGGTGTTTGGCTGGGCTCGGAAACGCGCTGAGAAACACATGCTCGAAGTTCATGAGCAGGGAAAATCCCTATTAATCCGAGAGAGCTTCGAAAAAGCTGAATATTATGTCCACCAACTTCAGGCGTACGGTTTGACGGTGACGCTCGAAAAAGAGCGCGATTAACAGTATGAAACTCTTAAGCCACGACGGGGAACGCTTGGTGTTTCTTTTGAATCTTCGGGAAGTGAAGGCCATGCGTCATCTCGTCGCGCTAGGTGCCGCGGCCCGGCGCGGTATGGTGCGATTGAGTCGCGCTCCGGAGGCACTACCCCCCAGCGCCGTCGAGGATTTCAACGCAGCGATCGCCCTGCAGCAACGAGCGAACCGGGAGTTTCTTCAGCAACTTTTTAGCCCAACCAGCTCTCAGCTGACGGCCCCGACGCGGGGTCGAAAAGGATTCGGATTGACCTTGTCCCGGGCGGAAGTCGAACGGTTTTTGCAGGCCCTCAACGAAATCAAACTCGCCCATTGGGAATATCTCGGTTGCCCTGAATTTGAGGTGGACGAAATCCCGGAAGTTCATCCCACCAACTTTCCCAGCATGTGGCTCATGGATGCCGTCAACGAACTCCAAATGCTTTTCCTCCGGGCGCTCGCCTCGCCTGATTAATTGATTTCCGGCATGAACCCGCAGGTCACTTGGATTGGCCGAGATACGGAGTTTCCATCGCCGGAAACGGCCGACGAACGCGGATTTGTCTGCGCGGGCGGGGATCTCTCGGTGAATCGGCTGCTGAGTGCCTATCGCTCCGGCTTATTTCCTTGGAGCGCCCGACCCGTCACTTGGTGGTCGCCGGACCCTCGGGCTATCTTCGAATTTCAAAACGTTCACATTTCACACAGTTTGGCTCGGACGCTGCGACGAAAGAATTTTCGCATCACGTTTGACCGCGCGTTCAGCGCGGTCATCCGTGCGTGTGCGACCGTTCCGCGCCGAGGCGATAACACCTGGATCAGCACCGAATTTATTGAAGCCTATGAATTGATGCATCGGTCCGGCTGGGCGCATAGCTGTGAGATTTGGGAAGGTGATCGACTGGTGGGTGGGGTCTATGGGGTCGCCGTGGGCGGATTTTTCGCCGGAGAATCGATGTTTCACCATACCAACGACGCCTCGAAAATTGCCCTTGTTTCTTTGCTTCAACATTTACAACACCAGGGCTATAGCCTTTTTGATACGCAGATGTTGACGAGCACCACGCGAGCACTTGGGGCGTTGGAAATCTCTAGAACCGCCTATTCCAGACGCCTCACTGCCGCCTTGCAACAGCACTGTAAATTTCATCCGAACTCACCCGCATTCAACGCGCCGTAGAGATCGCCCTACAACCAGTCGGTGTCCACCACGCACCGGAAGATACCGAAGCCGCCCTCACCAAACCGTTGCGGTGAACCGTTGGCCTTCATTTATTTCTCAGATCCAGATCCGACCTGGATTACCAAGGCAGTCGTGTTGTCACGTCCCGAATCGGCCAGAGATGCCTCGACCAAACGTTCGGCCAGATTGGGACTGAATTCCGATTCCGGCTCAGATCGGAGCAAGTCGATGATCGCATGATCGTACAAACCATCGACTAATCCGTCAGAACAAAGCAGGAAGATATCGCCTGATTCGCACGCCACGGCGCCGACCTGAGGATCGACGAACTGATTGCTACCTCCGAGGGATTTCTGAAGCACGCTCCGCCGGGGATGGGTTCGAGCCTCGCGTTCATTGATCAGTCCCGAGCGAAACAGCCAGCCCACATAGGTATCGTCTTCACTGAGCTGCTTTAGAACACCGTCCCGGGCGGAAAGGAGGTAGATCCGACTGTCACCCACATGGCCGAAATACATCCAACGGTCGGTAAACCAGCACAGACTCATCGTCGTCTCCATCCCGCGGCATTCCTCATAGCTGCCACCGAGATGGACCAAGGCTCCATGGACCCGTTTGTAAAGTTCAGTGAGAACGCCACCGAAACCGGCCTCCAACCCGGCCGGAGACCTCCGAAAAGCGCGGGGCAACAAGGTGGCGATTTTTTCGACCGCAATTTTGCTCGCAAATTCACCGGCTAATGCTCCCCCCATGCCGTCGCACACGGCAAACGCGAGATCGGCATGGATCATTGTGGCTTCGCCATATTTGCCCAACCGATGCAGTTCGTGCGCATCGAAACGGAGCCCCAAGAAGGCGTCTTCATTGTTGCGTCGGACTTTGCCGCGGTCGGTCCAGCCGGACCATTTCAGGTGAGGCTGGCGAGGTGCAGAATCACTCATTGAGATTTACCCGAAGTGGTGACGAGAGAGGCGAACTCAAAATCGATCAGGCAAAAACGCCCATCTGACTGACGATAAGTGACGTTGCGAATATCCTGATCATCATGGTGCACTCCAAACCGTTCCAGCTCACCGAAGAGTTCCTTCAATCGCAGCGGGTCCAGATGTTCCACGCGGCTGCCGCAATTCGTCGTAATAATTCGCGGCCATGAGGCATCCGCTTCGAGTAAGACTGGAACGTTCAGACAGCCCCACTCTTCGAGGTGGCGAAGGATGCGGACCTCGTTGTTGAACCGACTGAGCGCGTCGGCCCCGTGATAGGCCTTAATCACCCGACCGTCGAAGGTGAGGTGAACGGTGGCCCGCAGGGTATCCTTCACTTTAAGCATGGCCGGAGGCGGGCTGATCGTTCGGCTGATCTAGCCTGGGGGTAAAACTGTTTCAATTTAAACACACTGGCCAAATTAGGTCAAACCAGAGAGTGCTAGCCAGCGCGGGTGTGACCGATCAAACCTTCTGGAATATCAAGGAATTTCCGATCTTTGGCGAGAATTTTACCGATCCAAAGCAAAATTCTTGCATCGTGGCATCGCCCCTGCTCAAAATGCGACGTCTCGATTGAAATGGTTTTTCCGACTCAGTTCAATCAAAGCATCAAATTCACTTCTACACAGAACGCACATGGCGAAATACAAACTCGAATACCTTTGGCTCGATGGTTATGAGCCCGTCCCGAACCTCCGCGGCAAAACCCAGGTGAAGGAATTTGCCAGTTTTCCTAAACTCGAGGAGCTTCCTCAATGGGGTTTTGACGGAAGCTCGACGCGCCAAGCCGAAGGCCGCAGCTCCGATTGCATGCTCAAGCCGGTGGCCGTTTATCCGGATACGACGAAAAAGAACGGCGTGTTGGTGATGTGCGAAGTCATGATGCCGGATGGAAAGACCCCTCATGCTTCAAACAGCCGAGGAACCATCCTCGACGATCCAGGAGCTTGGTTCGGATTTGAGCAGGAATACTTCCTATACAAAGACGGTCGGCCCCTGGGTTTCCCTGAGTCCGGCTACCCGGCTCCGCAAGGCGAGTACTACACCGGTGTCGGATATAAGAACGTCGGCTGCATCGCCCGTGAAATCGTGGACACCCACCTCGATCTTTGCCTCGATGCCGGGATTAATCACGAAGGCATCAACGCCGAAGTGGCCAAAGGTCAGTGGGAGTTCCAAGTTTTCGGCAAGGGCTCCCGAAGTGCTGCTGACCAAGTATGGGTTGCTCGCTATCTCCTCGTCCGCTTGTGCGAGAAGTATGGTGTTGACGTGAATTTCCATTGCAAACCGCTCGGTAAAGACGTGGATTGGAACGGTTCCGGCATGCACGCAAACTTTTCCACCACCCAGATGCGAGAAGTCGGTGGAAAGGACTATTTTGAGGCCCTGATGGCGGCATTCGACAAATATAAGAACGAGCACATTGCCGTGTATGGCCCGGACAACCACCTCCGCTTAACCGGCCTGCACGAAACCCAGTCGATCGACAAATTTAACTACGGCATTGCCAACCGGGGCGCCTCGGTCCGCGTTCCGCACAGCTTTGCTAACAATGGTTACAAGGGCTATCTCGAAGATCGCCGACCGAACTCCCAAGGCGACCCCTACAAAATCGCCAGCCGCATCCTGCAAACGATCGCCACAGTTCCGATCAAAAAAGCGAAGAAGTAGATCCGGGCGAATACGAGTTTGCTAAGGAGGGGCCGCGGGCAACCGCGGCTCTTTTTTCGTCGGAAATCGCCTGGGTCGGATTCCATTTCATCACGGGGGAAAGCGCGTTGACGGCGATAGAGCGCAAGCGGCTTTGATCGCAGTTCCTTCTCAGCGGGGGAGACGGCAGGACGCCGCCCGCTACAGTCCGCGCAGGCGCGGAAGGCAACCGCGGACGCAAGGTTCATGAATCTTCAGTGTCGAATCGTCGCCAATCCAGCCGGGGTGACCGTGGGCGTCTACAAATGCGACACCAATAAGCATGTCGGGTTGCGTATCGGCCGGCAGTGTCATCTCCGCGTCGGCGCGGTCGGACATCTCGATCCATGCAGTTTTGAGAGCGACCGGGTCGAGTTCGATAGGAAAAAAACGAAAGGCGGAGTCAGCCGCCCAATCAATACCCACACTGTCAGTGCCGCGATAGACTTTGGCCTTGCGAAAAGTAGCGTGCTCTGTCCAATCACCGCGCTGCGGTTCAACCGTTAAGCCGACCGCACGAAGGCTGGCGGAGTCGGCTTCGCTAGCGCGGGTGACTTCGTCGGCAGCTTCATGGAAAATGTCGAAGTCGTGGCTGTAACGGGCGGAGTTCGGGGAAGCGTGCAGCACCATTCCGCCAGCAAAATAGCTTTCCTCCCTGCGGTTGGCGGCAAGGACACCAAGCACTTCGGATTGGAAAGGTGTTAGAGGCATTTCCGTAGGTTTTGGGCGAGCCGCCACGCACGGTGGTCGCCGTATTCGCGGAGGTGCTCGATCACGATACGGACGTCGTCCCGGTTTTCCACGGTTGCGTCGGGGTGCCAGAACCAAAAGCACCGTGTAAAATAGAGGCGCACCGCCGCCCGTGCCTGCACGAGGACGGCCTCGGGGACCCGAGGAAGGCTCGTGGGAGTAGCGGCGAGGGACGTGGAGCTCATGAGAGCAATTCTACCTAAAGGATCGGGTTTGAGGTAGGGAAGATTTTCGGTAAGCGCAACGGCCAACAGTCTGCGCAGAACTCTTCCTTCCCCTGCCCCGACCGGTTCGCTTTTTTCCGTCTTGTGGTTCGCCTGAAGGAAATCGCTGAAGCCGCCGGAGTGTCGATCATGACCGTCTCGAAGGCACTTCGAGACAAGCCCGATATCTCAACCGCTACGAAAGCGCGCATTCGGGGGTTGGTCGAAAAAATGGGCTACGTGCCCGACTCCGCCGCAACCAGTTTGCGCAGCCGAACCTCGCGTCTCCTCGGAGTGATTATTCCAGGGGTCACCGATCCGATCTACGCCCGAGTTCTCACAGCGATCGAACAACAGGCACACGAACTCGGCTATGATCTGCTTCTCAACCAGTCGCTCGGTTCGGTTGAGCGGGAAGAAACCGCGCTCCGCCGACTCCTGGCCCGGAGAGTTGACGGCCTCCTTCTAGCCCCGGTTCATCGTCTGGAGCCACACACTCCGGCCTACGATGAATTACTCCAACGCGGAATCCCCGCAGTGGTCTTGGGACATCGGTCCGCCTTTTGCGCAAAATTAGTCGCGGTTGAAATCGATGATATGGGTGCCAGCGCCGCCGCCACCCGGCATCTGCTAGAACTTGGCCATCGCCGAATCGCTTTCTTAGCAGGCCCATTGGCCGCGCCTTGGGCCACCGAACGACTCGAAGGTTACCGCCGAGCCTTGCGCGAAGCCGGGATACCAATCGATGATCGGCTCATCTTCCATGCCGGTTCAACGATTGAGGAAGGTGCCCGATCAGCCCTCCAACTCATTCAGGAACAACCCGGAGCTACTGCCCTGCAAGGGGCCAATGATTTGGTGGCGATTGGGGCCGCTAACCTGTTGCTCAACCAAGGAATCAGGATCCCGCAAGACCTATCTGTCGTCGGCTTCGGAAACGTGCTGGTCAGCGAATATTTTCGCGTGCCCCTCACGACCATTCGACAACCCAAATTCCGCCTCGGAGCCGTCGCCATGGAAACGCTCGTCAAAAGCATCCGCGGCGAACCCACCGAAACGAAGCGTTTACCGGCGGAATTGATCATCCGCGCCAGTAGCGGCCCGGTCGGCCCAGGACGGCTCAATGGCTGACTTTGCCTGCGGTATTGGTATCAGCCCCTGATCACTTCACCCGGGTGCTCGTCGGCAAAAACGGCTTGTGAAACGCGTCGTGAAAATCGTAGCCGCCCCGAAAGTCGTCCTTCGAATCCCGCTCGGTTTTCGCTAAGACTTGGTGCTCGATGAGATTGAAAACAATTTCTCCCCAATCCTCGCCCGCACGGACGCCCCAGTCTTCCAGCACGGTCATCGCCATCGGCCCAAACTGGCTCAACGCACATTGCCGCAACCCCTCCAGCAGTTCGGTTGGCGTGACATGCCGGGCTTTGGCACCGGAACGGACCAACTCTAATTGGGTGTGATCCAATGCCTCCCGCAAGAATTGATAAGCCTCGCGGGCATAACGGGGATCTTTTGCGATAATGGGCTCCAGAGCCTTGTCGAATTCGTTCATGCCGTAGCTATCGTCCAACTTCGTACTGCGTGCCGGGATCTGCGCTGACCGGTACCGGTGGCAACGACGCTGGCGAACGACTCCGCCACCACGCCTTGCTCACCAATCCACCGAAGATCAACAGCAAAAGCACCCAACACACTCTCAGCTCTTGTTTGGTCATCCGGTTCACCGTCAGTTTTCCCAATCAAACCACGACCAGGTTCACAAGCTTCTTCGGCACAACGACGATTTTCTTAACCACTTTACCTTCGAGGAATGGGCGAACCTTGTCGGATGCCTTCGCCGCCGCTTCACACTCGGCCACCGTGGCGTTAATCGCTACTCGGACCACATCGCGTAGTTTTCCATTCACTTGCACCGGCAATTCCCACTCCGTCTCGACGAGTAACGCAGGATCAAACTTGGGCCAAGGCGCATACGTCAAATTCGGAACCGCTTGGTCTGGGCCAATTAAACGGTGCAATCGCGCCCACAATTCTTCACTCAAATGCGGTGCAAACGGAGCCAGCACTTGGAGAAATGAACGCAACACGGCCACCGGTCGTTCCGTCCAACCAATGGCCTCATTCACAAAAACCATCATCGCCGAAATCGCCGTATTAAACCGCAATCCCTCCAGGTCTTCCGTGACTTTTTTGATACAGGCGTGCAATGCCTTCAATTGCTCGGACGACGGCGCGACCTCTCGCACCAGCCCGTTGAGCCGAATCGCCGCAACAAACTCCGCTTCGCGATCCGGAGCAATGGTCGTGTTTTGCTCGTATTCCTCTTCCGACTTTTCATCCACAAACAAACGCCAGACGCGCCCCAGGAATCGGTAAACGCCCTCCACCCCCTTCGTATTCCAAGGTTTGGTGTCTTGCAGCGGGCCCATGAACATTTCATACAATCGGAAGGCGTCCGCGCCGAACTCCACCAAAACGTCATTCGGATTCACCCCATTCCCGGCGGATTTGGACATTTTTTGCCCGTCCGCGCCCAGGATTAATCCCTGGTTCACCAGTTTGTAAAAAGGCTCCGCCGTCGTCACATGGCCTAAATCAAACAAAACCTTGTGCCAAAACCGGGCGTACAAAAGGTGTAATACCGCATGTTCCGTACCGCCGACATAGAGGTCGACGCCTGGCGTCGTCAACGTTCGCGAACCCTCCCGAAGTCCCGCCCCCATCCAATACTGTTCCGCCGCCGCCCCCACAAAGGCCTGCGTATTTCGCACGTCCAGGTAACGGAGAAAGTACCAGCACGACCCAGCCCACTGAGGCATCGTGTTGGTTTCACGAACGGACCCATCTGGCAGATTGACCCAATCCTGCGCTCGGGCGAGCGGTGGTTGGCCTTCCACCGTCGGTTTATAGTCCACCAACGCAGGCGGAACCAACGGCAACACCGATTCCGGCAACGCTTCGTGGTAGCGATTCCCCTCCGAATCCACTTTCCAAACAATCGGGAACGGCTCTCCCCAGTATCGCTGTCGGCTAAAAAGCCAGTCCCTCAATTTGAAGTTAATGGTCTTCCGGCCCATGCCCTTTTGTTCCAGCCAAGCCGTCACTTTCACTTTGGCGTCGACTGTAAAGAGCCCATTCAAGGAAATCTCCGGCCCTTCGGAATTCACGGCCGTCCCGGCGTCGCAATAGCCCTGCCCACCGGTCCGAGCGTCCGGAGGTTGCACTACCTGCACAATGGGCAAGTTAAATTTTTTGGCGAACTCGAAATCACGTTCGTCGTGAGCGGGCACAGCCATGATCGCTCCCGTGCCATAACTCGCGAGCACGTAATCTGAAATCCAAACCGGAATTCGCTGCCCATTCACCGGGTTCACCGCATACGCCCCGGTCCAAACCCCGGACTTGTCTTTCGCTAACTCGGTCCGATCTAAGTCCGATTTCATCGTTGCTTGACGTTGGTAAGCAACCACCGCCTCCCGTTGTCCCTCAGACGAAAGCACGGACACCAACCGGTGCTCGGGTGATAACACCATATAGGTCGCGCCGAAAAGGGTGTCGGGCCGCGTGGTAAAAACGCGAATGGATTCGGAATGGCCCGAGACCGGGAAGATCACTTCCGCGCCTTCACTACGACCAATCCAATTTCGCTGCATTTCCTTGAGGGAATCGCTCCACTCAATGGTGTCCAGATCGGTCAACAGCCGGTCCGTGTACGCCGTGATCCGTAACATCCATTGGCGCATCGGCCGGCGAATCACCGGAAATCCGCCGACCTCCGACTTGCCGGCGGTCACTTCTTCATTCGCCAGCACCGTGCCAAGTTCAGGACACCAATTCACCGGTGCTTCACTGACAAAGGCCAACCGCTTCGAGTCTCGATACTCGCGCCGTTTCGCCTCCGAATCGCACTCTGACGGATAGGTCAGGGTTGAAATCGGTTCCGCCCGCTGGGAAACAGGATTGAACCAAGCATGATAAGTCTGAAGGAAGATCCACTGGGTCCATCGAAAATACTCCGGATCGCTGGTCGCCAATTCCCGCGACCAATCGTAACTAAAACCCAGTGCTTTAATCTGCTGGATGAAGATGGCGATGTTTTCGTTGGTTGTTTCGCGCGGATGCCGTCCGGTTTTGACGGCGTACTGTTCCGCAGGCAGCCCGAAAGAATCCCAACCCATCGGATGCAACACGTTGAATCCCAGAGCGCGACGGTAGCGAGCCAAAATATCCGTGGCGGTGTATCCTTCGGGATGTCCCACATGCAAACCCGCCCCGCTGGGATATGGGAACATATCCAGTATATAGTACTTGGGCGGAAGTTCGGCCGCCGTCAGCGGACGTCCCGTTAACGAATGCCGAATGGCAAATGGGTGCGTGACCGGAAAGGATTCACCTGGATTCCACGCACGAAAGGTCTGTTCCTGGCTCCAGTGTTGTTGCCACCGGGGCTCAAAAAGATGAAACGGATATTGCCGTCGACTCGACATAAATACGCGCCGAAGATGCGAGACTAGGCCGCGTCCGGCAATGGTGCCTTCCGTCCAAAAACCCGGGATTGCGACTGACCGTGCACTGCTCGCCGCCCTCGCCGTTCCGAAGGGCCATTTACACGGGTACATAAAAGGTGACCAATAAGTTCCAGGCTCAAATCTAACAAATATGTCTGACACAATATAATTGACAATATAAACTAAACAATTAAGCTGTCTGACATAATATATTTGACATAAACCGATTCAGCCGTCTAAGGTATCGGGTACTCTGTTTGACAAATTAAACCAAACCGGGTTCGAAGAACTTCGGCCTTGGGTCGCCAAAAGAGGATGATCGGAAGAATTCGCGCAGGCGAGCTTGCGACGGAGCAGTCCCAAGGCGTCGATGCCCAATCCGAACAACACCCAGGACCAATAGGCGTCGGGAACTTGCGTCACCCCGACGTCGTTCAAAGCCGTACGCTAAGTACTTGCATGCTGGCTCGTGAATCGAAGCGTGTCAGAGCCACCAGCGCGGGCATTGAGCCTGGAAACCGGAGTCGATCTGCCTCGAGATGAGCAAAAGCTTGAGCGAAGAAGGATTGCGGAGAATCGAAGCGTATCAAGAGAGTGCGCCGGTGAGGTTGGCTTGACTTCCGGCTAGTCGATGAAGCCGTCGTGTTCGCTGGAAATGCCCGCAGTCGAATGAGTGGTCATCCCTTTGCGCTGCGCCGGCCGAATAACCCTGGGCTGGGGGGGCAGAATCACCAAGGAACCCTCCGCAGAGGCAAGGATCAACTCCACGCCAGCCTTTTCAAGAGCCGCCTGCATTTCCGGCGCTGGCGCTTGGTCGGTAATTACGGTGTCGATGGCTTCCAAGTCACAAAGTCGACTGATGGATTGACGCCCAAATTTGGTGTGGTCCACACACAAAACCACGCGTCGCGCCGCTTGCATCATCGCCCTCTGAATCTCGATCAGTAGTCCGTGGGAGTTCGTAACGACCTCAGAAGTGATGCCCCCACAACTCATAATGGCGACATCCGCATGAATTTGAGCCATCGACGCAACCGCCAACGGACCTACCAATACACCCAGTCGTGGATAAATCACACCACCAGTCACCACGACTTCCAGCTTGGCAGACGAGGAAAATGTGTTCGCCACAGGCAGAGAATTGGTAATGATATGCGGGCTCTTTGCCTCCAAGTACCGTGCCACATGGGCACAAGTGGTGCCCGCATCCACAATCACCGTTTGATTCGGCAGGATCAGCTCCGCACACGCCTTGGCAATGATCTCCTTTTCGGACGCCTGTTGAGCGTCGCGGGCGGAGAAAGCAAACTCATCGGATTTCGGGTTTATCAGCCGCGCACCCCCATGCGTCCGCCGAACGGTCCCCTGAGATTCAAGGATATCCAGATCGCGACGCACCGTTGAAACCGACGCATCGACCAACTCTGACAGCTCATCCAACGAAGCAAACTCCATCTTGGTGAGATGAGCCTCGATTCGCTCTTGACGTTCTTCAGATTGCATTGATTGCCAAAAGAATGGGAGATTCTGGTAGATTCTGCAACAATTGAATTGACTCTCTTTCAAAACATCGCTATACATTCCAAAATGTCTCAGGCAGTTACATCGCCTCCGCATCGCGCAGTCATCGAACATCTGGTCCGTCGTTCGGTTTACGCTCGCTTGGGAAAATCGCTACCGCGTACGGCGGGTGCACCCAATCCGTTGGTGGTCAACGTGAGTGCTCGGCATTGTCATTTGACTCCTGAGGCGGTCGAGGCCTTGTTTGGTACGGGTCACAAACTAGGCATCCACAAATGGCTTTATCAAGATGGCCAATTTGCGGCGAAAGAGACCGTGACGCTCATCGGACCTCGGAGCCGGGTGATTTCAAATCTTCGCATTCTCGGGCCTTGCCGAAGTTTGAATCAAATCGAACTCGCGTACACGGACGCCATCGCTCTGGGCTTTGAAATTCCTTTGCGAGCGTCGGGCACCATTCAGGACACTCCGGGTTGTATGTTGATGGGACCCGCTGGATTTTTCGAAATGCCCCAGGGGGTGATCCGGGCCGCGCGGCATGTCCATATGCATCCGGTGGATGCCGAGTTTTACGGAGTCAAAGCGGGGCAGAAGATGCACCTGAAAATCGGGGGTCCCTGCGCCATTTCTCTGGACGAACTCCTCGTGCGGGTAGATCCGAGTTTCAAACTGGAGGTCCATATCGACACCGACGAAGGCAATGCCTGCAATCTCCAGCCAGAAACGCCCTGTGAATTGATCAACTAATTTTCTCAACTTTCAACTCCAAATTCTCAACGCAAAAAGCAAAAGACTATGAGCGAAGCAATCGGCATGATTGAAACCAGGGGCTACACCGGCAGCATCGAAGCCACCGATGCCATGGCCAAAGCCGCAAACATTACGATCACTAAGACCATTCCGATCGGCGGCGGTCTAATCACCGTGATTTGCCGGGGAGACGTTGCCAGCGTCAAAGCAGCCGTCGATGCCGGTTCCAAAGCAGCCGGCAGGGTCGGTGAACTCGTCGCGAGCCACGTCATCGCTCGTCCGCATGACGATCTCGGTAAGATTTTCTTCGGCGAAGCGGTACCGATTGCAAAAAAATAATCATCGCAAAATTTAACCTTTAATCATTATATGGCACAACAAGCAATTGGCATGATCGAGTGCAAGGGACTGTGCGCGCTTTTCGAGGCGGTAGACGCTGCGCTCAAAGCCGCCAACGTCAATTTCACCGGCTGGGAAAAGATTGGATCAGGCTACGTCACCGCCTTTTTCCGTGGCGATGTCGCCAGCGTGAAAGCGGCCACGGACGCAGGCGCCGCCGCGGCCGCCCAGGTGGGCACGGTGGTGAGCGTACAGGTAATCCCGCGGCCGCATGATGGCCTCGCGGTGCTCGGTAAGTGGTTGCAGTAATCAACCGCACCCTCCGTTCCTGAACGTCTCCTTGAAGATCCTCGTCGCCAACCTCGGTTCGACCTCGCTCAAATGGCGCCTCTTCGACTTCTCGAAGGGCGCCGAGCGTGTCGTCCACCAAGGCGGGCTCGAGCGGGTGACGGACTATTCGGCAGCGATTGAAGCTTGCCTCGCGCAGCTTCGCCAAGCGGGCGCCCTTGCGAACGATCACGATCTAGCGGCCGTGGGGTTCAAAACGGTGATCGCAAAGGACCTGACGGGTTGTGTGCGAATTGATGACCAGGTGCTGACAGCAATGGAAGCTTATAATGGGCTCGCACCCGCTCATAATCCGCCCTATATTACTGGGATCAGGTTGTTTGCAAAACGCATCCCCGGCGTGCCCCTGATTGCATTGTTCGAGACCGCATTTTACCAATACGCGCCCGAAGCCATGATGCGCTACGCAGTGCCCGATGCTTGGCATGGCATCGGAATCCGACGCTGGGGATTTCACGGCGCCAGTCACAAGTTCCTCGCCGAACGGAGTGCTGAACTGCTGGGAAGACTCGACGTCGCTCAACGTGCTCGACGTCTTTATATCGACGGAAATGTCGCTCCTCCTCCGGGCGCCCCGTTACGGGTGATTTCGTGTCACCTCGGGGGAAGTTCGAGCATCACGGGGACCTTGAACGGCGTGGCGATCGGAAACAGTCTCGGTCTGAGTCCGCAATCCGGGCTGCCCCAAAACAATCGCGTGGGTGATCTGGATGCAGAAGCACTCCCTTACGCAGTCAAGACCTTGGGACTCACCGTGGAGGAAGCCCAACGGCAGTTGTCTAAAGAAGGAGGCCTGAAGGGGCTCAGCGGCGGGCTATCCAATGATATTCGAGATATCCAAGCGGCCGCATTGCAGGGGAATCCCAAGGCGAAACTGGCCGTGGACGTGTTTGTGAGCGAGGCCCGCCGTTGGATCGGTGGCTTTTTCCTCCAGCTGAACGGCGTGGACGCTCTCGTTTTCGCTGCCGGCATCGGCGAGAACCGACCGGAACTCCGGTCCGCCATCTGCGCCAACCTCGATCAGCTCGGCTTGGTGCTGGACGCGGACATCAACCACGCCACGCACGCCACCGAAACCGTCATCAGTGCTCCTCAGTCGCGGATCAAAGTTTTAGTCATACCCACCAATGAAGAGTTGGTGGTCGCCCGCGAAGTCCAACGACTATTGGAAGGCCGGAACTAATTCTATTTTCTCTAATTTTAACCGTAAATACGAACCATTATTATGTTACAACCAGCCATTGGAATGATCGAAACCCGCGGATTGGTCGCCCTCGTCGAGGGCACCGACGCGATGCTTAAAGCCGCGAACGTAGAACTCGCCGGTCCCATGACCCAGGTCGGCAACGCCCTGGTCACCGCGGTCGTGTTCGGCGACGTAGCCGCCGTCAAAGCGGCCACTGATGCCGGGGCGCAGGCCATCAAAGCGATCAAGGGCGAAGTGGTCAGCGTCCACGTCATTGCGCGGCCGCATAGCGATGTAGAAGCCGTGCTGCCTAAGAAGAAATAGTTCGAAATTGGGAGTTTGAAATTGGGAGTGGGAAGCCAATGAGTGTCGTTAATGTTCGACTCGATGGTTTCGATTTCTGGTTTCTGACTTTTCGATTTTTGATCCCACGTTCTCGAATGCAGCCTCTGCCCCAAAAAAGATGTTTCTCGCCCGCGTAGAAGGCTCAGTGGTCTCGACCAAAAAAGAGGCGAGCATGAACGGCCGCAAGCTGCTCCTGCTCCGGCCGCAACTGGTCGACGAAAAGGACCCGACGCAATTTCGGCCCGGTATGAATACCATCGTCGCAGTGGACACCGTGGGCTCCGGCATCGGTGAGCTAGTCCTGTTCTGCCAGGGCAGCAGCGCCCGCCTCGCAGGTGGGATGAAGGACGCCCCGGTCGATGCCGTCGTGATCGGGATTGTGGACACCGTCGATGTGCTGGGAAAAGAAATCTATAGCGCACGACAATAGCCGACGCCCCATCGCAGCAGAGTTAGAACCACAGACCCATTAGAATTATTCCGCGGGCGATTTGCTCGCACTTTTCGGAAAAATGAGCTCCTTGAACGAAACGTTGATTCGCGACATCGTCGCCGAAGTGTTGGGTCGCCTAGGCGGTGGGCCAACGGCTGCCCCTGCCGCTGCCACAAGTCCGGCGAATGCTACGAAGGCCGACTGTGGTTGCAGCGGAAAATCCCCATCCGGCAACCCGGCACTACGGGGCAAGTTTGGCGTCTTTACCGACGCTAGTGAAGCCTGCGCCGCGGCTCAGGAATCATTCGTCCAACTTCAAAAAGGGGGGATCGCTGCCCGAGTTAAGATCGTGGAGATCGTCAAAGCGATGGCGGAGGCCAACGCCGATGCGTGGGGGCGCCTGGAATTGGAAGAGACCAAGATTGGTCGCCTCGATCACAAAATCGAAAAACTCAAGATCATTAAATTGGTTCCGGGTGTGGAATGGCTTCGACCCGACGCCCGCAGTGGCGATCACGGGATTACGCTTGAGGAATACACCCCGTTTGGTGTGGTGGGCGCAGTGACCCCCAGCACCCATTCCATTCCCACTCTCAGTGGCAATATCGTCAACATCTGTGCCGCCGGAAATTCCGTAGTCTTCAATCCCCATCCGAGCGCCGCGCGGTGTGCAGCGATTGCGGTTCGGGCTTATAATGAAGCGATCTATCGGGAAACGGGCATCGAGAATATTGCCACGATCATTGAACGACCGTCGATGGAAAGTTTTGCGGCCATGTGCAAACATGAGGCGGTTCGGCTCCTCCTCGTCACCGGCGGGCCTGGGGTTGTGAAGGCCGCGATGCAAACGGGGAAGCGAGCGATTTGTGCGGGTCCCGGAAATCCACCGGTCTATGTCGATGATACGGCGTGCCTCAAACGAGCCGCACGCGCTATTATTCAAGGGGCCAGTTACGACAACAATTTGCTGTGCATCGGAGAAAAAGAAGTCTTCGCTCTGGAGAATATCGCCGACAAATTAATGGCACAAATGGAACTCCATGGCGCAGTGAAATTGAGCGGAGCGCAATTGGATGCTCTGACCAAAGCGGCGTTCACGATCACTCCCGGACAAGGTGGCGGATGCAGTCACGCAGCCGTCAACAAGGATTTCATTGGGAAAGATCCCCTCGTCCTCGCCCGGGCTGCCGGGGTAAGTCTCCCGGCGGGCACCCAATTGCTTTTTGCCGAGACCGACGCCAAC